>JACQHH010000191.1 GCA_016199125.1 Candidatus Lambdaproteobacteria bacterium
CGGAACACCCGCCCGATGGCCATGACCTCGCCCACCGACTTCATCTGCGTGGTCAGGTGGTTGTCGCTCATGGGGAACTTCTCGAAGGTGAAGCGCGGAATCTTGGTCACCACATAGTCGATGGTCGGCTCGAAGGAGGCGGGCGTCTTGCGCGTGATGTCGTTGGGCAGCTCGTCCAGGGAATAACCCACGGCCAGCTTGGCGGCGATCTTGGCGATGGGAAAGCCCGTGGCCTTGGAGGCCAGCGCCGAGGAGCGCGACACGCGCGGGTTCATCTCGATGATGATCACGCGCCCGTCGGCCGGATTGACCGCGAACTGGATATTGGAGCCGCCGGTGTCCACGCCGATCTCGCGGATGACCTGGATGGAAAGGTCCCGGAGATGCTGATATTCCCTGTCGGTGAGGGTCTGGGCGGGGGCCACCGTGATGCTGTCGCCGGTGTGCAGGCCCATGGGGTCCAGGTTCTCGATGGAGCAGACGATGACCACGTTGTCGTGGTGGTCGCGCATCACCTCCAGCTCATACTCCTTCCAGCCCAGCACCGATTCCTCCACCAGCACCTCGTGGATGGGCGAGGCGGCCAGGGCCAGACGCACCAGCTCCTCCAGCTCCGCCATGCTGCGGGCGATGCCCCCGCCGGTGCCGCCCAGGGTGTAGGAGGGGCGGATGATGGCCGGCAGGCCTTGCCGCTCCACGATGGCGCGGCCCTCGGCCACGGATTTGGCGATGCCGCTGTCCGGCATGGCGATGCCCAGCTTCTGCATGGCCTGCTTGAACAGCTCGCGGTCCTCCGCCTTGCGGATGGCCTCCACGTTGGCGCCGATGAGGGTCACGCCGTAGCGCTCCAGCACGCCGTTGTTGTGCAGGGCCAGCGCCAGGTTCAGCGCCGTCTGGCCGCCCATGGTGGGCAGCAGGGCGTCGGGCCTTTCCGCGGCGATCACCGCCTCCAGCACCTCCGGGGTCATGGGCTCGATGTAGGTGGCATCCACCAGGTCCGGATCGGTCATGATGGTGGCCGGGTTGCTGTTCACCAGCACCACCCGGTAGCCCTCTTCCTTCAGGGCGCGGCAGGCCTGGGTGCCGCTGTAGTCGAACTCGCAGGCCTGCCCGATGACGATGGGGCCCGAGCCGATGATGAGGATGGTCTTGATGTCGGTGCGTTTGGGCATTGCGCGCGGACGGCTCCGGGCAGAATGGTTCGGGATGGGGCGCCGCCGGGCCGCCGAACGTGGCGGCAGCGGGGGGCGGGCGGGCCGCCGCCAGGTCCATCGATCCTGCCATCTATCCTGCCAGCCCTGCGAAATTCATCAAGGCCAATCGGCGGCGCCGCGGCCCCCGGCGGTCGGTGCGTCCGGCCGCGCACCGCCACCCCGCATCGCCGGCATTGCCGCAGGGACGGCGCTGCGCTAGATTGCCGCAGGTCTCACCGGCATCCGCCGACCCGCTGCGCGCCATGTCCCGGGCAGCTCCCGCACCCATCACCGACGAGTCCCCCATGAAGCGCAAGACGATGATCCGGCTGCTCGTGCTGCTGGTGCTGGTGGCCGCCATCGCCCTGGGCGTGGTCTACCGCGCACAGCTCACCCAGGAGATGCTGGAGCGGCTGCTGGGGCGGCTGGGGCTGTGGGGTCACCTGGCCTTCGTGCTGATCTGGTTCGTCGCGCCGGCGCTGATGCTCCCGGGCAGCATCCTGACCCTGGCCGCGGGCGCCCTGTTCAACCCCCTGCTGGGCACCGTCTACACCTCGCTGGGCTCCACGGCGGGCGCCACGCTGGCCTTCCTGCTGGCGCGCTACCTGGCCGGAGATTGGGTCGCGCGCCGCGCGGGCGGCACCCTGGGCAAGATCAAGGCGGGGGTGGAGGAGGAGGGCTGGCGTTTTGTGGCGTTCACGCGCCTGGTGCCGCTGTTCCCCTTCAATCTGCTCAACTATGCCTTCGGGCTCACGCGCATTCCGCTGTGGGTCTACGTGCTGACCTCGTGGATCTGCATGCTGCCGGGCACGGCGGGCTACGTCTACCTGGGCTATGCGGCCAAGGAGGCGGCGGTGGGCGGACCGGACCTGGTGCGCAAGGGCCTGTGGGCGCTGGCCGTGTTCGCCGTGCTGGTGCTGCTGCCGCTCATGCTGCGACGTGTTCGCCGTCGCCCCGCCATCCGCGACATCCACTACCACGGGCCCATGCCGGGCGACATCCTGGCGCGCCGCCGCTGACGCGCAGCCTGCGGACGGGCGCGCGCGGAATTCGGCACATGCCCGGGGCGCCGCGGAGCGACGCGCAACGACGCGGCGCGGCGTCAGCCGGTGAGTTGGCGGCACTTGCTGCAGATGCCGAAGATGCGCAGGGAATGGTGGGTGTCCTGGAAGCCGAAATTGCGGCAGATTTGCGCCTGCTGCGCCTCCAGCCCGTCGTCGTGGAACTCGATCACGTTGCCGCAGCGCGTGCAGATCAGGTGGTCGTGGTGCTCGCCTGCCTGCACGTGCTCGTAGTAGCTCTGGCTGGTGCCGAAATCGAGCTTCTCCACAAGCTGGCATTCCTGCAGCAGCTCCAGTGTACGGTACACCGTGGCGCGCGACACCCGCGGCTTGCTGCTGCGCAGGGTGTGCACGATCTCGTCCGCCTCGAAGTGCCCCTGATCGCTGAAGACCTCGTTGATCACGGCCTCCCGCTGGCGGGTGAGCTTCAGGTTGCGGCGCTCCAGGAAGTCCAGAAAGATGGCCTTCTCCGGGTTCTGCCGCGCCTCCTGGGACAGGCGCACCCGCGCCGACGCGCCCACATCGTCGGCGGCGCCGGGCGGGCGGGGCAGGGTGCGGCTGGATTTGGCGCTCATGGCGGTCACCGTATCGGCGGCCGGCGCGCGTGCCCACAGGAGCGGGGTCGCACGACGGCGCGGTGGTTCTCGTTGAGTCTCAGTCTAAATCGGTGCACCATGATACCCTATAGCAGATGCCGGGCCAAGCGCCATCCCGCGACGCCCAGGGGCGAACGCGCATACACCTCGACGAGGGCTCCTGCAACCGGCGCGGTGGCGGCGGTCTTCGCGGCGTCCCGCGGGACGGCCGGCCGGCGACAGCGGGTTGACCCTCCGTGGCACCGGTGCAAAAATTCAAGCAGATGAAATAATAAAGCAATTCTCAAACATGCCACCAGGGGCGCCTGACGCACTGTAAAACCGGCGCGCCGCATCCGATCGGGACCAGGCCAGCATGGCAGCGAAGAAATCCACTGCGGCACCCGCCGCGGAGCATCATGCCTTCAAGGCAGAAATGCAGCAGTTGCTGCACATCATCATCCATTCCCTGTATTCGGAGCGGGAGATCTTTCTGCGCGAGCTGATTTCCAATGCCTCCGATGCCCTGAACAAGCTGCGCTTCCAGATGCAGACCAACAGCGCCGTGCGCGACCCGGAGCTGCCGCTGGAGATCAGCCTGGAGCTGGCGCAAAAGCCCGTGTCCCTCACGGTCTCGGACAATGGCGTGGGCATGACCCACGACGAGCTGCTGAACAATCTGGGAACCATCGCGCGCTCGGGCACGCTGGAATTCGTCAAGCAGCTATCCAGCGCGGCGCCCGACCAGCGCATGGAAATGATCGGGCAGTTCGGCGTGGGCTTCTATTCGGTGTTCATGGTGGCCAGCGAGGTGACGGTGGACACCTGCCCGGCCGACCCGGCCCAACCGGCTTGGCGCTGGTCGTCGGACGGCAGCGGAGAATTCAGCATGGCGCCCTCCGCGCGCAAGCGCCGCGGCACCTCGATCCGCCTGACGCTCAAGCCCGACCAGGAGGAATTCGCCATGGCGCCGCGGGTGGAGGCCATCGTCAAGCGCTATTCCAACTTCATTCCCCAGCCCATCCGCCTGGAGGGCCGCCAGCTCAACGCGCAGGAGGCCATCTGGACGCGGCCGCGGGAGCAGGTGAAGCCGGAGGAATACCACGAGTTCTACAAGTACGTGTC
>JACQHH010000189.1 GCA_016199125.1 Candidatus Lambdaproteobacteria bacterium
ACATCGGCGAGGCCTACCTGGCGCTGGGGCGGATGGAAAAAGCGCGCGAGCACCTGGCCTTTCTGGACAAGGAGTGCTGGCTGGGCTGCGAGGAATACGACGACCTGAAGGCGGCCATCGAGCGCCACAAGGGCGGCAAGAGCGGCTGAGCCGGGCCTGCGACGATGCGCGCGGCGGGCGCCGCGGTCCGCCGCCGCATCGGGTGGGTTACCCATCGCGGGACCCTGTGGTTCCTCTTCAGGCATGGTAAAATGATTCATGCCGCAGCGCTGCCCGCCTGGCAGAGGCTGCACCCAGTCGCCGCACCTGCACGGGCCCCCGGGGGATGCCCTGCAGCTCTCCCGCTGTACCAGGAGGGCACCGTGTCCAAGCATCCGCATCACACCTTTCGCGTTGCGAGAGCCGAGGCTGTGCCTGCGCGCACCGCGGGCCGGCCAGCGACCATGCACGGCTGGCGTGCCGCCGCCACGGCGCCGGGGTCTGCCCCGCGGGCGCCCGCGGAACGCGCCGGCTCGCCCGAGTCGCGGTCGGCCGCTCCACCGGCTGCGCCGGCCAGGGCCGCGTCCCACGGCGGCATTCCCGGGTACCGGGCCCGCCGACACACCGCGCCGCTGCTCGCAACACGAACCACCACGCAATTCCAGAGGCCGTCATGACCACCGTACTGTCGCAAACCGAATTGCAGTCCATGCACGCCTATTGGCGCGCGGCCAACTATCTCTCCATCGGGCAGATCTACCTGCGGGACAATCCCCTGCTGCGAAAGCCGCTCAAGCTGGAGCACATCAAGCCGCGCCTGCTGGGGCATTGGGGCACGACGCCGGGGCTCAACTTCATCTATGTGCACCTGAATCGCATCATCAAGGCCCGCGACCTGGACATGATCTACATCGCCGGACCGGGGCACGGCGGGCCGGGCCTGGTGGCCAACACCTATCTGGAGGGCACCTACAGCGAAGTCTATCCGGACATCGGCCAGGACTTGGCCGGGATGAAACGACTCTTCACCCAGTTTTCCTTCCCCGGCGGAATCCCCAGCCACGTAGCGCCCGAAACGCCCGGCTCGATTCATGAGGGCGGCGAGCTGGGCTATGCCGTGTCGCATGCCTATGGCGCGGCCTTCGACAACCCGGAGCTGATCGTGGCCTGCGTGGTGGGCGACGGCGAGGCGGAAACCGGGCCCCTGGCCACGGCCTGGCATTCCAACAAGTTCCTCAACCCCGTCTCCGACGGCGTGGTGCTGCCCATCCTGCACCTCAACGGATACAAGATCGCCAACCCCGCCGTGCTGGCCCGTATCGACAAGGAGGAGCTGGAAAGCCTGTTCGTGGGCTATGGCTACCGCCCGTACTTCGTGGAAGGCTCCGACCCTGCGGTCATGCACAAGCTGATGGCCGAAACCCTGGATACGGTGTTCGATGAGATCGCGCGCATCAAGCAGGACGCACGGAGCAACGGCGGGGGCAAGCGCCCGCGTTGGCCCATGATCATCCTGCGCTCGCCCAAAGGCTGGACCTGCCCCGCGGAAATCGACGGCAAGAAGGCCGAGGGCTACTGGCGCTCGCACCAGGTGCCCTTTTCCGACATGGCCACCAACCCCGGCCACGTGAAGGTGCTGGAGCAATGGATGCGCAGCTACAAGCCTGAGGAGCTTTTCGACGAGTCGGGCGCCTTCCTGCCCAAGCTGGCGGAGCTGGCGCCCAAGGGCACGCGCCGCATGGGGGCCAATCCCCATACCAACGGTGGGATGCTGCTGAAGGACCTCAAGCTGCCCGACTTCCGCGATTACGCCATCGCGGTGCCCAAGCCCGGCACCGTGCTGGCCGAATCCACGCGGGTCATGGGCAACTTCCTGCGCGACGTGATGAAGCTGAACATGCCCAACCGCAACTTCCGCGTGTTCGGGCCGGACGAGACCGCCTCCAACCGCCTCGGCGCGCTGTTCGAGGTCACCAACCGCGCCTGGATGGGCAACCGGCTGCCCGAGGACGACCACCTGGCCCCCGACGGTCGCGTGATGGAAATCCTCAGCGAGCACACCTGCCAGGGCTGGCTGGAGGGCTATCTGCTCACGGGGCGCCACGGTTACTTCTCGACCTACGAAGCCTTCGTGCACGTGATCGACTCCATGTTCAACCAGCACGCCAAATGGCTGAAGGTCACGCGCGATGGGATTCCCTGGCGGCGGCGCATCGCGTCGCTGAACTACCTGCTCTCCTCGCACGTCTGGCGGCAGGATCATAACGGCTTCTCGCACCAGGACCCGGGCTTCATCGACCACGTGGTCAACAAGAAGGCCGACGTGATCCGGGTGTACCTGCCGCCCGATGCCAACACGCTGCTCTGCACCACGGATCATTGCTTGCGCAGCCGGCACTACATCAACGTGGTGATTGCCGGCAAGCACCCGGCGCTGCAGTTCCTGACCATGGATCAGGCCGACAAGCACTGCGCGGCGGGCATCGGCATCTGGGAATGGGCCAGCAACGACCGGGGCAGCGAGCCGGACGCGGTGTTGGCCTGCGCGGGCGACGTGCCCACGCTGGAGGTGCTGGCGGCCATCAAGCTGCTGCGCCACTATGCGCCGGAACTGAAGATCCGCATGATCAACATCGTGGACCTGATGAAGCTGCAGCCGCAGAGCGAGCACCCGCACGGACTCTCGGACAAGGAGTTCGACACGCTGTTCACCGTGGACAAGCCCATCATCATGGCCTACCACGGCTATCCGTGGCTGATTCACCGCCTGACGTACCGGCGCAAGAATCACGGCAACCTGCACGTGCGCGGCTACAAGGAGGAAGGCACCACCACCACGCCGTTCGACATGGTGGTGCTCAATGACATGGACCGCTTCCACCTGGCCGAGGACGTCATCGACCGCGTGCCCAAGCTGTTGCCCATCGCCGCTTACGCCAAGCAGGAGTTGCGCAACAAGCTGTTGGACCACAAGCAGTACATCACCACCCATGGCCAGGACATGCCGGAGGTGGACGACTGGACGTGGGATGTCGCCTAGGGGCCCGACGCCGCGCGCCCGGGAGTCGCGCACCCGGTCCCGCAAGCCCGCCGGTGAGCCCGGCGCAGCCGCCGGTCAGGCCATCCTGTGTCTGAACGGCGGCTCCTCGTCGCTCAAGTTCGCCCTGTACCGGTTGGACGGGCAGCAGGCGCGGCGGCTGGCCCACGGCGCGGTGGAGCGCATCGGACTCGCCGGCGGGCTGTTCTGGCTGGAGGCGGGGGAGCCCTCACGCCGGGAGCGCCGCGACCTGGACTGCGCGGGGCACGAAGAGGCCGTGGGGGCCTGCTTTGCCGCGCTGGAGGCTGCGGGCCTGCCGGCACCGCAGGCGGTGGGGCATCGCCTGGTGCACGGCGGCGCCCGGCACACGGCGCCGGAGCGCGTGCAGCCTGACCTGCTGGCCGAGCTGCGCAGTCTGGTGCCCTTCGCCCCGCTGCACCTGCCCGGCGAATTGCAGGTGATCGAGGCAGTGGCGGGCAAATACCGCGTGCTGCCGCAGGTGGCCTGCTTCGATACGGCCTTCCACCGCCGCATGCCCGAGCTGACCCAGCGCCTGCCGCTCCCGGAGCGCTTCTGGCACGACGGCCTGCGCCGTTACGGCTTCCACGGGCTGTCCTACGAGTACATTCTGCAGGCGCTGGGCACAGACGCGGCCGGACGCGTGATCATCGCGCACCTGGGCAATGGCGCCAGCATGGCGGCCGTGCGGGGCGGCGTACCCCTGGATACGACGATGGGCTTCACGCCCACCGGAGGCGTCATGATGGGCACCCGCAGCGGCGACCTGGACCCCGGAGTGCTGCTCCATCTGTTGCAGGAAGGCGGGCTGGATGCCGGGCGGCTGCAAACCCTGCTTAACCAGGAGTCCGGGCTGCTGGGGGTCTCCGGGCTCAGCCCGGACATGAAAACGCTGCTGGAGGCCAGGGCGCGCGATCCGCGGGCCGCGCTGGCCATCGACATGTTCTGCTACCAGTTGCGCAAGCAGGTGGGGGCCTACGTGGCGGCGCTGGGCGGGGCGGACACGCTGGTGTTCACGGGCGGCATCGGCGAGCGCGCGGCGCCCATCCGGGCGGCGGTGTGCCAGGGGCTTGGGCCGCTGGGCATCGTGCTGGATGGGACGCGCAATACGGCGCACGCCGATCCCATCTCCACCGCGGGCAGCCCCTGCACCGTGCGCGTGATCCCCACCGACGAGGACCTCATGATCGCCCGCCACACCCGCGCGCTGATCTTCGGCACGCAGGGGGCCTGAACTGACGCGTGAAACTCAAGCCGGCGCCACCCGCGCACAGCCGGGCCCACGCCGGCGTGTTCACAGCAGGGGGTCGGCGGCGGGCACAAAAGGCTAACCGGCCGCAGGATCCGGGGCGGCCGGATCGGCCGCCGCATGCCCCAGGCGTGGCGCCGCTGCGTCGGCCAGCTTGCGTATCTCCTCCAGCAACCGATCGTAGTCCGGCGAATCCTCGCGGGCGTAGTTGAGGTTCTTGAACAGCCCGGTGAGCCGCGTGAAATACTCGCGGGCCGCGTCCTTGTCGGCGAAGTGGTAGTCCCGGCCCACCAACTCCATGACCAGCTTGAACATGCGTTTCTGCCGCGGCAGAGGCACTGAGGTATCCACCTCGTCGAAGGCGTCCTGTTGCACGTAGACCATGTCGATGAAGGCGGCCTGCTGGTACGTCACGAAGTCCTCCAGGGCAATGCCCTCCTCGCCGGTGACCTGCATCATCTGCAGCACCTCGTCGCCCCGCCGGAGCAGCTCCAGGGCCCCGCGCACGCGCCGCGGCCAGCCCGGCTCCAGCTCCTTCTCATACCAGGCCGCGAGCTGCTCCAGGTATTTGGACCAGGAGATGAGCGGGTCCACGGCCGGATAGAAGCGCTTGTAGGCGCGCTCGGCGCTGAGGCCCAGGAACGCCTTGACCGTGTTCAGGGTGGATTGGGTGACCGGCTCCTCGAAGTTGCCGCCGGCCGGCGAGACCGTGCCGATGATGGTCAGGCTGCCCACGTTCCCGGCGTTGTTGCGCAGCACGCCGGCCCGCTCGTACACGCCGCGGATGGCCGAGTCCAGGTAGGCCGGAAAGGCCTCCTCCCCCGGAATCTCCTCCATGCGCCCGGAGGTTTCGCGCATGGCCTGGGCCCAGCGCGACGTGGAATCGGCGATGAGCAGCACGTCGTGCCCCATCTGGCGATAGTACTCGCCCAGGGTGATGCCCGTGTAGATCGAGGCCTCGCGTGCCGCGACGGGCATGGACGAGGTGTTGCAGATGATGATGGTGCGGTCCATCAGCGACCCGCCGCCCTTGGGATCCTTGAGCTTGGGAAACTCCGTGATGGTCTCCACCACTTCTCCGGCGCGCTCGCCGCAGGCCACCACGATCACGATGTCCACGGCCGAATAGCGCGAGATGAGGTTCTGCAGCACGGTCTTGCCCGCGCCGAAGGGCCCGGGAATGCAGCCCGTGCCGCCGCGCGCGATGGGAAAGAACGTGTCCACCAGCCGCAGCGTGGTGATCAGCGGCTCGTCGGGATACAGCCGTCGCGACGTGCCGCGCCGCACCAGCGCCTCGGGCAGAGCCCTGCGCACGGGCCAGCGCTGGGCCAAGGTCAGCGGATGCTCGATGCCCGCCGCATCGCGCACGCGGGCCACAGTCACGTCCACGGCGAAGCTGCCGGTCTGAATCCAGGTCACCTCCAGCTCGCCCGGCAGGCCAAAGGGCACCATGATGGCGTGGGGAAAGCGCCCCTCGGGCACGGTGCCGATCACGTCGCCGGCCACCACCCGGTCGCGCGAGCGCACGGTGGGCGTGAACGACCATTTGCGCGTGGTGTCCAGCGGTTCCAGTTCCACCCCGCGGGGCAGGAACACGCCGTGTGCCGCGGCCACCTCCGCCAGGGAGTTCTGCAAGCCGTCGAAGACCCGCCCCAGCAGTCCCGGGCCCAGGGTCACCGAGAGCATCTCACCCGACTGCTCCACCGGATCGCCCACGGCCACACCGCGCGTGTTCTCGAAGACCTGGGCGTCGGCGGTACGGCCGCGCACGCGCAGCACCTCGGCCTTGAGCCGCTCCGTGGACGGCTGGCCCGCCGCGTTGCGGGAGGGGCGCACGTAGACCACTTCGTTCTTCATCAGGTGACCGTGCCCGTCGTCGCCGGCCCGGGATTCCAAGGTCACCATGTCGTCCCGCACGGCAATCACCTGTGCGGTCGCCTGCTGCGTCTGCGTCTTCGCGTCCATTTTGTCGATCCGCTGCAAAGCCCCCGCTGGCCGTTGTGAGCGGCCGCTCACTGCGCAAAGAGCAGGGCGTGGCGGCCCAGCCCGCTTTCAATCAGATGGCCGAAGCGCGTGCTGGCGCGCGCCGGCTCGTAGGCCGCCCAGCGCGCCGCCAGGCTCCAGCGCAGCACGTAGAGCACCACGGCCTCGAAATCGAAATAGTGTCCTGCCCCCGCCTGTTCCAGGTGGCGCCACACGGCGTGCACCACCAGCCGCTCCAGGGCGCGCGCATCGCCCTCGGCCAACGCGCGCTGGGCCTCGTCGATCCAGGGGAAATACGGCGCCAGGCGAAACTGGGGATGGCTCCAGTTGCGGCGGATGTGCGCGGCCCACTCGCCGAAGCCCCAGCGCACGGGCGGCGCGGGCAGCGCCAGTCCCAGGTGCCGCCGCCGCAGGGCCGCGAGCATGGTGCGCGCAGCCAGGCGCCAGCGCAGCACGTCGCGCAGGTTGGGGCGGGAGAGCTGTGCCAGCGCTTCGTCGGCCCGCCGCAGGAAGACCTCATCGTCCTGGCCCATGGGCAGGCTCTCCCAACGCACCACGCCCTCGATCAGCGCCAGCTCGCGCGCATCGTCCGGATGCAGCAGGGCCAGCCGTCCGTCCAACCTGATGCGCGAGATGGGGCGGTGCGACGGCGCAAAGGGCGAGGTAAGCACCGGCAGGCTGCCGATGAGCAGATAGTAGCGCCTGGATCGTGACATGCCCGGCTCCTCAGGGGGCGCGCCGCACCGGCGGCGTCAGCCCACGATGCCCTCCACGATGGCGCGGAAGCGCGGCTGGAGATGCTGCAGCAGCGCCGTGGCCACCGCCTGTTCGGTGAGGTCGATCTCGATGTCGCGATCCACCAGGCGCACGTGGATCCCGCCGCCGTCCTCGTGACGCCCGTGCAGCGTCACGCCCTCGCGCAGCACCTCGCCTGCCACGGAAAGCACCAGTTGGCTCAGCGGCCCGGATTGCAGCGCCTGGGGATTGTGGCGCAGCTCTTCCAGTCCCACCACGTCGTGCGGCAGGCTGAGTTCCATGGGCTCCTCGCCGGTGATGCCCGCCTCCTCCACGGCCCGCCGCGTCACCGCCAGGATCAACTGGCGCAGGAAATCCACGTTTTTCATTTCCCCGGAGACCAGGCGCAGCACGGCGTCGTTGAACTGGTTTTCCAGGGTGGTCTTCATGCCCAGCAGGGTGTCGCGCATGGCCACGCGGATGGCCTCTTCACCCGCGACACGCATCTGTTCGCTTTCCGTGCGGGCATTGGCCACCAGCGCTTCGGCCTCGTGCTCGGCCTGGGTGACGATCCAGTCGGCCCGGTTCTGGGCCTCGCGCACGATCTCCTCGGCGCGGCCGCGCCCCCGCTCCACCCCGTCCTCGCGCAGGCGTTCGATCAGGGCCTGCACGCCGGCGGAGGTGGCGGCGGCATGAGCGGCTTTGCCGGTCTTGGTTGTCTCGGTCATGACCTGTTCCTCAAGGGGTGCCCGCCGGAATCCCCGTGCTGATCACCAGGGCGAAGATGAAGGCGAACACGGCGAACCCTTCCACAATGGCCGCGGGCGCCAGGGACAGCCCGAAGGCCTCGGGCTTGGCCTTGGCCACCTGGATGGCCGAGGCGCAGCTTTCGCCCTGGCGCACGGCGCTGAAGAGCAGCGCCAGCCCGGTCAGCAGCCCCACGGCAAACAGGCCCGGAGCGGTTTCGACCGTCACGGTGCGATTGAGCGAAAACATGACCACGATGCCGTAGATGGTCTGCGACGAGGGCATGGCCGAGATGCCGATGTAGCGCCCGTGCCCCGACTCGGTGTCCAGCAGCGCCCCGCAGGCCGCCTGGCCGGCGATGGCACAGCCGATCGTGCTGCCGATGGCCCCCAACGCCATGGGGCCGTAAAGGCCGGCCCAGCCCATTGCGATGATTATCTGCTCCACACTTCGACCTCCTTCTTGCGAAAGGCCTGAAAGGGATAGCCCTGCTCGGAAACGCTCCAGTTGTAGAACTCGATGAGATTCAGCCGCAGGCCGTGCACCAGGCCGCTGACGATGCAGAGCACGAAGTTCAGCCCGTGGCCCAGTCCCAGGATCAGCAGGTACAGCAACACGCCCACGCCCGGCACGGCGTGCAGCGTGGTCGTGGCCAGCTCGTTGAAGGTGGCCGCCAGCGAGGCGCTGGCCAGGCCCAGCGCGAACAGGCGCAGGTAGCTCAGCACGTCGCCAAACACCTTGCTCACGTCGGTCACGGCTAGCAGCCCGTCCAGCAGGCGCCGCGCCAGGTTGACGCCGCCGCGCAGCGGACGGTCGCTGCTGCCCAGCAGCACCGCGCCCAGCCCCAGCCCGATCAACCAGGGTCCCATGGCGGACAGCAGCCCGTCGGGGCCCACCCCGCCGCCCCCCAGCCAGAGGGCCATGCCGCCGGCCATGGTCGCAATCCAGCCCAGCGGCGCGCCGATCCGCGGGCTGCCGCGCAGACGCCAGGCCGTGATGGCGTGGGCGAGCATGAGGTGCAGCACGCCCACGCTCACGGCCAGGCGCATCATGGCCGGGTAATCGTCCATGTGCACGACGTGCAGCGCACCCGGCAGGCTTTCCGGGGCCGGCGCCAGCCCGAAGTAGCTGCCCGCCGCCACCCCGTAGATCAATGACAATCCCGTGATCAGCGAGCCCAGGCTGCGCAGCCGGCGGCCGCGCACGGTGCGGCCCAGCCGCCGCCAGAAGGCCCCCAGCAGCAGTGCCAGCAGCGCCGCGTACCCTGCATCGGCGAGGATCATGGCGAAGAACAGGGCGAAGGAGAAGAACACCACCGCCGACGGGTCCCAGATGCGGTAGCCCGGCATCTGGAAGAACTGCACGATCTCCTCGCCGCCGGCCACGGATTCCGGATTGTCCAGCAGGGTCGGCGGCTCGTCGTCGCCCGAGACCTCCTCCACCAGCACGGCCAGCCGCTGCGCGGCGGCAAACGCGTCCAGACGCGGCAGATTGTTCCGGGCGATCCAGCCTTGCACCACGCACAGCGCCTCGTGCTCCAGGGTCTGTTCCATGGCCCGCGCCAGCGCGGCGCGGTTTTCCGCGACGGCCAGGTTGTGCGAGAGCAGCAAGATCCAGCGTGTGAGCAGCGAGCGCTCCGCGGCCAGCTCCTCCAGCGCGAATTCGGCCTGATCCAGGTTCGCCTGCAACTGGGAGAGCGACAGGGCGCCGGTGTGCGTGCGCGGTACGGGCATGGAAGCCGGCGAGGGCTCTTCGCGGGCCACGACGACCACGTAGGCATTGCGGTTGTCCTCGTGCACCACCTGCCACACGGGCTGCTCGCTGCGCACGGGCCTGGGCACGATGTAGAACCACAGCTTGTAGCCGTCCAGGGCATCCTCGGGGGGCAGCGTAAAGTCGCCCCAGGGCTCCACGTCGCGAATGCGGCGTGCAGTGAAGTCGCGCCGGTCGGAGGCGCGCTGCGTGCGCTGGCGATTGTCCAACGTCCGGGCCACCACGTCGTTCACGTCGAAGTCGGCGTCCTCGCGCACCTGCCGCAGGCGGTGGGGGCAGTCCAGCAGATAGCGCAGCACCTCCAGTGCATCCTTGCCCGGCGCCAGGGCGGCGGCCTCGGGCTCTTCCGAGGGCGGGCGCAGCGAGACCAGGTGCAGGCAGCCCAGCGCCTGCAAGCCTTCCAGGATGGCGCGCTTCTCGCGCACCAGCCCGCAGAGCGTGACCTTGTGCAGGGGGACGATGCTCATGCCCGGCCCTCCCTGCCGTGCTTGCGCTTGGCGATCTTCGCGCGCACCACGGCCGCCCGCTCGGTGTCCGAAAGATACATGCGGATGGCCTTGATGTTGCGGCGGGCGCGCGGGATGAGCACCTTGTCGAACAGATTGACGCGCTGGGTGACCTTTTGCACCGCGGCCTCCAGCAGGTCGTGGCGCCGCCGCTCCACGTCCGCCCGCACGCGCAGGCGCAGAACGTGTTCCAGGCGCTCCACGACACCGTCCACCCAGTGCGGCTTGGTGAGCAGGGAGTAGGGCCGGCGTTCCACCTGCACCGCCTGCAAGGTGGGCAGGCGTGCGCCCATCACGTTCTGCTCGCCCAGCACCACGCCGGAGATGCCCGCCAGTCCGTCCAGCTCGACGCCGCGGTCGGAAAGCATGGGCAGTTCCTCGGCCACGGTGGCCGAGAGCCCCTCGATCTCCGACAAGGTGCCGCGCAGCGCCGCGGCGGCCCGGGCGCGCTCCGCGATGAGCTGCCGCCGCTTGAGGTCCAGCGACGGCAGGTATCGCTCGAAGGTCTTAAGCAGGCCGCTTTGCCGGTGCAGCGAGCTCTTGTTGAGCGCCAGCTTGGGCATGGGTCAGTTGCTCCGGCGCCTCGGGCGCCACCTTGGGAAAGTACTTGTCGACCAGCGCTTCGCGCATCAGCAGCTCCTGTTTTGCGAAACACTCGGCCAGGGTGTGCCAGCACAGGTCCAGCGCCTTTTCCAGCGGGATGGAGACGTTGATGTCCATGAAGCGCCCGCGGAACAAGCGGCCGAACTTGAGCAGCTTGTGGTCGAAGGCAGACAGCTCGAAGGCCATGGCCTGTTTCTGCTCCGCGTCGCGCGCCCCCGCATAGAAGCGGATCATGGCATTCATGATCTGGGCGTGATCCTCGCGCGTGACCTTGCCGATCACGTGCTGCTTGAGTCGGGACAGGGAGCCGAAGGGATCCAGCATGCCCCCGTGCAGATAGAACTGCCCTTCGGTGATGTAGCCCGTGTTGTCCGGCACCGGGTGGGTCACGTCATCGCCGGGCATGGTGGTCACGGAGAGGATCGTCACCGACCCGGCCCCCTGGAAATCGCAGGCCTTCTCATAGCGCCGCGCGAGCTGGGAATACAGATCGCCCATGTAGCCGCGGTTCGAGGGCACGTGTTCCATGGCGATGCCGATCTCCTTGAGCGCATCGGCGTAGGCGGTCATGTCCGTGAGCAGCACCAGCACGCGCTTGCTTTCCTCCACCGCAAAGCGCTCGGCCACGGCCAGCGCCATGTCCGGCACCAAGGTGCGCTCCACGATGGGATCGGAGGCCAGGTTGACCACCATCACCGTGCGCGCGAAGGCGCCCGCGTTCTCGAAGGCGGTGCGGAAGAAATGGTAGTCGTCGAAGATCAGCCCCATGCCCCCGAACACGACGATGTCCGCGTCGGCCTGAATGCCGATGCGCGCCAGGAAGGGGTTGTAGGGCTCGCCCGGGATGCTGAAGATGGGGATTTTCTGGCTTTCGACGAGGCAGTTGAACACGTCGATCATGGGCACGTCGGTGCGGATCATCTTGGAGGCCAGCAGCCGGCGCATGGGATTGGCCGACGGGCCGTCGATGTCCACCTGCGGATCGTGTTGCAGCGTCGGGCCGCCGTCCATGGGCTCGCCCGTGCCGCGGAAGACCCGCCCCAGGATGTTGTAGGAATACGTCACCTGCATCGGGTGGCCCAGGAAGCGCACCGATGCCCCGGTGGAAAGACCCTTGGTGCCCGAGTACACCTGCAGCATGACCTCGTCGCGGTCAAGCCGGATGACCTGGGCCAGCGAGCGCTCGGCGTTGACGTTCTCGACCACCGCCAGGTCGCCGAAGCGCGGTGCGATCCCGCGCCCGGCTTGCTGGGGAACCAGCACCTTGATGATGTCGCCGACGATCTCGACGATGTTGGTGTAGCGCACGAGACTGAGAGACATGACCCGTTCCTTGAATCGACGGTGCCCCTTGTTTCCCCCCGTGCGAAGGCCCTGCGCGGCGCTTGCAGAGCTGCGCGGCCGGCTGGGATCGTCCTGAGTCGGTGCGCGGCTCGCGCTGGCCGGACGATCGCGAACTGCTCCTTGCGGCAGGTTGAACGTGCCCTGAATACATTATCATTTTACGCCAAGTGCGCGGGCCTGGATAGCGACATTGGTGTGAGCGCGGCCGCGCGCTGCTTCGCTGGCGCGACGTGAATGGTGTGAGCGGCGCGGGATGCGGGCGCCGGGCCGCTTCGCCGCGGCGGCTGCGGCGGACCCTGGTTGCGCCCGCCCGCTCGGATTTGCCGATCGTGGCTGCGCGCCGCCGCTGACTCCCTGCCGCACCGGTCAGATGGCGGCCGCGGTGGGCTTGAATTCCTCGCCGCTTTCGGACCTGTAGAGCAGGACTTCTCCCGCGGAAATGTCCGGCGTCTCCGGCAGGGCGGTGGGATGCTCGCGCACAAATGCCGCGGCCAGACGGTTGGAATACTCCGCGGACGCCTGATCGGCAAAGATGCTGATGGAGGACTGGATGTTCTGGCCCTCGTCGACGACGTAGTAGGCCACAAAGCCCGGGGCGCTGCTGATGACGGGCAGAAAATCCTGCTCGATTTTGCGCACGACGCGCTTGACGGAACTCGTGCGGTAGCGCCGAATGATCGCGTACATGGCTCCTCATGCGTGGCAAGGGTTGGTGGGGGGGATACTGGCCTGCACCATACCACTCCGCGGCCGATCAGCCAAAGGCCCCCAGGCGCGGAGGCCGCCGGCGGCCGGCGATGCGCGTGCCGCATCAGGGGAACTTGACGCCGTGATCGCCGACCAGGCGCACGGCATTGCCGTAGGCGATGGCCCGCGCCACCTCCGGCGGCAACTGGGCCAGGTAGCGCCGGTGCCCCGAGATGATCCCGTCGTAGGCAGCCCAGCGGCCATTGGCGTAGGTATCGGAGCCCACCAGGAAGCGGTCGGCGTGGTCGGTCAGCAGGGCGCGCCAGGCGGCGCCTTCCGGCTCGGCGGCGACCTCGGATTCGCGAAAGCTCAGCTCGGCCCAGAGCCGGGGATGCCGTTCGAGCATTGCGCGCACCCGCTCCGGCGGGGTCACCATGCCGGCATGACCCCACAGGATGCGCACGCCCGGAGTGTGGTCGAAGATGGCTTGGATGGGCGGCGCATCGGCGTGCACGTGCAGCAGCAGCCCGCGCTGCGCGGCCAACGCCGCGACGCCGCGGACGACGGGCGTGTCCGCCTCCTCCGCGGTGCCCAGGTGCACTTCGCCCAGGCCCCCGTAGATGCCGCGCGCCAGCCGCTCGCGCAGGTAGGCCAGGGTGGCCTGATCGTGCATCCAGTTGCCCGAGGTCACGCCCTCGCGATAGGGACGCAGCACCGGCAGGATGCGCCGCGCGTCGAGGCCGTACAGGGTCAGCGTGCCGTCGTCGGGCGACGAGGACACCAGCGCCAGGCGCACCCCCGCCGCCTCCAGCTTGCCCAGCACCTCGTGGGCTGGAAACTGCGACCAGGCCGCGGCGCTGTAGTGCACGTGCGCATCCACCAGAGGCAACGCGGCGGCAAAGGCCGGTCCGGCGGTCGCGGCGGTTGGCTGGGCCGCGGCCGGCGAGGACGAAGCGGCCACCAGCGCCACGGCCAGCACCCACACGGCCGGCGGCAGCCCCAGGCGCTGCCGGGAATGAGTTGGACTGTGGACACTCATGATCCCTCCAGTTCGTGAAATGTCCTGCGTCTGCTCACGCAACCGCGCGAGTTTTCGCACTGGCTGGCCGAGGCGCCCACGCGCCGCCAGCGCAGGCGCTGCGCTGGGCGCGGAGCCGCGTGGCTCCGTTCAGCGTTTGCCGCGGCGGCGGGGCTTCATGTCCTTGCCGCCCTGGCTGTAGTCGCCAAAGGGCGCGTCACGCTCGGCCACGGCGCCGCCCACGCCCTTTTCCGCCGCGCTGCGCACGAATGCCCGCCCTTCGGGCGTATTGCGCATGAGCCCATCCATGATCGTGCCCATGTACTGGGTGGTCTGCAGACCCATGTTCTCGTACGCCTGGTTCACGATCAGCTTCATGGCGGCCAGTTGCGTGAGAGGTATCTGCGCCATGCGCTGCGCCCAGTATTGGGTGCGCTCGTCGAGCGCCTCCAGGGGGCAGGCCTCGTTGATCAGGCCGATGTCAGCCGCCTCCCGTCCGCTGATGGAATCGCCGGTCAGCGCGAACTGCTTGGCGCGGGTGAGCCCCAGGCGATAGATCCACATCCCGGTGAGGTGGCAACCCCACACGCGCGCATAGGGCGTGCCGAACCGCGCGTCCTCGGAGGCGATGACCAGGTCCGCGCACAGGGCCATCTCCGAACCGCCGCCTACGCACCAGCCCTGCACCTTGGCGATCACGGGCCGGGCGCTGCGCCAGATGGCCATGAATTTCGGCACCGGCCCCAGGAACGGGCTGGTGGCGAAGATCATGTCCATGCCCGGATCGTAGTCCTCCGCCGACAGGCTCACGCCCGCCCGCTTGTAGTGGTCCAGATTGCCCGAGAAGTCGAAGCCGGCACAGAACGAGTCGCCTGCCCCTTGCAGCACGATCACGCGCAGGTCGGGGTCCTGGTTGACCTGGCTGATGGCATCCTCGATCTCGAACCACATTTCGGTGCGGATCGTGTTGAACTTGTCCGGCCGGTTGAGCGTGATGGTGGCGATGGCGCCGCTGGTCTGCAAGTCGATCATCTCGTAACTCATGCTTCCGCTCCGTTGATGAGGTGCGCTGCTGTGCGATCGGGGCCCAGGGGCTCCCCGTCTGCTTGAAACGTGTGGGCCGGCCCGCCCTGCGCGCGCCGCTCCCGCGCGATGGGCGATCAGCCCGCGCCGTCCAGCACCACGCCGGCGGCGAGCAGGGCGCCGATGCGCGCCTCGTCCAGGCCGGCCTCGCGCAGCACCGGCAGCGAATGCTGCCCCAGGCGCGGCACCGGGCGCATGGGCCCAGGGGCGCCTCCGGCGAAGACCAGCGGCTGCCGCACGTGCCATTGGCCGCTGGGGTCGCCGGCGATGCGGGTGAACAGGCCCCGCGCCAGGAGATGGGGGTCGCGCACCACGTCGGCCAGCTCCAGCACCGGGGCGAACATGGCGTCGGCCGCGGCCAGGCGGCGCTCCCATTCGGCGCGTGGGTGCCGCAGCAGGATGCGGGCCATGCGGGCCCGCAGCTCATCGGCACGGGCAATGCGCTGGGGCCGCTGGAGCGCGGCCACGTCGTCCATCTCCAGCGCGCCGCAGAGTGCCTCCCAGAACCAGTCCTCGTAGGCGATGCTGAAGCTGAGCAGCTTGCCGTCGCCGCAGGTGAACAGGCCATAGGCCGGCTCGGTCATGATGTCCGGCGGCGGTGCTCCATTGAGCGTGGGGGCCAGCAGAATCGCATTGGCCGCCACCAGGCAGTCGGACATGGACACGTCGATGGTGGTGCCCTGGCCCGTGCGCTGCCGGGCCCACAGCGCCGAGAGCACGCCGATGGCCGCGAAGACCCCCGACAACAAGTCGGCCGCCGCCACCTCCGGATAAATGTCCGTGCTTCCCGAGCGCGCGTGGCGGAACAGATTGCC
>JACQHH010000190.1 GCA_016199125.1 Candidatus Lambdaproteobacteria bacterium
CGCAGCCGTTGCACGAGCCGGCATCCACCTGGCGCAGGGCCAAGCTGCGCCCCAGGCGCTGGCGGGCCGCGCCGTCCACGGCCCGGGCCAGCTCGGCCGTGGCCTCCGCGTCGGGCCGGGGCCGGGCCTCAGTCACGGGCCGGGACAGCAGGCTCTGGAAGAGCAGTTTGCGCATGAACGGCCGCCTCCTAGAGATCGTGCCCGGAATAGGAGCAGTTGAACGACTTGTTGCACAGCGGAAAGTCCGCCACGATGTTGCCTTCGATGACCGCTTCCAGCAGCGGCCATTGAAACCAGGATGGGTCGCGCAGGTGACAGCGCGCCACGCGCCCACCGGCCTCCAGGCGCACCCAGGCGAACACATCGCCCCGGAACCCTTCCACCAGCGCGGCGCCTTCGGCCGGGGCGCTGACGGCGATCGGCGTGGCGGGCGGCAGCGGCCCCGGAGGCAGCGACGCCAGCAGTTGCTCGATCAGCGCCAGACTGTGCCGCACCTCCTGCACCCGCACCCACAGGCGCGCGTTCACGTCGCCGCTGTTGAGCACCGGCATCTCGAAGGCCAGCTCATCATAGGGCGCGTAGCCCGGGCGCTTGCGGGCGTCCATCTCGCGCCGCGAGGCGCGGCCCACGAACCCGCCCGCGCCGAAGCGCCGAGCCAGCTCGGGCTTGAGAATGCCCGTGCCCACCGTGCGCTCCAGCAGGGAGGGACTGTTGTCGTTGACGTCCACCAGCTCCAGGAAGCGCGGGCGCAGCGCCGCCACCAGCTCGCGCAAACGCGTCGCGCCGGCGGCGTCCAGATCGCCGGCCACGCCGCCGGGCACGATGCAATCCATCATCAGGCGGTGACCGAAGCAGGCCGCGGCGGCGCGCAGCACCTGCTCGCGCAACATGCTCCAGTTGGCGTGCATGATGGCAAAGGCCGCGTCGTTGCACACCGCGCCGATGTCGCCGAAGTGATTGGCCAGCCGTTCCAGCTCGGCCATCAAAGCCCGCAGCCACACGGCCCGCGGGGCCACGGCAGCACCGCTGGCCGCCTCCACGGCCTGCGCGAAGGCCAGGGCATAGGCCACCGTGCTGTCGCCGGAAACGCGACCGGCCAGCCGCGCCGCCTGGGCCAGCCCGGCTCCGGCCAGCAGGCCGTCGATGCCCTTGTGCACGTAACCCAGCCGCTCTTCCAGACGCACCACCGTCTCGCCATTGGCCGTGAAGCGGAAGTGCCCTGGCTCGATGATGCCCGCGTGTACCGGGCCCACCGGAATCTGGTGCAGGCTCTCACCCTCGGCCGGCAGAAACGCATAGTCGTTGGCGGGCCGCCGTGCGGCCGGCTCGCGGGCCCCCAGGGGCGCCGAGATGCCCCAGCGGCCGTGATCGAGCCAGGGCCGCGCGTCGGGGGCGCCCTGAGGCGCCAAGCCGAACAGGTCGTGCACGGCCCGCTCCAGTCGCGCGGCCGGGGGGCAGGCCGCCGCCAAGGAGGGGAAGCGGCCCGCGGGGCAATCGAGGCTGAGCACGACCAGGCGCCCGCGGGCCTCCTCGTGCAGCGCCAGGTGCACCGCCGGCGTGAGCGGCGCGCCCTGGCCCCACAGCGAGACCAGGGTGCAATCGCCCCGGGCCGGCAGCGCCCCCGCGGCGCGCCACTGATCGGCCGTCACGGCATAGCGCGGCCAGGGCCGGTGCCCGGGCAGGGGTCGCGCCTCCCGCAGCAGCGCATCAAGCGTGTCCATGGGCTTCTCCGCCAGGTGTTCTTCCGCCATGCTCGTTCATTGCGCCCAAGCCCTAACCCAGCAGCGCAGCCACGTGCTGAAACCAGCGCACGATGGGCCCCGGCACGTACACGCCGGCCATCAGCACCAGCGCCAGGTGCGCCCACAGGGGCACGGTGGAGGCGTGCACCGGCCGGCTCTCGCCCTGCGGCTCGCCGAAGGCGATGCCCACCGCCTGCCACAGCAGCGCCCCGAAGGCCAGCAGCAGCCCGGCCACCAGCGGAATGGCCAGCAGCGGCTGGCGCGCGAAAGTGGAGCTGACCACCAGGAACTCGCTCATGAACACACCCAGCGGCGGCATGCCCGCGATGGCGAACACGCCCAGCAACAACGCCCAGCCCAGCACGGGATGGGACACCGTGAGCCCGCGGATTTCCGAGAGGCGCTGGGTGCCCTTGGCCTGGGCCACGTGACCCACGGCAAAGAAGATGGCCGACTTGGTCAGGCTGTGCATGGTCATGTGCAGCAGGCCGGCGAAGTTGGCCAGCGGCCCGCCCATGCCGAAGGCGAACGTGATGATGCCCATGTGCTCGATGGAGGAGTAGGCGAACAGGCGCTTGATGTCGTGCCGCCGGTAGAGCATGAACCCCGCGAAGAGCAAGGAGGACAGCCCCATGGTCACCATGAGGGGCCCGGGCGCCAGCGCCTCCGCGTTGCCCGCCATGACCATGCGGAAGCGCAACAGGGCGAACAGCGCCACGTTCAGCAGCAACCCGGAAAGCACCGCCGAGATGGGCGTGGGGCCTTCGGCGTGCGCGTCGGGCAGCCAGGCGTGCAGCGGCGCAAGGCCCACCTTGGTGCCGTAGCCCAGCAGCAGGAACACGAATGCCAGGTTGAGCAGCGCCGGATCGAAGGCCGGGGCATGACGCACCAGCACCGTCCAGGCCATGGCATCCAGCCCTTCGCCCACCACCGAGCGCGAGGCCATGTAGACGATGATGGTGCCGAAGAGCGCCAGGCCGATGCCCACGCTGCCCAGGATGAAATATTTCCAGGCCGCCTCCAGCGCCGCGTGGGTGCGGTAGATGCCCACCATGAGCACCGTGGTCAGCGTGGCGATCTCCACGGCCACCCACATCAGCCCCACGTTGTTGGCCACCAAGGCCAGGTTCATCGCCGCCATGAGCGCCTGGTACATGGCGTGGTAGAAGCGCAGGGACACCGGCGTCAGCCGCCCCACCTCCAGCTCGTGGGCGATGTAGCTGGCGCTGAAGACGCTGGTGGTGAAGCCCACGAACGTGTTCAGCACGATGAACACCACGTTGACGTCGTCCACGATGAGGAAGGCGCCGGGCGTCGGACGCACCCGGAACAGCGCCGCCGCGGCGGCCAGCGTGGCCAGCGAGGCGAGCATATTCAGCCGCGCCGACAGCCGGTAGCCCGGAATCAGCGCCAGCAGGCACGCGCTCAGCGCCGGCACCAGCAACACGGCCCGCACCAGCCACAGTCCGAGTTCTTCATGGCTCATCGGCGTTCTCCGCGGAAGGAATCCAGCGCCTGCACATCCACCGTGTCGAACCGTTCGCGGATGCGGAAGAGGAAGATGCCGATCACGATGAAGGCGATGAGCACGGAAAAGGCCACGCTGATCTCCACCACCAGCGGCATGCCCTTGGCCCCCGTGGCGGCCAGCACCAGGCCGTTCTCCAGGGACATGAAGCCCACCACCTGGCTGACGGCGTTGTGCCGCGAGACCATCATCAGCAGCCCCAGCAGAATCACGGCCAGGGCAAAGGCCAGGTCCTCGCGCGCCAGGATATCGGCCGATCCGGTGACGGGCAGCATCACGCCGATGGAGAGGGCCACCAGCCCCATCCCAGCCAGCATGGTGGGTCCGATGCCCACCACCGTCTCGATGGTGCGGTGGATGCCCAGCCGCTGCACGATGCGGTGCAGCGCCACGGGAATGATGAGGGCCTTGAACACCAACGCGATGCCCGCCGTGACATACAGATGCGGCGCGCCCTGGATCAGCGCCTGCCACGCCACCGAGGCCGAGAGCACCAGGGCGTGCACGGCGTAGAAGTTGAGCAGCGCGTACATGCGGAACTGGTAGAGCATCATGAAGCTCACCAGCACCAGGCCCCCGGCCAGCAGGTGCGCCACGTCGAAATACAAGCCCAGTCCGTTCATCACAGGTTCCGGGAAACGAACAGCAGCAATACGGCGAGCAGGCCCAGCATCAGCGCGGCGCTGAGAAACTGGGACACGCGGAACACCCGCATCTTGGCGATGGAGGTCTCGAAGAGGGCCAGCAGAAAACCGCCCGCGGCCAGCTTGCCCAGGTACGCCACCCCGCCCACCAGATAGTGTCCCAGGCCCTGTCCCGCGGCCGCCATGCCCCAAGGCGTGAAGATGGCCGCGATCAGGGAGACGTAGAGCAGCAACTTCAGGGACGCCGCCGCCTCGATCATGGCCAGGTGCCGCCCGGAATATTCCAGCACCATGGCCTCGTGGACCATGGTCAGCTCCAGGTGCGTGGCCGGGTTGTCCACGGGAATGCGCGCGTTTTCGGCCAGGGCGACCATGACCAACGCAACGAGCGACATGGCCACCGAGATGCGCAGGCCCACCTCGGGCCCGATCATGTAGGCCACGATGGAGGAGAGCTGCGTGGAGCCGGCCAGCAGGGAGAGCGTAAAAACGATCATGATCATGGCCGGCTCGGCCAGCGGCGCGATCATCATCTCCCGGCTGGCGCCGATGCCGCCGAAGCTGGTGCCCACGTCCAGCCCGGCCAGGGCCAGGAAGAAGCGCGCGCTGCCCAGCAGGGCCACGATGGCGATCAGGTCCGCCGACCAACTGAAAATCAGGTTGATGGCGAACGTGGGCACCAGCGCGGCGGCCACCCAGATCGCCGAGAAGATCAGGTAGGGCGCCACGCGGAACAGCCACGAGGCCGAATCGGCCACCACGGCCTCCTTGCGCAGCAGCCGCAGCAGGTCGCGGTAGGGCTGCCACACGGACGCCCCGCGCCGGCGCAGCAGGCGCGCCTTGACCTTGCGCACCCAGCCGGTAAGCAGAGGCGCCAGGGCCAGCACCAGCAGCATCTGCGACCCCTGGACCAGCAGCGCGTTCATCGTGCCCATAGCACCAGCACCAGCAGCAACAGGATCAGCGCCCCGAACACCAGACTCAGGTATTTGCGAATG
Source organism: Candidatus Lambdaproteobacteria bacterium (assembly GCA_016199125.1). Lineage (GTDB taxonomy): Bacteria > SAR324 > SAR324 > SAR324 > JACQKK01 > JACQHH01. Next base: position 4,913 of record JACQHH010000190.1, read on the forward strand.
GTGAGGAATTGCAGGCGGTCAAAGCGGTCGGCCGCAAAGCCCACGGCCACGGCGATGGGCGCATAGAAGAGCTCCCACACCGGGTCCCGCAGGCGCACCTCCAGCCGGGCCGGCGCCATATCGCCCGGTGAAGGCATGGTGACGTGCTCCCGCGCGGCGAAGACCAACGTGCCGAACACGCGGCGGATGGGCTGCGCAAAGCTGCCCGCCGTGTACTGGGCCCGCGGATTGTCGTCCGCGAAGCCACAGTCCCAGGCCGGCCCCCGCCGCACGGCGTGAGAGGCCAGGCGGTGGATGGCCGTGATGACCACCACCATGGACAACGCGATGAAGGCGAACAGCAGCAGACCGTTGTAGGAGCTGCGCCCGGCGGTGATGGGCACGATGGACAGCCAGGCCTGCGACAGCTGCTCCGGCATGCGCCCGCCCAGCAGATACTGGGTGACCGGGGCGATGCCATCGATCACCACGCCCGGCAGCACCCCGGCCAGCAGGCACAGCAACGCCAGGGCGAACATGGCGCCCACGGCAAAGCCGTCCACCTCGCGGGCCGTGCGGGCGCGCTCGCTGCGCGGCCGCCCCAGGAAAGTCACCCCGAAGGCCTTGACGAAACAGGCCGCCGCCAGCGCCGCGGAGAGCGCCAGCAGGGCACCTACCGCGGGCACGAGAAACTTGAGGCCCCATTGCGGCAACTGCGGGCTGACCAGCATGGCCTGAAAGGTGAGCCACTCGGAGACGAAGCCGTTGAGCGGCGGCAGGGCGGAGATGGCCGCCGATCCGGCCAAGAACGCAAACGCCGTGCGCGGCATGCGGTGGATCAGCCCGCCCAACTTCTCCATGTCCCGCTCTCCCGTGGCGGTGAGCACGGCCCCGGCCCCGAAGAAGAGCAGGCTCTTGAACAGGGAATGGTTGAGCACGTGGAACAGTGCCGCGGTGAGCGCCAGCGCCGCCGCCCAGCCCATGGCATTGGCGCGAAAGGCCATGGCCAGTCCCAGGCCGATGAAGATGATGCCGATGTTTTCCACCGTGTGGTAGGCCAGCAGCTTCTTCAGGTCGTGCTGCATCAGCGCATAGAGCACGCCCAGAGCCGAGGTGATGCCCCCCAGGGCCAGCACGACCATGCTCCACCACAACTGGGGCTCGCCCAGCAGGTCGAAGACGATGCGCACGAATCCATAGACCGCCACCTTGGTCATCACGCCGCTCATCAGCGCCGACACCTGGCTCGGCGCCGCCGGATGGGCCAGGGGCAACCATGCGTGCAAAGGCACCAGCCCGGCCTTGGAGCCGGCCCCCAGCAGCACCAGCACCAGCGCCAGCGAGGCCAGCAGCGGGGCCGGCTCGCGCGAGCGGATCTGCTCGAACGTGTAGGCGCCCTCGGGGCCGGCCAGCACCCCAAAGGCCAGCAGCAGCGACAGGGTGCCGAAGCTGGCCATGGTCAGGTACACGAAGCCGGCCAGGGCATTGCCCGGCTCGCGGTGGTGCGCCATCACCAGCGCCCAGGAGCTCAGGGACATGAACTCCCAGGCCAGCAGGAAGGAGAAGGCGTCATCGGCCAGCACCACCAGGTTCATGCCGGCCAGGAACGCGCAGTAGAACGGCAGGACGCGGCCGGGAGAGGGCTCATGGCGCCCGTAGCCCAGCGAATAGAGGCTGCTGGCGGCGCCCCCCAGGTTGACCACGACCAGGAAGAAGGCCGACAGGGCGTCGATGCGGAAATGCGCTCCCAGCCAGGGGATGCCCAACGGCAGGGAAAGCCGCGCCACGGTTCCGGCGTCCACGCCGGCCAGCAGCAACGCCACGGGGGGCGCCAGGGCCGCCAGGGTCAGCAGCAGCGCGGCCACATAGACCAACGCCGATCCGCCGCGGCGTGGCGCCAGGGGCACGGCCAGCACGCCCAGCGCCAGCAGCGCCGCGACGATGGACAGGGAGGGCACCAGGTTCACGAGCGCCGCGCTCCCGCGCCGCAGAGGGTCGCGCCGCGCGCCGCCCGGGGCGCCGGCATGAGGTCAGGCAGGGCACACGCGTTCATGCCTTCAATCGTACTCCTCTTCCGCCGCCTTGACTCACCGCGCCCTCGTTGATCAGCTCGATGCCCGCCGCCTCCAGGGCGCCGGTGAGCTTCATCAGCGAATCCACGTTTCCGCGGATCACATCCTCGCTGGCTTCCATGCGCTGGATGGTCGGCACGGACAGGCCCGCCGCTTCGGCCAGCATGCGCTGGTCCATCCCGAGCAGCGCGCGCGCCGCCCGCAATTGGGCCGCGGAAATCATAGATGAGATATGGTAAATGAGTGATCAAACATGATGTTCCATATACATCATGGGTAAAAGCACGTGTCAAGTCGCTCTTGTGGGGTCTGAGGAATAAGCGGGTGAAACGCCTCGGCGCATGGGCAACGCGGATCGGCGCCATGGCCCTTGCGTTCCCACACTGCGCATCCGCGGGCGCGGCACGGCGGCGGGAAGCGGACATGCGGCCACGGCGGGGACAGGCGCCGCGCAGGGCCGTCTAGTCGATGATGGGCAGCACGTCCGCGACGATCCAGCCCGCGCGCGTGCGATCCACGAACTTGCGCTCATCGGCGCGGATTTCCTTGCCCGCGGCCTTGGACGCAGGGGTGGAGTTGTCGAACCACAGACCCAGGTGCTCGCGGTCCTTGAACCAGATTTCGGCGATGCCGTCGTAACGTTCCGGGAAGTGCTCGCTGGGCTGGTTGAGGGGGTCGCCCACGATGGCATGGGTCTGGTGGTATTTCACGATGCCCAGGGCTTGGGCGTGCTTCCTGATCACCGCGGCGTGCTGCGTGCGCCAATGGCGGTGGAATTCCTCGTCGCCGAGGCCGGGCTTCTTGTAGGTGAAGAACACGAGCTTGATCACGGGCAGGCTCCGCTGCAAAGAATGGCATGGGCGCCGCGGGGCGGCGGACGGGTCGCCGCAGTCTACACGCGCTGCGCGCGCGCCGCACCCGTGGCCTGCACCTCGGCTGCGCAGTGCCGGCTGCGACCCGGAAGGCCCGCGGTCGTAATCCTCACGGGCGCGGACCACGGGCACTGCGGGCGCAGCTTGCCTCCGTCCCGGGCACCCGGCGCAGCCGCGGCAAAGCTGGCGCGGACGTGTGGCTGGCCGGCCGGCCGCGCTCACACCGCCGCGCGCACGTAGGCCTGGATA
>JACQHH010000019.1 GCA_016199125.1 Candidatus Lambdaproteobacteria bacterium
CCCCGGATGCGCCCACATGTAGCCGTACAGCGCGCGCAGGTTGGCGAATTTCTGCCAGCGGTCTCCCGGCATCTTGTCCAGCAGGCTGCCTTTGCCGTGCACCACCTCGTCGTGGGAGAAGGGCAGGATGAAGTTCTCGCTCCAGGCATAGACCAGGCTGAACGTGAGATCGTTGTGATGGTAGCGGCGGTGGATGGGATCCTTGCTGAAATACAGCAGCGTGTCGTGCATCCAGCCCATGTTCCACTTGAAACCGAAGCCCAGGCCGCCCAGGTACGTGGGGCGGCTCACGCCGGGCCAAGCCGTGGATTCCTCGGCCACCATCAGCACGCCCGGATGGCGCGCATGGGTGACCTCGTTGAGCGCCTTGAGAAAGGCGATGGCTTCCAGGTTCTCCCGTCCGCCGTGGCGGTTGGGCATCCATTCGCCGGCCTTGCGGCTGTAGTCCAGGTAGAGCATGGAGGCCACGGCGTCCAGGCGCAGCCCGTCGAAATGGAAGGCATCCAGCCAGTACAGCGCGCTGGCGATGAGGAAGTTCACCACCTCGCTGCGGCTGTAGTTGAAGATGTAGGTGCCCCAGTCCGGGTGCTCCCCTTGCAAGGGGCTCAGGTGCTCATAGAGCGCCGTGCCGTCGAAGCGGCCCAGGGAAAAATCGTCCTTGGGAAAATGCGCGGGCACCCAGTCCAGCAGCACGCCGATATTGTGCTGGTGCAGCACGTCGATGAAGCAGCGCAGGTCGTCCGGGGCGCCATAGCGGGCCGTGGGTGCATAGTACGAGCCCACCTGATAGCCCCAGGAGCCACCGAAGGGATGCTCCATGACCGGCATCAATTGCACGTGGGTGAAGCCCATCTCGTTGAGGTACTCGGCCAGCAGCGGGGCCAGTTCGCGATAGCCCAGAATGCCTTCGCCGTGGGCACCCTTGCGCCGCCAGGAGCCGACGTGCAGCTCGTAGATGGACAACGGCGCGTGCTGCGGCGCGCTCCGGGCGCGCCGCGCGATCCACTCCTGGTCATGGAAGGTGTAGGTGCTGCGCGTGACCAGCGAGGCGGTCCGGGGCGGCAGTTCGCTGCGGTTGGCGTAAGGATCGGCCTTGAGCACCAGACGCCCGTCGGCGCCGCGGATCTCGAACTTGTAGTGCGCCCCCTCCTGCACGTCCGGCAGGAACAGCTCCCAGATGCCGGAGTGACCCAGCACGCGCATGGGATGCAGCCGGCCGTCCCAGCCGTTGAAGTCGCCCACCACGCTCACGCCGCGGGCATTGGGCGCCCACACGGCAAATGACACGCCCGCAACCCCGTCCAGCTCCACCAGGTGCGCGCCCAGCTTGTCGTAGATGCGCTCGTGGCGTCCCTCGCCGAAGAGGTATAAGTCCAGGTCGCCCAGGGCCGGCGGGAAGGCATACGGGTCGCGCCACGCAATGCGCCGCCCGTCGTGCAGCGTGGCGCTGAGGGTGTAGGCAAAGCGCGCGCTGCGCGCCGGCAGGAGCACGGCGAACAGGCCCGAGGCGTGCACGCGCTCCAGCGCCTGCGGCGGGCCGTCGGCGGGCAGCAGCTCCACCGCGGCGGCGTCGGGCCGCAGCACGCGCAGGACCATGCCGCCGTCCAACGGATGCAGGCCCAGCACGGTATGCGGATCGGCATGCTGCAGCGCCGCCAAGCGCTCCAGCTCGGAGTTGGGCGGCGCCGCACGGGGCGGCCGGCGCGCGGCGGAGGGCGATGTGCGGTCGGAAGGGGTCAATGGTCTATCCGGGCTCGTGGAGGGGGGGCGTGCGGCCGTGACGGGGAACGCCGGGGCGTCCGCCCGGTCACGGGGTGGGGGTCTCGGCGACCCTGGTGCTGAGGAGGTTGGGGGCCAGGCCCAGGGCCAGGCCCAGCTCGTTGATCACGGGCGTCACGGGCAACGCGCCGCGCACGAGGCCGTCGTGGAGCAGCTCCTGGGCGCGGTCCAGGGCCGGATTCTGGCCCAGGCGCTTGGCGGCGGCCACCAGGGCCAGCGCGGTGGCCCAGCGTTCAGGATCGTCGTTGGGCAGCGCCCGTTCCACGGCCCCGGCGATCATCTCGCCGAAGAGTTCGCGTGCCGTGGCGGTGTCGATGCGCAGGCCTTCCCGGGCAGCCGCCTCAGCTATTTCCAGGGCCCGCTCGTAGGCCGCCGGATCGGCGCTGGCGTGCTGAGCGCGGATTTCCTCCTCAAAACGCCTGCCCACGGCGAATTCCGCCGTGGAGCGCAGCAGAGGCGGCACCTCCAGCCCGGCCTTTTGCAGCATCTCGATGGTGTGCCGGTTGTCCTCGTAGAGTTGGCTGTAGTGCTCCGCAAAGCGCTGCACCAGATTGCCGAAGACGATATTGGCGATGCGCCGGCGGCCGCCCGGCAGCACGTGTTCCAGGCCATATTCTTCCGGCCCGAATTCCTTGGAGACCATGCGCAGGATCACGGGCAGCGTGGCCTCGGCAAAGCTGCTCCACACGCGCGCGGCCGAGGCGCGGAAGCGGCTGAGGTTGGTGAAGGGCTTCAGGGCGCAAAAGAAGTCGATCCCGCCGAAGTGCATGGCCGCGATGGCCAGGTCGCTGACACGCCCCGTGGTCAGGCGCTCCAACAGCACGCGGCAGGTGGCCAGGGTCAGCCGGTCGCGGCCTTCGCGCTGGAATTCCTGCACCTCCACCCGGTACCCGGCGGTAAACTCCTGCTCGTCCTCGCCGTTGACCAGGGAGGAGATGACCCGGTGCGCCGCCAGGCTGCGCGGGGTGACCCGCGAGCGGTCCACGAAGCCACGGAACACGTCTGCCCCGGTGCCCATGCTGGGCACGTTGCTCTGGGCCTTGGCCAAGATCTCCAGGAACTCCGAGCGCGGCGGGGGATGGCCCAGGTCGGCCATGTCGTCCATCAGGCGCCCGGCATACTTCATCACCTGCACCGTCTCGATGCCGGAGATGTCCGAAAAGAACCAGCCGCAGCTCGTGTACATGAGCATGGCCTGGCGCTGCATCTCCAGCAGGGTCAGGGCCTGCTCCTGGGACTGGCGCGGCAGCCGCTGCGCCCCCAGCGAATCCAGGAAGGCGGCCTTGTCGCGCCGGGGCTCAAGCAGGAACTGGATGTAAGCGTCGCGCGCGGCCCAGGGATCGGCGAAGAATTCGCGGCCCATCTGCTCAAAGGCCTTGACGGCCTCGCCGCGCAGGAAGTCGAACCCCTCGCGCAGCGGAGTGCGCCAAGCCTGGTTCCAGCCCTCTTCGCCCCCGGTCTGGCAGCCGCAGTCGCGGTACCAGCGGCCCACGCCGTGGCCGCAACTCCAGGCGGTGCCTTCGCCATTGGGCCCGGGCTTGAGCTGCACCTCCCACTGGGGTGGATGGCGCTCCAGGAAGGCGCCGTAGTTGGTGAGGGCAAACCCGGCTTTGCCCGCCTCCGATTCCAGGGCGTGGGCCAGCGTGCGGTCGCCGAACTTGGTGTGATGGCCGTAGCTTTCGCCGTCGGTGGCCACGTGCAACAGACGCCCTTCGCCGTGGGCCGACTTGAGCAGCCGTTCGATCAGCGCCTGGCTGGAGGCCAGCCCGCCTTCGAAGGCCACCGAGCGGGCGATGGGCCCATCATAGAAGAACACCGCCATCGAGCGCCCCGATCCGTCCGGGTGGAAGAAGGCGTAGGGGCGGCCGGGGTCGATATTGCCTTCGCCCACGCGCTGCCAGGCCTCCTCGCCCGCGCCGATGGGCCGCACGCGTTCGGCCTGGTACGGCGAGAGGATGGTGAAGCGGATGCCTTCATCGATCAGATCGCGCAGGGTGGCCACGTTGCAGGCGGTCTCCGGCATCCACAACCCTTCCGGCTCGCGACCGAAGCGGTGCCGGAAGTCGGCCACGCCCCAGCGCAACTGAGTGAGGCGGTCGCGGTCGTTGCACAGCGGCAGGATGGCATGGTTGTACGCCTGCGCCAGGCCGTTGCCGTGGCCCCCGTGGCGGCCCCGGCTGTCACGGTCGGCCTGCAGCACGCGTTGATAGGTCACCGGGTCGCGGTGTTCCATCCAGGACAGCAGCGTGGGGCCGAAGTTGAAACTGATGTTGCTGTAATTGTTTACGATGCTGACGACGTTGCCATAAGAATTGAGGATCCGCGCAAAGGCGTTGGGACGGTAGCATTCGGCCTGCACGCGGGCGTTCCAGTCGGGGAACGGCGCGGCGCTGGGCTCCCCGTCGATAAAATCCGTCCAGGGGTTCTCGCGGGGCGGCTGATAGAAATGGCCGTGGATCACCAACGGGGTCGTCATGCGCCTCCCCCTCTCAGATAGAGTGCAGCGCTCCATGCGCCGAGGGACAGCATGCCGTCAGCCAGGGCGTCCGGGTGCAGGGTTGGCGGCGGCGCCGTGAACGGCGCCCCGTCGCATGTTGCGAGTGGTCGCGAGGGAGCTTCCTGAGCCTTATCGGGCCGTGCCGAGGCTGCGGACCCGCCGCTGGCGCTGAACTGGGGATCCTCGCTCCACAGGGCCAGCCGCCAGTCGCCGCCGCCGCGAGGCACGGGCACGCGCGCGGCATGTCCGTTGAAATTGCAGAAGAGTTGAGCTGCCTGCGCGCCCCCGCTGTTCGCGTCCGTGGAATGGTGGCCGTCGCCGATCGCTGCCCCTACACCTCCGCCGCTGGCGGTGCCGGACCTCGTGTCTCCCCGCAGCAGCACCAGCCAGCGCCCGTCCTCCCCCGCCAGCGTGCGCGTGTGCGCGCGGTCGCAGTCGTGCAGGCAAGCGTGTGTCCGGCGCAACGCCAGCAGGCGCTCGTAGAGCCGCAGCACACCGGCATGGGGGACCTGCCCGAGGCAAGCCCAGTCCAGCCGGCTCGCCGCGAAGGTTGCGGGCGACTGGGGATCGTGAAAATCCCCCTGACGCCGCAGGGAGACCATCTCCCGCCGACGACCTTCGCTCACGTCCCGCGCCAGGGCCGCGTTGCCGTGGCTGGTGAAGTAATGGAACGGCGTGCGCGCCGCGAATTCCTGGCCCATGAACAACAGCGGCAGATGGGCCGCGCAGAGCAGCACGCAGGCGGCCAGCCTTTCCTGGGCCGGCGAGGTCTGCACGGACAGCCGGTCGCCGCAGGAGGGATTGGCGATCTGGTCGTGGTTCTGCACGAAGCCCACGAATTGCCGCCCTGGCCGTTCGGCTGCTGAGTTGCCGTGGGAGCGCCGGCGAAAGACGGAATAGCCTCCATCAAGCACAAAGCCGCGTTCCAGGGCCCTGGCCAGGTGGCCCGTGCCGCCGAAGTCGGCGAAGTAGCCATGCCGGTCGCCCGTGAGCAGGGCGTGCAGGGCGTGGTGAAAATCGTCGTTCCACTGCGCGTCAAGACCCCAGCCGCCCAGCGCCCGCGGATTGATCACGCGCACATCGTTGAGGTCGCTTTCGGCGATGAGCCATGCCTGGCGCCCCAGGCGCCGGGCATGGGCTTGAAACTCCTCGGCCAATTGGGCCAGCACGTGGCGCGCGCCGAAGTCGAAGATGCCGTGGATGGCATCCAGACGTAGGCCGTCTACGTGGTACTCGGTGAGCCAGTACAGCGCATTGTCGATGATATACCGCCGCACCGGGCCGCATTCGGTGTCGTCGAAGTTCAACGCCTCGCCCCAGGGCGTGCGGTAGCGCCCGGTGAAGTAGGGCCCGAACTCGCCCAGGTAGTTCCCCTCCGGTCCGAGGTGGTTGTAGACCACGTCCAGGAACAGCGCCAGGCCGCGGGCGTGGCAGGCATCCACCAGGCGCTTGAGACCCTCGGGGCCGCCATAGCTCTCCTGCGGGGCGTAGAGGTGTGCGCCGTCGTAGCCCCAGTTGCGGGCGCCGGGAAAGGCCGCCACGGGCATCAGCTCCACGGCGGTGACCCCCAGCGCCTGCAGATAGGGCAGGCGCTCGATCACGGCGTCGAAGGTGCCCTGGGGCGTAAAGGTGCCCGTGTGCAGCTCGTAGAATACCAATGCCTGCAGGGGCAGTCCGCGCCAGTGGGTGTCGCGCCAGGGAAATGCGCCCGGGTCCACCACCCGCGAGGGCCCGTGCACGCCGGCCGGCTGCCAGCGCGAAACCGGGTCGGGGCGCAGCGCACCGCCGTCGAGGCGGAATCCATAGTCGTCGCCGGCGCCCACCTGAGGCATTTCCGCGGCAAAGGCCCCGTCGCCCTCGGGCGTCATGGCCAGCGACCAGCCTGCGCGCGCCGGGAAGGCGAGCTCCACCGCGCCGGCCTTGGGCGCCCAGACGCGAAAGGCCGTGCCCCCCGTCGCCGCGGAGCGCGTGCCGAAGGCCGGGTGCCAGGCCGCGGGTTCCCGGTGGGCGTAGGGTGTCGTTTGGCCAGCCATGGCGTGTTCACCGATGGTGCGTGGCGCGGCCGGCAGGGCTCCGCGCCGGTGCAGGTGCTCCGCGCGTCAACGCCTGGCGCTGCTGCGGGCGCTGCGCCCGTCCAGCATGCGGGTCAGGCCGTGCAAGGGGATATCGGCCCAGTCCGGCCGGTTGTTCAGCTCGTAGGCCAGCTCGTACAGCGCCTTGTCCAGGCGATACATGTCCAGCATCAGCTCCATGTCGTCCGGGTCGTCCGGCAGCAGCGCCTTGCCGGCCATGGTTTCCAGATAGGCGCGCAGGAACCGCGAGCCGCTCCACTGCGCCCAGTAGTGCGCCCAGGGCGCCAGCGCGGCGTACTGTTCCCGGCCCTCGTCCGTGTCCCCCGTGCGCAGCTTCAGCGCTGCGTGCGCCGCATAGTCGAAAGAACGCAGCATGCCAGCCACGTCGCGTAGCGGCGAACGCTTGATGCGCCGTTCGCCCACCGGCCGGGCGGGTTCGCCCTCGAAGTCCAGGATCACGAAGTCACGCCCGGTGAAGAGCACCTGACCCAGATGATAATCGCCGTGGCAGCGAATGCGCACCGTTTTCAGCTTCTTGCCCACGATCCTGCGGAAGCGCGCCAGCACCTCGCCTTCACGAGCCAGCAGCGCCGAGGCCGCCGGTCGCAGATGCGCCGGCAGATCGCGCAGCTTGCCGCGCAGCAGCGAGAGCACCTGCCCCGTGTGCGTGCGCTGCGACTGGTACAGCGAGCGCTGGTACAGCGTGGAGAATTCCTCCGGGCCGAAGGTCTCGTCGCCGTGGGCGTCGGCCAGGGCCGTGTGCAGCTCGGCGGTGCGCTGCCCCAGCAGCCGGGCCGATTCCAGGTAGGTCCCCACGTAGGTCTGTGCCTGCTCCGTGGCCTCGTGGGCCGCCAACTCCGCCAAAGGCTCCTCGGCGCCGGGTGGACGGAGCATATGTTCCGGATTCGTCTGGACATGCTCGTAGTAGCGCGCCAGCTCGTCCAGGGTGAACTGCCAGGCGTTGCCGTGGTTGGGCACAAAGCCGTGCAGGGCGGCCACGCTGATGGTGCGGCCGTGTCCCAGCTCGTATTCCAGGTAGCCGGCCAGGGGCGCCACGTGCTCGAAACGCCGCTGCTCGGTGAGCATCCGGCCGATCTCCAGCTCCGGGTTCACGCCCTCGTCCACGCGGCGAAACACCTTGAGGATCAGCGTGTCGGCGAAATTGAGATTGGTGTTGCTCTGCTCCAGCGACAGCGGACGCGGCGCCGCGCGGACCAGCGCATGGCGGTCCAGGCGGCGCATGGCCCACGTGGAGCCGGCGGTGAGGATGCCCCGGCGCCCCTTGTGCTGACGGCGGCGCAGGACCATGGCCAGCAGGGCCTGTCCGAAGGCCGGATCGGCCAATGCATCGAACAACAGGCCCTCCTGTACCCCGCCGTTTTCCCTGGTGTGCAACGTGGCGATGGCGGCCCAGGGATCGTCGCGCAGCAGCCGCTCGGCGCGTGGGCCCGTGGCAAAGCCCAAGGGCAGCATGTACGTCTCGGCCACGCCCTCGTTGTAGTCGGTGTGCACGAAGGACAGAAAAACCGGCCCGCTGTCCGTGGGCACGGGCACCGCATCCTCGATCTTCATGTCGCGCACGATGCGCGCCTTGCCGCCGAACCAGCGCTGGGCCGGCAGGTAGCGCAGCAGCAGGCGCTCCAGGGCCTCGCGGCCGCGGCCCTCCGGCAAGCGTGCCCAGGGCCCGCGTGCGTCCAGCACAGGCAGGCGCTCCTCCTTGCCGCCCGGCGGGGCGCTGCCCGCCGGCTCGCGCAGCAGCAACCAGTAGAAGCCGTGCGGGCTCAGCGTGAGCATGTACGCCGCCTTGCCGATGGGAGGAAGGGGGTTCATGCCGAACATCTCCACCGGCGTCATGCCCCGGTAGGCGGAGAGGTCCAGCTCCGCCGCCTGCGCGAAGCGGCTCAGATTGGCCACCACCAGGATGCGCTCGTCGCCGTGGGTGCGCACGAAGGCCACCACCTTGGCGTTGACCGGATTGAGGAACACCATGTCGCCCCGCCCGAAGGCCGGGTGGCGCTTGCGCAGCGCGATCAGGCGCTTCATCCACCACAGCAGGGACTGCGGATTGCCCTGCTGCGTCTCCACGTTGACCGTCTCGTAATGGTATTCCGGGTCCACCGTGATGGGCAGGTAGAGCAACTGCGGGTTGGCGCGCGAAAAGCCTGCGTTCTTGTCGGAACTCCACTGCATGGGTGTGCGCACCCCGTTGCGGTCGCCCAGATAGATGTTGTCGCCCATGCCAATCTCGTCGCCATAGTACAGC
>JACQHH010000193.1 GCA_016199125.1 Candidatus Lambdaproteobacteria bacterium
CCGTAGAGCGGCGTGCTGAGCTGCGTTTCCCGCGCCGTCATCCAGTTGATGTTGCCGCGCAGGGTGTTGATCTCGCCGTTGTGGGCCAGCACGCGGCAGGGCTGGGCGCGGTCCCAGCTCGGAAACGTGTTGGTGCTGTAGCGCGCATGCACCAGGGCGATGGCGGAGCTGAAGGCCGGATCGCGCAGATCCGGGTAGAAGCGCTCCAGTTGCGGCGCGGTGAGCATGCCCTTGTAGACCATGGTCTTGCACGACATGCTGGCGACGTAGAACCCGAAGTCCCCCAGGCGCTTGACGCCCTTCTCGATCAGGCGCCGCACCAGGTACAGCCGACGGTCGAAGGCGTCGCGGTCGGGCGTGTCCCCGGCGGCGCCCACAAACACCTGGCGCACATAGGGCTGCGTCTCCCGCGAGGCCGCGCCCAGCGTGGAGCCGTCCACCGGCACCGTGCGCCAGCCCAGCAGGTGCAGGCCGGCGCTCTGGATGCGGTCGTTGATCACCGATTCGCAGGCGCTGCGCTGGGTCTGCTCCTGGGGCAGGAACACCATGCCCACGCCATAGCCGCCGGCGGGCGGCAACTGGAAGCCCAGCGCGGCCGTGGCTTGGCGCAGGAACGCATCCGGCACCTGCAGCAGGATGCCGGCGCCGTCGCCCACGTTGGGATCGGAGCCCGTGGCACCGCGGTGCTCCAGGTTGACCAGCACCTCCAGGCCCTGGCTCACGATGTCGTGGGATTTACGGCCCTTGATGTCGACGACGAACCCCACCCCACAGCTTTCCTTTTCGAATTGCGGGTCGTAGAGACCCTGTCGCGGGGGATAATAGGTCAGCGTCATGTGTCGAGGACTCCCTGGTCAGGATGCGGCGCGGTGGCGCGCCGCACGATGTTCACAGCCTGCCCCGTGCGAAACCGGTCTGGCGCGGGCCGGGATGCGCCCTCTCCGGCGCGGCGCGCGAATTCGGCGGGGTTGCCTGCACCTTGACCATCGCGAGCGCATGCCGCCGGCGCTGCCCCGGTGGCGTTGGCGCGGGACCTGGCGCATTGACGAGGCTGCGCTCCGGGCGCCGGTGCTTACCGGTCAGTATAGCTTCCCTGGCGAAATAGGTCAGGTCTTGCCGTATTATAGTTCGTCACATTCCGGGCGCGGTGCTGCCACTCCGGAACGCCAGCGCGGTGTGAAGCCACTGGAAGGCCAGCCCACGGGAGGCTGTACCCGATCGGTGATGAAGGCCGGGTGCTGGGAATGGGAGGTTGCGCTCCGCAAGACGGCATCAACGGATGCCGAATTACATCAGCAGCTTACAGAAAAAAATCCTGAATGCTCCATCACCATATTGAACAAAATTATCTAGCGAAAACAGGGGAAAATGTCAAGGAGCCGCGCGCGCCCGTTCAGGCTGTCGGCGGCCCATGGCGCGGCCCGCACGGCCCCCCGGCGCGGCCATGGCTCGGGCACAAATTCCCGCCGCGCGCACGGATTGCTGCCCGACGTTGCGCCGTGACGTCCGGGACGCTTACTTGGCGAACGCTCGTTTGCCAGCTTTTGCGTCGCCAGGGGGATCAGCGCTGCCTGGACTTGCGGCGCTGCACATAGGCTTGCAGGCGGCGGGATGGGGCATCGGTGAGGAAGGCGCCGCTGAGCGCGTCGATGCTGGCGATGATGCCGCCGCCCACCCCCGAATCGATCCAGGTTTCCATAAGCCGCTTCTGGGCGCGGATGGCGGCCGGATCGGCGGCCAGGATGTCGTCGATCCAGGGTTGCATGCCCGCGTCCAACTCGGCCAGGGGCACCAGCTTCTGCAGAAAGCCGATGCGCTGGGCCTCGGCCGCGTCGATCAGATGGCCGCGGTAGACCAGCTCGCGGGTCTTGCCCTCGCCGATGAGGCGGCTGAAGAGCGTGGTCTCCACTACCGAGGGCAGGCCCACCTGCACCTCGGGCATGCCGTAGCGGCTGTTGTCGCTGCCGATGCGCAGGTCGCAGGCCGCGGCGGTCTCCATGCCGGCGCCCAGGCAGTAGCCGTTGATGCGGGCGATGCTGGGCACGGGCAGCAGGCGGAACATGTGGTTGGCGTGGTGCACCTTGGTGATGAAGTTGCGCGCGGAGACCTGGTCGAATTGCGCCATCTCGTAGATGTCCGCGCCGCCGATGAAGGCCCGTTGGCCTTCCCCGGTGAGGATCACCAGGCGCAGCGCGTCGTCGCGTCGCAGCTCCTCGCCGATGCGGATGATGGCCTCCAGCGTGGAGAGGCCCAGGGCGTTGCTGCGCGCCGCGCCGCGGATGGTGATGGTGGCGATGTGCTCGCGGATGGACAGTTCGGCGGTCGATGCCTGGCTCATGGCGCTCCTGCGCAGGGTCGGGGACGTGGATCGCGGGGGACGCTACTTGCGGTAGCTGCGCACCATGCTGGTGATGCCGCGACCCTGCAGCCTGCGCGCGGCCCAGAGGGCCTCGCGCCGCGAATCGAACGGGCCGCAGATGACCGCGACATTGCCGCCGCCGGGCTGATCCAGTTGCAGCGCGGTCCAATCCACGCGGCTCTGGATCTCGCGCATCACGGTCTCCGCCTCGTCCACGCTGGGATACGAGGCCACCTGTACCACGTATTGGCGATACGCGCGCAGGCCCAGGGCGGGCTCCACGCTGGTGGGCCACTGCACCACCGTGATGCGCACCGGGGCCGTGCCGTTGGCCAGCATCCCCAGTTGCTTGGCCGCGGAATAGGACAGGTCCACCACGCGCCCCTTCTTGTAGGGCCCGCGGTCGTTGATGCGCACGTAAATGCGGCGCTGATTCTCCAGATTTTCCACGATGATGCGCGTGCCCATGGGCAGCATGGGATGGGCCGCCGTCAGGCCAAATTGGTTGTAGGTCTCGCCGCTGGCCGTGGCCTTGCCGTGAAAGGTGGGGCCGTACCACGAAGCCACGCCTTCCAGCAGCGGCTGCACCTCGTGGAAATCGGGAAACACGTTGCGCACCAGCAGGGGGGTCTCGCCGCTGGTGAGGGCCGATTGCAGGGCCACTTCGCGCGGCAGCATGGAGCGCGGCCGCTCCTCGTTGGAGGCCGCGGCCGGCACGTCGGCCTCGTCGGCGTTGGCGCGGCGATCCACTGCGCGGGGGGCGCGGGACGGCTCCCGCAAGGAGGCCGGGGGCGTGGGCGGCAGCTCGGGGGCGATGCGCCAGGGGGCGGGCGCCCGCGGGGCGGCCTCCAGCGCGGGCTTGCTCCAGCCCGAGCGCGCGGCGCCGCGGGGCGCTGCGTCGGCCGGAGCCTCGTCGGGCGCCTGGGGCCCGCTCCCCGCGCAGCCCGGCGTGGACAGCGGCAGGCTGATCAGGCCCAGGAACATCAAGCGAAACAAAGCAATTTCAAGCAAACGTCCTTTGGCCATGAATCGCGCTATCCTCCAAGGAGTTTGGCCGCCCGTTTGGCGAAGTACGTGAGAATGATGTCCGCCCCGGCGCGCTTGATGCCGATGAGCGATTCCATCATGGTGCGTTCCAGGTCCAGCCAGCCCGCGTTGGCCGCGGCCCACAGCATGGCGTATTCGCCGCTGACGTTGTAGGCGGCCACCGGCAGGTTGGTCTGCTGCCGGAACTGCCAGAGGATGTCCAGGTAGGGCATGGCCGGCTTGACCATCACGATGTCCGCGTGCTCGGCGATGTCCTCGTACAGTTCCCGGATGCCCTCGCGGCTGTTGGCCGGGTCCATCTGGTACGTCGACCGGTCGCCGAACTGCGGGGCGCCCTGGGCCGCATCGCGGAACGGGCCGTAGAATCCCGAGGCGTACTTGGCCGAGTAGGCCATGATGGGAATGTCCTCATGACCCGCCGCATCCAGCGCATGGCGGATGGCGCCCACGCGCCCGTCCATCATGTCCGAGGGCGAGACCATGTCCGCGCCCGCCTGGGCATGGGACACGGCCACGCGGGAGAGCACCTCCAGCGTCTCGTCGTTCAGGATGCGCTCGCCGTCCACGATGCCGCAGTGCCCGTGGGACAGCCATTCGCAGAGGCACACGTCGGTCATCACCACCAGGTCCGGGAAGTGCGCCTTGAAGGCGCGCACGGCGCGCTGGATCAGCCCATCGCCCGCCTCGGCATGACGCCCCAGCAGGTCCTTCTCGTGAGGTACGCCGAACAGGTCGATGGCCGGAATGCCCAGCGCCACGACTTCCTCGATGTCCTTCAGCGCCTCGTCGATGGAAAGCTGATGCACCTCCGGCATGGACGGCACGGGGTTGCGCACCCCTTCGCCCTCGGTGATGAACATGGGATAGATGAAATCGTCCACGGAAAGCTTGGTCTCGCGCACCATGCGCCGCAGGCCGGGCGTACGGCGCAGGCGGCGGGGTCGGGAATTGGGAAAGGCCATGGCGTTGGTCACCGGCTGAGGGTCTCGTGTGCGGACCGCGCCGCGTGCGCAGCCTGAGCGGACTGCGTGCGGCGGCGGTCGTCTTCCCGGCAACCTACCATGAATCGCCCTCCTGGGTGGTGATCGATGCCACGCGTACCTGCCGTGGGGTCCGCGCTGCGGTGGGCTGCCCACGGCCGGACGCAGGGCCCGCCCCTTTGCGTGGGCGGCTCCCCGTCAATGCGGCGTTGCGCAGAGCCGCCGTTTAGTGCCGGCGCAGAGTCAGCCGCACCTGAGAGCCGGGGGCCATGCGCAGGCGCTCCCGCGCGCTGGCGCGCCAAACGGCCAATTCCAGCAATCCCGCGCTGTTCCACAGGGCGCCCACGCCATCGGGCCGTTGCGCCATGTCCGCATAGCTGGAGCACAGGGGCAGCACGTGTCCGGCTTCCGCCGTGATCGCCGCCACTTGGGCGCCGCCCAGCAGCGTGCGGTGAATGTTGGTGATGCCGTTGCCGAAGCGATCGAAGCGCACCACCTCACCCACCACGCCCTCCGGGCCCACCTCGGGCTCGCGCGGGATGAGCTCTACGAATTCGTCCGTCGCCACTCCGATGGCGCTGGGCAGCATGCCCTGCACCAGGCCGGCGGCCACCGGCGCAAACAGCGAGAGGCCCTCGAAGGTGGTGCTGCGCGCCCAGGGACCCGCCTGCGGGTCGATGCGCCACACGCGGCGCAAATGATCCGCGCGGGCCGCCAGCGACAACACGCCGTTATCGGGTCCCACAAGCAAATAGCGTTCCGTTTCGATGAGCAGGGCGGCGCGCACGTCGCCCACGCCCGGGTCCACGACGGCCAGGTGCAGCGTGCCCGGCGGGAACTCCAGCGCGGCCTGACGCAGGCACCACGCGCCCTGCACGATGTCCTGCGGGGCGATGTCGTGGCTGATGTCCACCAGCTGCGCCTGGGGGGCCAGTTGCAGCAGGCGCCCCTTCATGGCGCCCACGAACCCGTCGGCGGTGCCGAAATCGGTGATCAGGGTGACGGTGCCGCTGGGAGCGGTCATGGGGTCTCGTCCTCGTCCAGGGTCAGGCGCCAGCGGTCGGCCGGCGCTCCGTCCGGCAGCCACGGCGCCGCGGTGTCCGTGCCGGGGCCCGGCGTGGGCGCCCCGTCCGGCGCGCGCGGGACGCCCGCCGCGGATTCCGTCAGGGGCGCAAAGCCCAGCGCGGCCAGGAACGCGGCCCCCCCGGCATCGTCGGCGGCGATGAGGACGGTCACCTGGCGCCAGCCGAAGCCCCGTGCAAAGCGATCCGCCCAGCGCATCAACGCCCGGCCCAAACCCTGCCGGCGCAGGTCGGGATGCACCAGCAGGCCCACCACCTCCGCCTGCGCCTGCCAGGGCGCGCCGTGCACCACCAGCGCCCCCACCAGGCGCGGCGGCACCTCGCCGGGCAGCTCGGCCACTACCGCCGCCGTGTCCGGCGCCAACAGCGTGGAGAGCAACGCGCCGAAGGCCGGCGCGGCCTCAGGCGGACTGCAGCGGCGCAGCAGAAAATACAGCGCGTCGATGTCGCCCGGCGCGAAGGGTCGCAGATCGATGTCCAACGGTTCGTCCAACTGAAAGCGGGGCTACGGGCCCACGACGCAGCAGCAACTTCGTATCGCCGCACGACGGCGCCGCGGCGTGTCAGGCCCGCGCCGCGACGGCGGCTGACAACCCGAACACGCGACAGATGTTCTCATCGGTCAGGTCATGCACCGCCTGCTCCGGCAGGCCCTTGATCTGGGCGATGGCCGCCGCCGCGATGCGCGCATTGGCCGGCTCGTTGCGCTCCTCCCGCGTGGGGCCCAGCACCGGGCTGTCCGTCTCCAGGGCCAGCGCGTGCAGGGGCAGCGCGCGAATGAGCTTCTGCTTCTGCGGCGAGCGCACCACCGACGGCGGGATGGAGAAGACGAATCCCGCCTCGGCGCCGCGCAGCGCGTATGCGGCCTTGCCGTCGAAGGCGTGCATCAGCACCCGCCGGGCGCCGTAGGCCAGCAGCAGGTCGATGGCGTGGCGCCCCGCCGAGCGCGAGTGTACGTTGAGCGGCAGCGCCAGCTCCTGGGCCAGGACCACCAGGCGCGCGAAGGCCTCGTGCTGCAACGCCCGCCGCTCGGGGAGCTGGCACACCCAGTGGTCCAGCCCCACCTCGCCGATGCCGGTGATGTGCGGGGCCTCGCGGGCGATCATCTCCGCCACCGTGTCGATCTCCCGCGGCGACACGGCCGGGGCGCGGTCGGCAAAGCGGTCCGGGTGCAGCCCCAGAAAGGGCAGGAAGGCCGGCTCCGCCGCGGCGGCGGCCAGCACGGCGCGGTTTTCCTCGGCGTCCTGGCCCACCAGCGCAATGCGTGTCACGCCCGCCGCGCGCGCCCGGGCCAGCACCTGGGCGCGGTCGGCATCGAACGCCGCGCTGGTGAGATGGGTGTGCGCATCGATCATGCGGGCGCTCGCTGCGGGCGGGAAGGCCCGGGCCGAGCCCCCCGGCGGAGATACCGACGTCCAGGGAAATATGCTTCAATATGTCCCGAGACGCGCGACAAACGCAACGCGGTGCACGCCGCGCGCAGCACGCCGCCCAACCCAGCCCCCGCGGCGACCCTTCTCCGGTGACCCCATGCCCAGCAAGCGCAGGCCCAGCGACACGTCCCCCGCGGAACCCGACACCGCGCCGCGCGCCAAGATCGTGTGCACCCTGGGGCCCAGCAGCAACACGCCGGAGACCTTGCGCCGCATGATCGCCTCCGGCATGAACGTGGCCCGTGTGAACATGTCCCACGGCAGCCACGAGGATCACGCGCGCACCATTGCCGCCCTGCGCGCCGTCAGCGCGGAGCTGGAGGTGCCCGTCGGCATCATGATGGACCTGCAGGGCCCCAAGCTGCGCGTCAGCCGCTTTGCCGGGGGGCAGGCCGAGCTTGAGACCGGGCAGCGCTTCACCATCACCGCGCGCCCCGTGCAGGGCAACCGCGAGCAGGTCTCCACCAGCTATGCGCACCTGGCGCAGGACCTGCGCCCGGGCGACCCGGTGCTGCTGGACGACGGGCTGATCGTGATGCGCGTGCAGCAGGTCAGCGGCGACGACGTGGTCTGCCAGGTGGAGACCGGCGGGGTGCTCAAGGACAACAAGGGCATCAATGTGCCTGGGGCGGGGCTCTCCGTGGAGGCGCTTACGGAGAAGGACCTGCGCGACGCGGCCTTCGGTCTGGCGCAGGAGGTGGACTTCTTCGCCCAATCCTTCGTGCGCAGCCCGCAGGACATCGAGCGCCTGCGCGATGTGATCGGGCGCGGCGACACGCGGGTGCCCATCGTCGCCAAGATCGAGAAGCCCCAGGCCGTCTCGCGCATCGACGAGATCATCGAGGCGGCCGACGGCATCATGGTCGCGCGGGGGGATCTGGGCGTGGAAATGCCCACCGAGCTGGTGCCCGGCATCCAGAAGTCCATCATCGCCAAGTGCAACCGCGGCGGGCGGCCGGTGATCACCGCCACCCAGATGCTCGATTCCATGATCCGCAACCCGCGACCCACTCGCGCCGAGGCCTCGGACGTGGCCAACGCCATCCTGGACGGATCGGACGCGGTGATGCTCTCGGGCGAATCGGCCTCCGGCGACCACCCGGTGGAGGCCGTGGCCACCATGCGCCGCATCATCGTGGCTACCGAGCAGGACAGCCGCGGCAACCGCCGGCCGGCCATGCGCCGCGCCGAGGACCGCCTGCTGGACATCAGCCACAGCATCGCCGCCTCGGCCTGCCTGCTGGCCGAGCAGGTGGACGCGGCGGTGATCGCTTCCATCACGCTCTCGGGTTCCATGGCCCAGAGCATCTCGCGCTTCCGCCCGGCCACGCCCATTCTGGCCATCAGTCACAGCGCGCGGGCCATCCGCCGCACCACGCTCAACTGGGGCGTGCGCGGGATCATGATGGGCGATATCACCACGGACATCGACTCCGCCGTGGAACTGGTGCGCGAGCGCATGCTGGCCGAGGGCATTGTGCAGGCCGGCGACCGGCTGGTGCTTACCGCCGGCGTGCCCTTTTCCGCCCGCCGGCACACCAATATGGTGCGCGTGGACATCATGGCCTGAGCCTCCCCTGCCGCCCCCGCCGCCGTAAAAAATCGGGCGGCTTTTGAATATTCCAGCAAATAAGTGTAAATATGGCGTAATTTGATTTTTTTTGTTGAAACGGGCGCGTGCGGAAGATCAAAATAGGCGCTGTTGGACGGCACCCGATGCACGCCCCACATGTTGGCACTGGAGAGCGAAAAAGGTTGGGATGACATTGAATGAATTGAAGTGGTCTGCGCTCCGCACCGTCTTTTTCGGTTACATCTTCTTTTCGCTACTGACCCTGGTCGGCGGATTTCTCACCGCGCCGATCATGACGTACTACTTTTTCGGCGATTGGCGCTTCTGGCGCCATTGGGGCCCGGGCACCCGCCTGTTTCCCCACGGCTGGCGGATGGTGCTGAGCGTGCTGCAGCCCAATGGGCACGCCTTCATGTTCTCGGTACCCCTGTTCAGCGCGCCGGCCAGTGCCCCGGACCGCTCGCGGGTGCGCGTGCGCAACGACTGGGGCTACGGCAACAGTTGCGGCTATTGCCGGCGCTGCTGCGAAATCTACAAGTGCCCGGTGCTGGACAAGAGCACCGGCCTCTGCCGCGGCTACGACTCCTTTTTCTGGCGCTACTTCAACTGCGGGCGCTTTCCCACCAGCCAGCCGGACATCAATTTTTACGCCTGTCCCAAGTGGGAGATGAAGCCCTCGACGGTGGTGGCCGAATCGCCGGCCGCCGCCGCGGCCTCGGTGGGTCTGGCCCCGGAGCGGCAGGCACAGATCGGCTGACTCCGGCGGGCCCTGCGGGCCGCACCGCGCGACCAGTTCCCTCCACCCTGGCATGGCGCGCCCCGTTGCGCGCAGGGGGTGCCCTGTTTCCCTCCGCTGGCGCCGCCGCAGGAGCGGGCGCTTCCCGGGATGCGGAACGCACCGGCTCGCTCCGCCCGTTCCGCACCGCTACCGGCTGCACGGGGCGCGGCAACGTGTGACCGCCGCCCGGGCGACAGGCGCCAGGGCACTGCAGCGCGGCGAAGCGGTACGTGCACCGCACGAATTCTGAAGCGGAATTGGGGGGGAGGGAATCACAGGCGACCGGCGGGATAGACGCCGCCGATCGCCAAAACGTCAGGTTCAGGCCTAGTTCACGTTTTGCAGCACCAGGGAAACCACGGTGCGGTCGTCGCCGCCCATGTTCACGGTGAGGCCCGTGTTCAATTCGCGCTGCACCTGGTACGCACCGCACTGGCCCTTCATCTGGCGATAGATTTCCGCCGCCTGCTTCACGCCCGTGGCGCCCACCGGATGCCCGAAGGACACCAGGCCGCCGCCGGTGTTGACCGGGGTCGCCCCTTCCAGGGACGTGCGCCCCGAATGAATCAACTCCATGCCCTTGCCCGGCTGGGCCCAGCCGATGGCCTCGTACATCAGCAGCTCGGCGATGGTGAAGCAGTCGTGCACCTCGGCCACCTGGATGTCGTTGGGCGTCACGCCGGCGTCGCGCATGGCCTGCTGGGCCGCGCTGGCCGCGGTGTCCAGGCGCAGCAGATCCTTGACCATGCCCAGGGGATTGGTGGTGTAGCCGTAGGACGCCACCCGCACGGCGTCGTGCATGGAGCGCCCGATCTTGCGCAGCCCGGCCTCGCTGACCAGCAGCATGGCGGCCGCCCCGTCGCTGACCTGCGAGCAATCGCTGGTGCGCAGGTGCGGCTTGAGTTCGGGATTCTTGAGGAAGTTGGGGTTGCTGTCGCTGGCCGTGGCCGCCTCGTCCAGGGTCATCTTGACGGCGTGCATATGGGCCAGGGGGTTGCGGTTGCCGTTGCCGTAGGCCTTGACGGAAAAGTGCGCCAGGTCGCGGTCGGTGATGCCGTATTTTTCCTTGTAGGCCTTGGCGCGGCGCGTGAGCACGGCGGGGAAGGTGAAGTCGTCGATGCCGCGCTCGGTCTCATAGTGCGCGGCACGGGCCAGGTAGTCGGCGCCCTCGCGCGCGGAGACGGTGGTCTGCACCTCGGCCCCGACCACCAGCACAACATCCAGCCCGGCCTGGATCGCATCCACGGCCGAGACGATGGAGACCCCGCCGGAGGCGCAGGCCGCTTCCATGCGGGCGATGCCGATGCCGGCCAGGCGCTCGTCGGCCCGGGCCACCATGGCTCCCAGGTGCGCCTGCTTGGAGAACAGGTCCCCCGCGAAGTTGCCCACGAATCCCCGCTGGATCAGCGTCGGATCGAGCTTCAGGTCCGCGATCAGCTTGCGTACGGCGCCCGCCAGGTGCTGCTCCAGGGTGGGGTTTTCGCGTTTGCCGAAATCCGGATGGGACTTGGTGATGAAATTGGGATTGCCCTTGCCGATGAACGGCGTGATGGCCTGACCGGCAATGTAGACGGCACGGGCTGGCTGCATGGTGTTCTCCTGGGATGGGGAAGTTGGCGGCGGCGTGCGCGCGCCGGCGGGGTGGCGCGCCTGGTCGTCTCCGCGCACCGTCGGATCGCATATCAACGCCCATGCTAACCGAGGCCCAGGGCCCAAGGCAACCGCCGCGCCGGCCCCCGGCAGGCTGCGCTCGTCGCGCCAGCACGGCCTCGGGCCGCACGAAGCCGCGCGCAGCGAATCAAAGAGGTCCGGCGCGCAGAGTGTCGTTTCAAACGGCAATACGTTAATGGAGTGAATGAATGATCGTCTTCCGGTCCCGGAGCCGCGTGCTGTGCGCCTGAGCGCAGGCCGGGGCTGGCGCCACTTCTCTCGCGGAGCTGCCGCATGAAGCTGTCCATCGCCAGGAAGATCGCGGGCGGATTTGTGCTCGTCATTCTGCTGATCATGGTGGCCGGCGGGGCGGGATTCCATGGCGTGCGCAGCCTGGTGCGCTCCCTCGACTACGTCACTTCCGTCGCCTGGAACGCGGCCGGCGGGGCCATGGAAGGCACGATCGGCCTGCAGCGCGAATTGCTGGCCGTGGAGCGCGTGCTGCATGGAGACGACACGGACGAAGGCGTGCGCGACATCGGCGCGGCGGAAGCCTTCGCCGCCGACGCCCTGCGCCGCATGACCGCCACCGGCCTGTTCGATGCTGCGGCCATCAGCGAAATGAACGGGCTGCTGGAGAATTTCCGCGGCCTGGTGCGCACGCTGCTGGTGCGCCAGGAGGCGCATGCCGTGGCCCAGGCACGCATGGAGGCGGCCTTTGCCGGCTTCCAGGCCTTCATGGTGCGCATGGAGGCGTTCGGCGACACGCAGGTGGAAGAGCTGCAGCGCAGCCCGAAGAAGACCATCTCCTGGGGGGGCGGGCTGGAGACGCGCTGGCGCGCGGCGGACAGCGCCATGGAAAGCCAGATTCACCTGCTCGCGCGCTTTTCCCTGCTGATGCAATTGGCCGACGGCAAGGACCCCACGGCCTTGCGGGCCGGGCTGGACGAATCGCTCGCGGCGCTGAAAACGCTCAACGGACACATCCAGCGCAACCGGGCGCTGGCCGCGCGCATCCCCTCCGGGGAGGGTGCCGGGAAGACTTACGCCACCGTGTTCGGCGAGCGCCTGGCGGAACATGAGCGCACCTTTGGCGCTTCCATCGCGGCGCTGCAGGCCCTGCAACAGGCCCGGGCGGACTATCGCGGTCTCGCCGCGCGCCTGCTGGCCTTCATCGGGCGCCTGGAGGCGGTGGGCGGCAGCAAGGTGGAATCCGAGGCCACGCGGGTCGTCGGCACCGCCTCGCTGGTCTACTTGGTGCTGGCGCTGGCCATTCTGGCCGCGGTGGCGCTGGGGGCGCTGATCAGCTTCCTGCTCACGCGCTCGGTCACCGGGCCCATCGGCCGCGCGGTCTCCAGCCTGTTGCGGGCCTCGGCAGAGATCAGCGCCGCATCGGGCCAGGTAGCCACGGGCAGCCAGTCCCTGGCCGAGAGCACCTCGGAGCAGGCCGCCAGCCTGGAGGAAACCTCCTCCAGCATGGAGCAGATCGCCGCCATGACCGAGCAGAATGCCAACAACACGCGCCAAGCGCAGACCCTGACCGACGAGGCGGTGCGGCACACCCGGCAGGGCAGCGATGCCACGGCGCGCATGATGGCCGCCATCGCCGAGATCAAGCAGTCCACCGACGAGACCGCCCGCATCATCAAGAGCATCGACGAGATCGCCTTCCAGACCAACCTGTTGGCGCTCAACGCGGCGGTGGAGGCGGCGCGGGCCGGGGAGGCCGGCAAGGGCTTTGCCGTGGTGGCCGAGGAGGTGCGCAACCTGGCGAGACGCAGCGCCGAGGCCGCCAAGGACACCAGCCGGCTGATCCAGGCCGCCCAGGAGAAGGCCCACCAGGGCGTGCAGGTGAGCAAGGAGGTCAGCGACGTGCTCACCCGCATCGACGCGGCGGTGAACAAGGTCATGAACCTGGTGCAGGAGGTGACCGGCGCCAGCCAGGAACAGACCAGCGGTATTGACCAGGTCAACCGGGCCATCTCGCAGATGGATCAGGTCACCCAGGGCAACGCCGCCAGTGCGGAACAGATGGCCGCCTCCAGCCAGCAGATCTCCGCTCGCTCCGAGGCCCTGGACGGGCTGGTGCTGGAGCTGGCCGCGGTGGTCGATGGCGGGCGCGAGGGGCGCGCCGTGCACCTCGGGCAGGTCGGACCGGGCCATGGGGCGGCGCAGCACGAGCCGCCGCGGGAGCGGCAGGCGCTGGTCCACGACAAGGGCTCGGCCGACGATTGGGAGCACAAGCGGCTGACGCGCTGAGGGCGCGGCAATGGCGTGCGCCCGGCGTGCGATGTCGCCGCGTGTGGGTCGGGCAATC
>JACQHH010000197.1 GCA_016199125.1 Candidatus Lambdaproteobacteria bacterium
CCTTCTACGAGCTGCTCAACGACTCGGTGTGGGACTGCTCCCAGTGCTTCTCCTGCACCCGCTGCCCACGCCAGAACAACCCCGGCGGCATCATCACCATCATGCGCGAAGTAGCGGTGCGCAATGGCCTGCAATCGGCCAAGAACGCTCTGCAAGCCTACAGCCGCATCATCTACAAGATCATGTCCACGGGCACGCAGGTGGCCCCCGACATGCTGCAGCCCGATTTCTTCCCCGACTGGGGCCCGGACGTGGTGGACGTCTCCCGGAACCTCAACGAGTGGCGCCGCGCCATTCCGCCGGAGACCATGCACACCACCGAGCTGGCCTGGGACGTGAGCGAAAAGACGCGCCTGGAGCTGTTCCTCATCTGGAAGCTCACCGGCAACCTGCAGATGATCGAGACCCTGGACGAGGGCATCTACCTGGTGCTCAGCGAAGTCATGGAGGAGCTGCTCGACGAGCACGGCTACGAGCTGGACGAGATCGAGCCCGTGGTCTAGCCGCGCCGTATCGCCCACGACACGCCTCTCGCAGCGCCCGGGCGGCAGCGGAGTGTATTTCTCGGTTGCGCCAGCCCGTCCAGTTGCGTCACCATGCTGGGACACGCAATGGGTGCAGCCATGCAGAAGCGATCCTACGCCATCACGGAAATCGTCGGCACTTCCAGCCAGTCCGTCGAGGAGGCCATCGCCAATGCGCTGGCGGTGGCCCACCAGTCCTTGAATCATCTGGGCTGGTTCCAGGTGCTGGAAACCCGCGGCCTGGTGCGCCCGGACCTGAGCCTGCAATACCAGGTGGTGGTCAAGCTGGGTTTCCGCTACGACAAATCCTGGCCCGCCGAAGAGACCACGCCCCCGGTGAAACCACGACGCTGAGTGACGCGTGACGATGCGCCGGAAGCGGCCCAGACCGGGCCCCGGGCCGATCCGTCTGCCTCCCGGTGTGTGCCTAGCCCCGCGCTTTGGACTTGCCAAGCACGCCGCTCATCATCCATGATTGTCTATTTACTAGGGCCCCGCCCGCCCATCACAGGGCAGCACTGCTCACCACCGAAACAGGATATCCGCCTGCAATGAACGTCACTGTCGAAGACCTGGGCAATCTGAAACGCAAGCTGTCCGTGGAAATTCCCTTGAGCGAAGTGCAAGCCGCCTACGAGGAGGTCTACGGACAGATCCGCAGCAACGTGCGCATCAAGGGCTTCCGGCCGGGCAAATTTCCCCGCGCGCTGGCGGAAAAACGCTTCAAGACGCTCATGGAGCAGGAAGCCACGCGCAACCTGGTGCCCAAGTACTTCGACTTGGCGCTCAAGGAGAAGGATCTCAGCCCGGCCACCGAACCGGACTTCGACAATCTCGAAGTCGACAAGGCCAAGCCCCTCAAGTTCGACGTGAAGTTCGAGGTGGTGCCCAAGTTCGAGCTGCCGCCCGTGGAAGGCTTCAAGCTCAAGGCCAAGCCGGTGAAGATCGGCGCCAAGGAGCTGGACGAGCGCATCGAGCAGTTGCGGCGCAGCCGCGCCACGCTGACGGACAAGGACGGGGCCGCCGAATCCGGCGATACGGTGACATTCGACTTCAACGGCACCATGGACGGCACACCCTTCGAGGGCAGCACGGCGACGGGCCAGACCCATGAGCTCGGCCGCGAGCGCCTGCTGCCGGAATTCGACAAGCAACTACACGGCGTAATAGCCGGCACGGAGAAGTCCTTCGACCTCACCTTCCCCGACGATTATGGAGCCGAGCACCTGCGCGGCAAGACCGCCACCTTCGCGGTGAAAGTACACAAGGTGCAGCAGGCGCAGCTTCCCGAGCTCGACGCGGAGTTTCTCAAGGGTTTCGGCGAGTTGGCCACGGTGGAGGAGCTGAAGGATCGCGTCAAGCAGCAGCTCAGCAACGAGGAGACCCGCAAGCAGCGCCAGACGCTGATGGAGGAGCTGGCCGAACAGATCAAGGGGGCCGTGGCATTCGATGTGCCGGAACAGCTCGTGGGCAACCAACTGCACGAATTCGAGCATCGCCTGAGCCACGACGACCCGGAAGCGCTCAAGGACGAGGCCAAGTTGCAGACGCTCAAGGACGCCGAGGCGCAGAAGATCAAGGCCAACCTGCGGCTGCAATTCGTGCTGGACGAATACGCCCGCCAGTTCAGCGTGGAAACGACCCAGGACGAGGTGCAGCAGCGCTTCGTGATGCAGGCCTACATGCTGCAGCAGAATCCGGGCGAACTGGTCAAGACCCCGTTCGGCCAGCGCCTGCTGATGCAGACCCAGCAGGACCTGGCCTACAACAAGACCATGGAGCACCTGGTGGACAAGGTGCTGGGGCCGGCCAAAGGGCAGGCCGAGGGCGCGGAGACCGTGGACGAAGCGGGCCAGGCCGGCCAGGAGCCCCAGGCGGCCGCCGAGCCAAAGGAGCAGGCCCACGCCGGTGCCAAAGCTTCCGCCAGGAGTGGTGCCGCCAAGCCCCGCCGCAAGGCCGCCAAATCCGGCGCCGAGCCAGACGACGCCGCGGACAGCGACTGACCCCGGCCCTGGCCGGGCCGGAGCAAATTCTTACGGAGATGCAAGCGATGGCACTGGTTCCGATGGTGGTGGAACAAACCAGCCGCGGCGAGCGCGCGTTCGACATCTATTCGCGGTTGCTCAAGGAGCGCATCATCTTCCTGGGCTCCGGCGTGGACGATTACGTGGCCAACCTGATCATCGCCCAACTGCTGTTCCTGGAGGCGGAAGACCCGGACGCCGATATATCCATGTACATCAACTGCCCGGGCGGCCTGCTCACGGCGGGCATGTCGATCTACGACACCATGCAGTACATCCGCCCCAACGTGCAGACCATCTGCCTGGGACAGGCCGCAAGCCTGGGCGCGATCCTGCTCACGGCCGGGGCGCCGGGCAAGCGCTACGCGCTGCCCAACGCACGCATCATGATCCACCAGCCCTTCGGCGGATTTTCCGGCCAGGCCTCGGATATCGACATCCATGCCCGGGAGATCATCCGCATCAAGGCGCTGACCAATCAGATCATCGCCAAGCACACGCACAAGACCGCGGAGCAGGTGGAGCTGGACACACAACGCGACCATTTCATGAGCGCGGAGGAAGCGCGGGAATACGGCCTGATCGACAAGATCATGGTCAACCAGCACCACCCCCACAAGGGCGATAGCAACGGCTCCGCCGCGGAAAAAACCGACTGAGCCGTGCACCCCAGCGACGCTCCCCCGGCGCGGCGCGGCCTGAGTGCGGGCTTGACGGCATGCGCGGGGTTTCTGTAACAATTGATGTTCCCAGGGCGATTAGCTCAGCTGGGAGAGCGCTGCCCTCACATGGCAGAGGTCGCAGGTTCAAACCCTGCATCGCCCATTTCCATCCTGACATTCATCTGCACGCGCTCGCGGTGCAAGCCGCCGGCGGTGGCACGTCGCGGCGCTCGCCGGCATCTCGCACGGGCACAGCGCGCAACGCGCCGGAGCTTGAAATTCGGTGCCGCTGGCGTATGGTGGGGGCACGTCGTCAATTTGCAGGTTTGCCGCACCTGGCCCATGGGCTGGGGAGGGGTGCGGCCATGTCAACCCGCTGCGGGGAGGGAGAGATGCTCAAGAAACTTCATCATGTAGCCTACCGCTGCAAGGATGCCCAGGAAACGGTGGACTTTTACACCAAGGCGCTGGGCCTGAAGTATTCCATGGCGCTCTCGGGTGAGCGCGTGCCCTCGACCCGTGAGCGCTGCCCGCACCTGCACATCTTTTTCGAGATGGAGGACGGCAGCAACATCGCCTTCTTCGAACTCTCCGAGGCCCCGGGCATGCAGCTCGACCCCAACACCCCGAACTGGGTACAGCACCTGGCGCTGGAGGTGGCGGACGAGGCCGCCATGGCCGCGGCGCGCAAGCGGCTGGAGCGCCACGGCGTCAATGTGATCGGGCCCATCGACCACGCCTTTTGCCAGTCCATCTACTTCTTCGACCCCAGCGGGCACCGACTGGAGCTGACGTACCGCACGGAAACGCCGGAGATGATGCAGAAGCTGGCGGACGTGGCCGATCCCATGCTGGAGGCATGGAACCGCACCAAGCAGCACGTGCCCCTTGCCGACTGGGTGCACCCACACAGCGCGCCGGCCAAGCCCCAGGCCTGAGCCCTCCGTTCGCGCGCCCCGCGCCACCCGGCGGGGCGCCTCCATGCCCCGCGGTTCACATCGCCGCGTCCGTGCAGCCCTGGGCTGAGCGACGCCCGCGCGCACCCCGCTTGTCCCGATGTCACTCCGCATTGATTTCGCGCTGGCGGAGCGCATTGCAGGGCGCAAGACCGTGCCCTTCACTCCGGGTTTTGGGTGCAGCGGCAGCGCAGGCGAGCTGGGCGGGGGCGAATCGGGGACGTCGTGACGGGTGCAGCGGCGCGTGGGCCGCATCTGGCGGGATGTGGCCGGAGGCTATTCGGTCATGATCAGCATGGCGTGCTCGACCCAGCCGAACTCATACTTGACATTCAGCAGCTCGTCGCTCATTTCGATCAGGCCGTATTCGTCCGCGATGCGGTAGTACTCGTTGAGCGTGTTTTCCAGCCAGTGTGGATCGATCTCGACCATATCGCACAGCTCGGTCCAGATTTCGCGTTGCCTGGGGGTCATCTCGAGCGTCTTCACCGTCCCTCCCTGGATAACATCGCGCCGGCCCGCGCACGATGCGCCGCCCGCCATGGGAACCCCGCAGTTGCGGTTTGCCAGGACAAGAATCCTACCCCCCTGCAGTCCACAGGAATCCACAGGAAAATTGGCGCGGGTTGCAGGCACCGCCGCCCGCGACCTCTTGGGACGACTTCCGCCGTGCCCCCGCTGGCATCGGGCGGCGCGGCGGCTTGCGGCGTGGCTCAGGCCATGAGCAGCACCGGGCACGGCGCCTTGGCCAGCACGTTGACCGTGGTGCTGCCAAACAGGAATTCGCGAATCAGGCTGTGCCCGTAGGCCCCCATCACGATCATGCTGGCCCGCTGCTGCACCGCGGCCTCGACGATGCGCTCGGTGCTGTTGCCGCTGGTCACGCTGCACGTGGGCTTGATGCCGTGAGGCGCCAGGTAGTGCACGATGTCCTGCTGCATGGCTTCGCCACGGGCGCGGTCATTCTCGACGGTGATCACCGAGACGCCCGACCGCGCCTTGGCGGCCAGATACGCGGCCGTGGGCAGCATGCGCCCTACGCCCTTGCCGCCGTCATAGGCCAGCAGGATGGGCCCGCTGGGCTGCTCGCCCTTGGGCACCACCAGCACGGGCCGCAGGGAACCGTGGATCAGGGCCTCCGTGGTCGGGCCGGGCCGCGTGGAGTCCCCCAATTCGTTGATGCCGCGGCGTCCCATCACCACCATATCGACCAGGCTCGCCTCGTGTGTCAACACCTCGTTCAGCTTTCCGCGCTGCGCCGACCAGGTGTATCTGATCCTGGCCGCCTTGGCCGCGGCCTCCACGGCCCCGCGGATGGCTTCCGCTTCCTGGTTCATCTTGGCCACGACCTTGCCCTGATCCTCCTCGGGCAGGGGCACGGGTACGGCAATGCCGCCTTCCAGCGTCGACACGGCCGGGTAGTACATCAGCCGCGCCTCATCCTCGATGAACACGGCATGCAACTCGGCATCCAGTGTTTTCGCCCAGTACACCGCGGCGCGCAACCCGGCGGTGGCGGCGGGCGATCCATCCAGGGCCGCCAACAGACTCTTGACCATGCCGTCTCCTTGTCATGAAAGAAGGTCCCACCCTCCTGTCTTTATTGTGCATCAGCGACGGCGGGTTGGCCATGACGCTCCGGCGGCCGGCCGGATCACGCGGGCGCCGGGCCGATCGCGGACGCAGGTCGGCCTGTCCGGGGCTCACAGGGGCGCCTTGGCGAGGACTTGGATCGCGCACTTGATGCGCAGTCCCGCAGGCTTGTCACTCCCCCGGACGGCGTGCGAGGGTGTGGCTGCCCGCTTCCCCTTGCACGCGGCGAAGCACGCCGCCTCAGCGCCCCGGCCATGAGCGAGAAGACACGCCGCAGACTGTTGATGGGACTGATCGTGTTGGCCCTGGTGATCAAGCTCAACACCGAACAGTTCAACTCGGTGCTGAACATGGCCCTGGGGCTGGTGCTGCTGGTGCTGGCTTACGATCTGTGGCGCGTGGGCCGCAAGCGCGGCAAGGGCGACCCGCCGAAGCCGTAGCCAGCCTGCCCGCACGACACCGTGGCGGCGTCAGAGAACCCTATTCCCACCGGAACAAGTACGCGCCCAGGCCCAGGAACAGTACGGTCATGCCGGCCAGAGTCGCCAGCTCAGGCAGCACGCTGAGCAAGCCGGCTCCGTCGATCATGATCTTGCGCGACGCATCGATGAGCGGCGTGAGGGGCAGCACCTGGGCCGCGCGCCGGATCCAGGGGTCGGCGCCCTCCAGGGAGAACCACACGCCGGAGAGGAACATCATGGGCCAACTGAACAGGTTCAGCAGCCCCCCGGCCAGCTCCTCGCTGTGGGTGCGCGCGGCGACCGCCAGGCCCATGGCCGTCAGGCACAGGCCGCCGACCGTGAACACGATGAACAGATCCAGCAGCGATCCCAGCACGAAATAGTCCAGGACGAGATCGGTGCCCGCATAGAGCAGCGCCACGGTGAGCATGATCAGGATCATGCGCGACACGACCTGTGCCGAGATGAATTGCAGCGCGGAGACGGGCGTGACCTTGAAGCGGCGCAGGATGCCGCTCTTGCGGTAGCGCACGATCACGTAGCCCACGCCGAAAAGGCAACTGAACATCATGTTCATGGCCAGCACGCCCGGCAGCAGCCAGTCCACATAGCGCACTTCCCGGCCCTGCAACAGCTCCTTGGCGATGGCCGGATGCGCCCCGGCGCCCATCAGCATGCGCTCCAGCAGATAGCCATTCTGGTTGCTCTCGTTGATCCAGTAGCGCGGCGGGTCGCCCAGGTCCAGCAGCATGTCCAGGCGGTGATGGCGCACCTTGTCCAGGCCGTCTTCCAGATTGTCGATGGGCACGAAGCCCACGAAGCGCGTGTCCAGGAACTGCAGCGGGGCGCTGGCCGCCGGGGCCTCGCGGCCCATCAGGCCCACCTTGTACAGCTCACGGTCGGGGCCCGCGAAGATGATGGCCACGCCGAAGATGACCACCAGCGGAAAGCCCAGGTTCCAGCCCAGGGTGCCCTTGTCGCGGATGAACTCGCGGTTGCGCGCCACGACCAATGCCCAGAACGATCTCATGCGCCCGCCCTCAGCTCGCGCCCGGTGAGCTCCAGGAACAGATCTTCCAGCGTGGGTGTCCGCACGCGCAGTCCCGCCAGGGAAACCCCGTGGTCGATCAGGTAGCGGATGGTGCCGGTCACGTCGGTGGTCTGGATTTCAAACGCCTCGCGGCTCTCCAGGAACTTCCACGGAAAGCTTTCCGCCGGTGCGAAGCCGTTCTTGGGCAACTCCAGCCACACGTTGTCGAAGTATTGGTGCAGCAGGCGCTGGGGCTGGCCCTGGGCGATGATGCGCCCGTGATCCATGATGGCGATCTCGTCGCACAGGCGGTAGGCCTCGTCCATGTAGTGCGTGGTGAGCACGATGGTCTTGTGCTGGCTCTTGATGCGCTCGATCAGCGCCCAGAAATTGCGCCGGGCCTGGGGATCGAGTCCTGTGGTGGGCTCGTCCAGGAACAGCACGTAGGGATCGTTCACCAGCGCCAGGGCCAGGAACAGCCGCTGGCGCTGCCCGCCGGAGAGCTTGCGGTTGTCCTGGTGCTGAAACTCGCCCAGGGAGCACATCTCTATCAGCTCATCCACGGCCACCCGGCGCGGATAGAACTGCCCGAACAGCTCCAGCACCTCCCGCGTGGTGAGATAGTCCTGCAGGGCCGTGGCCTGAAACTGGATGCCCACCTCGTTCTTGAAGGCGCGGTCGAGGCGGCGCCCGCGATAGCGCACCTCGCCGGACGTCGCGGGGGTCAGCCCCTCCATCATCTCCACCGTGGTCGTCTTGCCGGCGCCGTTGGGACCCAGCAAGCCGAAGCAGGTGCCCTCGTCGATGGACAGGCTGATGCCGTCCACGGCCTTGACCCCCGGATACACCTTCACCAGGTTTTCCACCTGCAACACCACCCCCATCCTGCGCACTCCCAGAGACTGGATGCATCGTTTCCCGCGGCGGGCCGCCACCACCGGCCTCAGCGAAAATCCTAGACCAATCGACCGGCTTGGGAAACCGCCATGTGCCGCGCAGCAACCTTGGCCGTAGCGTCGCGGGCGTGCCGGCGCGTGCGGCCAGCCCACGTACCCGGAGCACCCGCGACACGGCGCGCGTGCGGCGGCTCGGGCCGAAACACGGCGCGGACACCCGGCGGGCACCGCGGCGCTGCTTCCATTTTGCCCTGAATCCCCGTAATTTGAATCATTAGTGAGAATTTAGAGTGGCAACGCCGGGGCGGTCTTTCGTTCAGACTACCCGCGACACGGCTTGGTGTGAGGGCCAGACACGATGGAGACCCGTGAAATCCTACCGATTCGATACCGACCAGACCTTTGCCGAGGCCCGGCGCATGCTGCGCGAAATCAACGACCCGCGAAACAACGGCAAGATCGCCACATTGGTCTGGCTGGAGGGTAATCAGGAAAAGCACTCCATGACCTTTCGCTGGGACCCGCTGGCGGAACGCTTCGGGCACCAGATCGACAAGGAACCCATCGACCGCGAGATTGTCTACTCACTGCTCAACGACATCGCCGTAGAGGTGACCGTCCGCGAATCCCGCGCCAAAGCCAGCAACGAGTAGTCGCGGCGCCGCGGCCGCGCGGCGTGCGCAGTCGGAAAGTCCTATGCCCCGCGTCCAGACGTTTCCGCATCGCCTGTGCCACCCGTTCGCACCACGCGCTTGCAGCGGGCGGCCTGCCGCGCCCAGGCGACGCTGGCTCCACCGACCGCCATGGCTGCCGCGGCACCGTCTGCTGACCCACTGCGCGGCGCTGCTGGCACTGCTGCTGGTGGTGCCCGAAGTGGCGCTGGCGTATGGAGAGCTGGTGGTGTTGCAGGGCACGGCCACCGTCACGCGCAAGGGACACATTCTGCGCCGAAGCACCGGCCAGCGCCTGGACCTGCTGGCCGGCGACCGCATCGAGACCCTGTGGGGCAGCAAGGCTTATCTGACGCTGTTCTGGGACACTGCCGGCGGCGAGGCCATGCTGGATGCCAGCAGTGTGTTGCAGGTGAACTCCGCGCGCAATCCGGACGCCACCACCCCCATCGTACTGCAACAGGGATCGCTGCGCGCACGGGATTTCCTGGCCCTGGGCAACGGCCCGCTGATCGATACCGGCGCAGGATTCGTCAGCGCGAGCGGGGCGGATTTCGTGGTCACCACCTATGGGCCGCAGCGCAGCGAGTTCATCTGCATCCGCGGGCGCATCGAGGTGGTCAGCCACAGCGATCCCACCCAACGCCTGGTGTTGCAGGCGCGGCAACGGGCCGAGATCGTGGCCGGGTTCACGCCGGAAGACCCCACGCAGGTCGGCGATGTAAGCTGGTACGCGCTGCTGGACAGCCTGAACTTCCTGGAAGCCCGCTGAGGCCGGTTCGCCGCGGGCCCGGATGGCGGCGGCACGGGCTGGAATTTCCGCAGCCGCTGTGTTGGGATGACGGCCACGCGGCAGGGCGCCGGCTCAGCGGGCGCCTGGGGACACGCATGCCGCCGGAGCGGCGCCCGGCGTTTCCCGCGCCGATCGGCTCGCAGCAAGCAACCCCATTCATCACCCCAACCCATTCACTACATCGTCCATTCACCACATCAGGGGAGGCGTACATGGCACGAGGGCGCGAGATCACCGTTTCCGCCATCCAGATCACGGCCGTCGACGGCGAGAAGGACGCCACGGTGGCGCGCATGATGGACATGCTGGATATCGCCGGCGAGCGCGGCACCCAGCTTTGTGTGCTTCCCGAGGTGTGGACAGGCCTGGGCTACAGCGCGGAAAAGCTCTATCGCGAGATCGCCGAGCCCATCCCTGGCCCCACTACCCGGCTCCTGGCCGAAAAAGCCCGCAAGTGGGGCATGTACATCGTGGGCTCCATGTACGAGGACATGGGCGATGGCACGTACTACAACAGCTCGCCGTTCATCGCACCCAGCGGCGAGATCCTGGGCAAGTACTGGAAGACCCACCTTTTCGACGCACCCAAGCGCGTGGACATCAAGGGGGGCATCCGTGAATCGGACAAGGTACGCCCCGGCAACGAGCTGCCCGTGTTCGACGCGGACATGGCCAAGGTGGGCGTCTCGGTGTGCTCCGACCTGCGCTTCCCGGAAGTCTACCGCGAGCTGATGCTCAAAGGGGCCGAGATCATCGTCTGCGCCTCGGCCTTCCTCAGCCCGCGCTTCGACCACTGGGAGTTCTTCCTGCGCGCCCGGGCCACGGAAAACCAGACCTTCGTGGTGGCCTCGGGGCAGTACGGCGTGGAGCCCAAGTCGGGCATCGGCTACGTGGGGCGCAGCATGGTGGTGGACCCCTGGGGGGTGATCGTGGGCGTAGCCTCGGACACCGAGTGCGTGCTGACCACGACCATCGACCTGGACTTCATCGCGGAAGTGCGCCGGCGCTATCCGCTTATCGAGCAGCGCAGGCCGGAGCTGTACCAGAACATCGGCAAGCCCAAGCAGGCCGTTGCGGCGGCCTCGGTACAGCGGCGCTAGCGGCGGCGGCCATGCCGCGCCGGCGGAACGATCTGCCGGTACCCGCCCGGAAAGGCCCGCCGGCTACCTGCGGCCAATACACCGGCACAGCGCCCAGGCTCCGGATGAACAACCTTCATAGACTTCACATCTAGCCGGCGCGGCCCGTTTTGCCCTTGGCCGTCTGCATGGCCTTGGCGATCTCGGGCAGCGCCTCGGGGTTGACCAGGCCGGCCAGGTCGCCCGGATTGCCGCCGGTATACACGGCCTTCACCACGCGGCGCATGATCTTCATGCTGCGCGTCTTGGGAAGGTCGCGCACGTAGATGATCTCGCGCGGCTTGTAAGGCTTGCCCAGGCCGTCCATCACGGCCTTGCTCAGCAGCGCGTCCAGCTCCGCCCCGGGGCTCACGCCGGCGGCCGGCACGCACACGCAGACCACCGCCTCGCCCTTGATCTCGTCCGGCACGCCCACCACGGCCGCCTCGGCCACGCGGCCGGTTTCCATCAACAGCGCCTCCACCTCGGCGGGGCCGGTGCGTTTGCCGGCCACGTTGAAGGCGTCGTCCGAGCGGCCCAGGATGTACATCATCCCGTCCTCGTCCATCTGGGCCCAGTCCCCGTGCACCCACATGTCCGGAATCTTGTTCCAGTACGTCTCCAGGTAGCGCTCGCGGTCGTTCCACAACCCGCGCGTGAGCGAGATGAAGGGCGTGCGGAAGACCAGCTCGCCCACCTGCCCCGGCCCCACGCTGTGGCCCTGGGCATCGACGATGTCCGCGCCGGTGGCCGGCGTGGCGCAGGCGAAGGAGCAGGGCTTCATGGGATGGATCAGCGAATTGGTCACCACCGCGGAAACGGTCTCCGTGCCCCCGGAGATGTTGATGATGGGCACCTTGCGCTTGCACACGTGCTCGAAGAACCAGTTCCACGAATCCGGGTTCCACGGCTCCCCCGTGGAGACGGTCACCTTCAATGACGAGAGGTCGTAGGGCGTCACCTTGTCCACGCCGTAGCGCATCAGGGTGCGCACGACCGTGGGGGCGATGCCCAGCAGATTGACCTTGTGATCCTGCACCAGCCGCCAGATGCGTCCCTGCTCCGGGTAGTCCGGGCCGCCTTCGGCCAGTACGATGGTGCCGCCGAGCATGGTGGTCATGATGCTCAGCAACGGCCCCACGATCCAGCCCATATCGCTGATCCACAGCAGCCGGTCGCCCGGAGAGAATTCCATCATCACGCCGAAATCGAAGGCCACCTTGGTGGGCATGCCCCAGTGGGAATGCACCGTGCCCTTGGCCCGGCCCGTGGTGCCGGAGGTGAAGGCCACCATCAGCGGCTCTTCGTCCAGCATGGGCTCGGTGGGCTCGTGGCCCTGGTGCCCCGCCGCCAGTTCGTGCCACCAGTGGTCCCGCCCCGCCTGCCATGCCACGGGCAGCTCGCGGTTGCGGATCACGATCACGTGGCGCAGGGAGGGAATGTCCTTGGCCGCCTCGTCGATCACGGTCTTCATGTTGACGAGCTGCCCGCGGCGCAGGGTGCCGTCGACGGTGATCACGGCCTTGGCGCCGCCGTCGTTCATGCGCACCGCCACCGCGTTGGGTGCGAAGCCCGAGAACAGCGGCAGGATGATGGCGCCGATCTTGGCCACCGCCAGCAGCGCGGCGATGCTCTCCGGGAGCATGGGCAGGTACAGGCCCACCGCGTCGCCCTTGCCCAGGCCCAGTCCCCGCAGGCCCGCGGCCATGCGGTTGACCTCGGCGTTCAGCGCGGCGTAATCCCAGCGGCGGATGGCGCCGTCCTCGCCTTCCCACACCACCGCCTCTTGCTGCATGGTGGGCGTGCCCACGTACTTGTCCAGGCAGTTCAGCACCACGTTGGTCGTGCCGCCCACGCACCAACGGGCCCAGGGCTTGCCGCCGGAAAGATCGAGCACCTTCTCGTAGCGCTTGAAGTAGCGGATATCGCAATACTTCACCACGGAGTCCCAGTACCAGGCCGGATCCTCGTTGGATTTCTTGATCAGCATGTCGTAGTCGCGCAGACCGTGCGCCCGCATGTAGGCCGTCAGGCGGCTGTGGGCGATCATCTCGGGCGTGGGCTCCCACGCGAATTTCCCTGCGGCCTTCTGGATCATGGCGGGCTCCAACACGGTTGATGGAACTGCTGCGGTGTGGCGGGTGCCGGTCAGGCCAGGCCTGGCGGGCGCGCCGGGTGCGCAGGCGGCCGCGCGCCCAGGGGCACGCCGACGCCCCGCGGCACGCCGCCGACCGGACACCGCCTGCTGCCGCATTCCGTTGGCAGGGTGTATCCAAACCGCCGGGCCTTGTAAAGCCGCCGGCCGCGGAACCTTCCCGCGCCGCGCGCTGGCGCCAGGGCTCCGGATGCCGGGGCCGCCGGCAGGGGCTGCGTGCCGGGCGGGGATTTCGTGTTATAAGCAGCTCGTGGGGGGATTTGCGCATGCACCGGGGGATCGAAAGGAGCCGCCTGCCATGCCCGACTCAGAGTTGTGTTTCATGT
Source organism: Candidatus Lambdaproteobacteria bacterium (assembly GCA_016199125.1). Classification (GTDB taxonomy): domain Bacteria; phylum SAR324; class SAR324; order SAR324; family JACQKK01; genus JACQHH01. The sequence goes on from JACQHH010000197.1 coordinate 13,210, forward strand.
CCGCGGTCGACCTGGCGCGCGCCATGCGCCGGGGCCTGGTATCGGCCGTGGAGGTGATGCGCGCGCATCTGGCGCAGATCGAGCGCGTGAATCCCCGCGTGAACGCCGTTTGCACCCTGGTCGCCGAACAGGCGCTGGCCCAGGCCCGCGCGGCGGACGAGGCCCGGGCGCGCCGGGCGCGGCTGGGGCCACTGCACGGGCTGCCCGTGGGCATCAAGGATGCGCGGCCCACCAAGGGCATCCGCACCACGCAAGGCTCGCCCATCTACAAGGACTACGTGCCGGATCATGACTCGATCCAGGTCGAGCGGCTCAAGGCGGCGGGGGCCATCATCGTGGGCAAGACCAACCTGCCCGAGTTCAGCACCGGCGGACAGACCTTCAACGCGCTCTTCGGCGTCACGCGCAATCCCTACGATCCGGAGAGGACCTGCGGCGGCAGCAGCGGCGGCTCCGGGGTGGGCGTGGCCTGCGGCATGTTTCCCCTGGGCGACGGCAGCGACACGGGCGGCTCGCTGCGCATTCCGGCGGGCTACAACAACGTGGTGGGCCTGCGGCCCTCGCCGGGGCGCGTGCCCGTGTGGCCGGCGGCCCTGGGCTGGTCCACCCAGCACGTGCAGGGTCCCATGGCGCGCAGCGTGGACGACGCGGCGCTGATGCTCTCGGTCACGGCGGGCCCCGACCCGCGCAGCCCCATCGCCCTGCCCGAGCCCGGCACGTACTTCGCCCGGCCGCTGGAGCGCGACTTTTCCCGCGTGCGCATCGCCTGGAGCCGCAACCTGGGCCGCTATCCCGTGGAGCCAGTGGTGACGCAGGTGCTGGAGGCCCAGCGGGCCACCTTCGAGCGCCTGGGCTGCGTAGTGGAGGAAGCTGACCCCGACCTGAGCGAGGCCGACGAGATCTTCAACGTGCTGCGCTGCGACTATGCGGCCCTTACGCTGCACGAGGACTACCGCCGCCATCCCGACCTGATCGGCGCGCACCTGATCCCGGTGATCGAGCAGGGGCTGCGCCAGGACGCGCTCAGCGTGAGCAAGGCCGAATCGCGCCGTACCGCGCTGTTCCTGCGCTTCCAGGCGTTCATGCAGCGCTACGAGTACCTGGTGCTGCCGGTGTCGCCGGCGCCGCCGTTTTCCGTGCAGGAGAAGTATCTCACCCACATCGCCGGCCAGAAGCTGGATAACCTCTTCACCTGGTGCGGGCTGACGTATGCCATTTCCCTGGCGGGCCACCCGGCCGTCTCGGTGCCGGGCGGATTCACGCCCGAGGGCCTGCCCGTGGGCTTGCAGATCGTGGGGCGTCACCAGCAGGACCTGGCCGTGCTGCAACTGGCGCACGCCTTCGAGGCGGCCACCGGCTTCGGCCAGCGTCATCCACCCCTGGCCCGCTGAGCGGAAGGCAGAACGTCGCTGCGCGGCCGCCGCTGCAACCGCCGGCCCCAGGGCCGCTCGCCCTGGGCACGCGAAATATGCGATAAGGGAACTTGCGCAAATCGAAGGGCTGCACGCAGCGCGGGCGGGTGCCGCGTCGCGGGCGCCCGACCTGAACCGGCACGGCCATTCACGGAGCAGGCATGTCACGAGGACGCATCATCAGCGGCACGCGCAGCATCACGCTGGAGGACGTGGCCGCACGGGCGGCGCGGGCGGCGCAGGGCTTGCACGAGCTGGGCGTGGGCGAAGGCGATGCCATCGCGCTGATGCTGCGCAACGACTTTGCCTTCTTCGAGGCCACGCTGGCCGCGGTGACCCTGGGCGCCTACGCGGTGCCGGTGAACTGGCACTTCACCGCGGAAGAGGCAGGCTACATCTTCGAGGACGCCGGGGCCAAGGCCGTGGTAATCCACGCCGACCTGCTGCCCCAGGTGCGGGCGGCCCTGCGCCCGGAGCTGCCCGTGTTCGTGGTGCAGACGCCGCCGGAAATCCTCAACGCATACCGCTTGGCGCCGGAGCAGGGGCGCCTGCCCGAGGGAGCCACGTCATGGGAGGCCTGGTTGCCGAGCCACCAGCCCTGGACGGCGCCGCCCAAGAGCTTTCGCTCCAGCATGATCTACACCTCCGGCACCACGGGCCATCCCAAGGGCGTGCGGCGCAGGCCCATGAATGCCGAGCAGAACGAGCGCGTGGCGCAACTGGCGCGGGATGCCTTTGGCATCACACCCGGCCTGCGCACCGTCATGACCGGGCCCATGTACCACAGCGCGCCGAATTTCTTCGCCATGCATTCGTTCCGGGCCGGGGGCACCATCGTGCTGCAGCCGCGCTTCGATCCGGGAGAGCTGTTGCGGCTCGTGGAGCGCCATCAGGTCACGTCCATGCACATGGTGCCCACCATGTTCGTACGCCTGCTCAAGCTGCCCCCGGACGTGCGGCGCCGCTACGACCTGTCCTCCCTGCGCACGGTGGTGCACGCGGCCGCCCCCTGTCCGCCGGACATCAAGCGCCAGATGATCGACTGGTTCGGGCCGGTGATCGTGGAGTACTACGGCGGCACGGAAAGCGGCGCGGTGACCTTCTGCGACACGGCGCAGTGGCTGGCGCATCCGGGCACGGTGGGCACGCCGGTCACCGGCGGCACGGTGCGCATCTACGGCGACGACGGCCGCGTGCTGCCGCCGGGGCAGGTGGGCGACGTGTACATGCGCCTGGCGTTCTACCCGGAGTTCACCTATTTCGGCAAGGACGACAAGCGCCGGGAGATCGAGCGCGACGGCTTGATCACCTGCGGGGACATGGGCTACCTGGACGAGGACGGCTTTTTGTATCTGTGCGACCGGCGGCGCGACATGGTCATCTCCGGCGGCGTCAACATCTACCCGGCGGAAATCGAGGCGGCGCTGCACAATGTGCCCGGGGTGCGCGACTGCGCCGTGTTCGGCATTCCCGACGAGGAGTTCGGCGAGACCCTGGCCGCCGTGATCGCCCCCGAGGACGGCGCGGCGCTGACGCCCACCGGCGTGCAGGAGGCCCTCCGTCCCCACTTGGCGGCGTACAAGATCCCGCGGCACGTGGAATTCCGCGACGAGCTGCCACGCGAGGATTCGGGCAAGATTTTCAAGCGCAAGCTACGCCAGCCCTTCTGGGAGCGCGCCGGGCGCAACATCTGAGCGGGCGCCCGTGGTCACAGGTTCGGGCGCCCGTGTTCACAGGTTCGGGCGCCCCGGCCACAGCCGGGCGATGAACGACGGGGGAGGAACATGGCGTGACCGCGCGGCAGGCGCGGTGCACGCGGCACCCACCCTCGACGAGGTTCACGGTGGAACACAAGCGCTCCCCATCGCCTGACATTCCACAGACCCCTGAAGCGGCCCTGGCGCGCGTGCAAAGCTACGTGCAGGCCGATGCCTTCGTGCGCCAGATGGGCATGGAGCTCGTCGACGCGGGGCTGGGCTATGCCGTGCTGCGCATGACGCCCGGCGCGGCCCACATGAACTTCTACGGGATGCTGCACGGCGGCGTGACCTTTGCCCTGGCCGATGCGGCATTCGGCTTTGCCTGCAATTCCTACGGCGAGCGCTCTCCGGCCATCGGCAACTACATCACGTTCTTCCGTCCTGGGACCGCGGGCGAGCCGCTGACGGCCACGGCGCGGCGCATCAGCGCGTCCCGCAAGCTGGCCACTTATCACGTCGAGGTGACCAACGCCGCCGGCGAGATGGTGGCCACGCTGTCCGGCACGTGCTTCCTCACCGGACGGCCGGTGGAGCTGCCCACCTGACCGGCGCCGGGGCGGCCCACGGGGCCCGGCGCGGGCTGTGCAGCGCCTCGGCCACGGGCCTTCCCCACAGCGTCCAGCGCATCGCGCGCGGGCATCATGTGGCGGCCTCGATATGGTCCTTTTCGCCGCAACCCGCGGAGAATCGGGTGCGTGGTTATATAATAAAAGCTCAATCGCACGGATGATTCTCTTCAGCGCCCGGGCGCGCAGCAAATTGAAATCATGAAAAATCGACCGCGCGCCGGTCGCATACTTATCCGCGCAGCCGGCATGGGCCGGTGTGGTCCGGGCTTCGTTTTCGTGATCGCCGCGCGCCGCACGAACGCGCGCATCCCCGCGCCAGGCACCATCAG
>JACQHH010000195.1 GCA_016199125.1 Candidatus Lambdaproteobacteria bacterium
ATGGCCGCGATGATGCGCTCGCGGCTCTCGCGGATCGTGCCGTCGGGCAATCCCACGATGGTGAAGTTGCTCAGCCCCACGGCCAGGTCCACCTCCACGGCGATGGGATGGGCGTCCACACCCAGCACGGTCGCGGAAAGGGTCTTGGCTAGCATGGCACCGGCTGCGGGAATGGAGCGCGTGGCGATCCGCGGCGCGGGAGTGCCCGGCGTTTCAGGCCCCGGCTGCCGCGCCCGCCTCGGGCGAATGTAGACCAATGTGCCGGCCGAGGCCAGAGGCCCCATGCATGGCGCGGTTTCCTGCGCCGCCCTGTTCTGCTAAGTAGCGACGAGCGGCCGTCGTTGCGTCGTCCGTCGCCGGGCACCCGGCACGCAGCGCGTGTCGTGGGGGCGCGGGCGCTCCGTGTCAGCGCCGCGACGCCGCCGCACGGTCCGCATTTCGCGGGGGAGTCCAGCATACAGGCCATACCGCTCAGGAAGGGGACGCCATGAAGATGAAAGCCGCCGTACTGAACGCCGTCAACGAGCCCCTGGCCATCGAGGAGGTCGAGCTGGACCCGCCCCGCGGCGGGGAGGTGCTGGTACAGCTCAAAGCCACCGGAGTCTGCCACAGCGACGTGCACTACGTGCAGGGCGATAACGCGCGCGAGCTGCCCTTGATCCTGGGCCACGAAGGCGCGGGGATCGTGCAGGAGGTGGGCCCGGGGGTGACGCGCGTGAAGCCGGGCGATCACGTGGTGCTTTCGTTCCTGCCGTCGTGCGGAACCTGTCGCTGGTGCCGCTCCGGGCATCCGGTGATGTGCGACGTTTCCGCCAACCTGCGCGGCGGCACCATGCCGGACGGCACACGCCGCCTCCACCGCAGCCGCGATGGCCGCGACATCAACAACTTCCTGTTCGTCAGCACGTTCGCCGAATACTCCGTGGTGCCCGAAGCGTCGGTGATTCCCGTACCCGTGGAAGCGCCGTTGGAGCGCATCTGCCTGCTGGGCTGCGGCTTCACGACGGGCTTCGGCACCGTGACCAATGTGGCGCGCGTGCAGCGCGGGGAATCGGTCACCATCATCGGCTGCGGCGGGCTGGGCTTGGCGGCCATCCAGGCGGCCCGCCTGGCCGGCGCCGCAACGATCGTGGCCGTGGACGTGCATGAGGAGAAGCTGGCCATGGCCAAGGCCTTCGGCGCCACCCACACCCTGATCAGCCGCCGCAACAACGATCAGGTGCTGCAGGAGATCATGGCCCTCACCGACGGGCTGGGCACCGATTACAGCCTGGAATTCGTGGGCGGCGCGGCCAGTCCCGCCACGGCCGATCTGGCCTTTCGCGCCATCCGCAAGTGCGGCACAATGTGTTTTGCCGGGCTGGCCCCGGATCACCTCGACTCCATGCCCATCAGCCCCAAAATGCTGATGATGCAGCAAAAACGCGTGGTGGGGGCGATCTTTGGCGATTCCCAGTTCCGCAGCGACATCCCGCGCTACGTGGAGCTTTACATGCAGCGGCAGATCAATCTGGATGACATGGTGTCGCAGGAAATTCCGCTGGAGGATATCAACTCGGCGGTGCAGGAAGTGATTGCCGGCAACAAGGTCGCCCGGCAGGTGATCCGCTTCTGACGCCGTTGGCGCGGCACCGCGGCCCGCCGAGCGCACCGCGCAGCCGGGGCATGGCACTGGGCGGCCATGCGGCGGCAGCCCGGGCAGGGCGTCTGCGCGATGCGCCCCGGCAGTGCGCCGCGGCTGACTCGCCGCAGCCTCCGTCTGTGCGTCACTGGCGCATGTCGCGCAGCATGGCCCGCGCGGCGTCGCCCAGCAACCACGTGTCGGCCGCCGGCGTGACGAAATGGTATCCCCGTTCCAGCAGCTTCTTTCCGCCGGCCGCCTTGCGGCTGATGCCCCCCATCCAGCAGTCCTTGCGGGCCTTGAGCGTCTTCTCCGCCTGAGCCATCAGGCGATGCAGCTCCGGGATGTCGTAACTGCCGAAATTCTGCAACTGGGCGAAGTCGTCGATGAGATCGGCCGCCAGGTCTCCCGGCCCCAGGAACACCAGATCGATGCCATCCACGGCCGCAATGGATTCCACGGCCTCGAAGCCCTTGCGCGTCTCCACGATGGCCGCGATGAACAGCTCGTCGCGATAGCGCATGGGGTATTCCCGCTCCGCCAGGCCCCATTGCGCGGCACGGGATTCGGGGTAGCCCACGCCCCGGTGACCTCCATGGGGCCGGTAGCGCGTGGCGGCCACGATGTCGCGGGCTTGTTGCGCCGATTCCACGGTGGGCACCACCAGCCCGTCCACGCCCAGGTCCAGCACCCGCTTGATGTACACCGGGTCGTGGGAGGGCACGCGCACCAGACAACTGGTCGGGCCGGCGCCGGCCGCGCGCAACTGTTCCACCACGGTGCGCAGGTCCGCGCCGATGTGCTCGTGGTCGATGATGAACGCGTCGAAGCCGCAGAGGGCCAGCAGCTCGATGGAATCCGTTCCGGACAGGAACACCCAACAACCGAGCGCCGATTTCCCGGCGCGCAGGCGGGCCTTGAGATGATTGGCTCGCATCATGGTCAGACCTCTCCATGAGGCGGCCGGGCCCCCGAACCGACCGCAGGATGAACAATGGCTGGTCCGCAGCCGGGGCGTGCGGGACGCGCCCGCCGGACATGAACGACTCTCGCGTCAATTTGGGCGAAATACAACTGCGTCCCAGGCGAAGGCTCCCGTGACACCGGGGATGGGCGCGGCACGGCGCTGCATCCGCGCCATGTCCGCACGTGGAGCGGGCAGGCGCTCGGCTTGCCGCCGTGCAATGGGGTGCTTGAATTCCGCCGGAAGCGCACGAGCGGGATGGGCTCGCTAATGCAGGATCTTGGCGATCTGCTTGGACAGCGTGTCGGCCGCAAAGGGCTTGACCATGTAGCCGCTCACGCCCGCCAGGGCCGCGGCCTTGATGTTATGCGGCTGCGCCTCGGAGGTGATCATCAGCACCGGAATGTTCTTGCGCTCCGGATCGGCCCGGATCGCCTTGAGCAGGTCCAGCCCGGAGAGGTTGGGGATCGCCCACTCGGTGATCACGAAATCGAATTTCTCCCGGTGCAGCAGGCCCAGCGCCTTGCTGCCGTCCTCGACTTCGATGATATCGTTGTAGCCCCTTTGCCTGAGCACCCCCGTGATGATCTTGCGGATCGTCGAGTGATTTTCCACGACCAGGATGCGCGCCTTCAGATTTGCCGGCATGACCCCCTCGTTGCTGCTGAATGCCAGGTTTCCGCCCAGTTGGCACATAATGCGACACATTGTCCCTGCGGTGCAAGATTCGGGCGGAATTTTTTGCGGCAGAGCCAATGACAGGGCCGGGGGGAGAGCCGCGGTTGCAGGCTGGAATGCGCCGGTGGGGCCGCGCGCCCTCGGCGGGCAAGACCGGCGCACACGGTTCCCGGGCGACGGGGCGCGGCGAGACGCAGGGGCCCGGGCTGCCGTTCAGCCCTTGGGCGCCACGTCCAGGCGCACGACTTCGCCCAGGAGCGATTTCCTGGGCGCCGGATAGCGCTTGAGCACCAGCGGATCGTGGCCCGGCACGATGTGCCGCGGAGAATCGGCCAGGGCCTGCAATTTGCGCCAGCCTTCCACCATGTCCCCCAGGTTGTAGAGCACGGGGAAGGGCAGCCCGCCCTCCATGTTCTCGTAGTAGTGGCAGGCGTCCGAGGCGAGCATCACCCAGCCGCGCTTGGTCTTCACGCGCACGCTTTGCATGCCCATGGTGTGCCCGCCGATGTGGTGCACGGTGACGCCCGGCGCAATCTGTTCCTCGCCCTGGTGAAACACCACGCGCCCCTCGAACAGCCGCCGCACCATGGTGCACACGTGCTCGGCCACGAAGGAATGGCGAAAGGCCGCGTGGCACATCAGGCGCCCGGTGGTGAAGTTCATCTCCAGGTCGTTGATGTGAAAGCGCGCGGCGGGAAAATCGTCCAGCGTGCCCGCATGGTCGTAGTGCATGTGCGTGATGATCACGTCCTTGACCCGCTCCGCCTTGATGCCCAGCAGGGCCAGCCCCTCGCGGGGCAAGCGCAGCGAAACGCGGCCGCGCTTTTCGCCTTCCGCCTTGTCGTAGCCGGTGTCCACGACGATGGTGCGCTGCTTGTTGACGATGGCCCACACGAAATAGTCCATGGACATGGGGGCTGCCGGGTTGTCCGGCATGAGAAAGCAGGTGGAACGCGCCCGCTCGGGCATCGTACCGTATCGTACCGCATAGACTTCATAGGTATCCGCATCGCTCATGGTCGCCGCTCCCCTGTGCTCAGGATGGATCGCTGCCGCCGCGTTGGCGTCAGCCGGGTCGGAGGTGCTGCCGCAGGTGCCGGGGCTTGGGCGTGGCCGCCCCCGGACGGGCCACGCTAACAGGAATCGACCCGGCGGCAAAGCCGCGCCGCGCAACGCTGCGCGTCGTCGCCGCAACAGCCGGGACCGTTGTTGCTCCCCGCTGCACCGCCGGCCGGATCACGTCAGGTCAGGGGCCGATGGCCGCCATGGCGCCCGCCGTTCAGTCGGTCTTGCCCACGGTCACCTGGGCCCAACGCTCCATGTGCTTGATGATGGTGCTGATGTCCTGCTGGCCGTCTCCCTGGCTCATGGCAAAGGCCCACATCTGGCGCACGGTCTGACCCAGCCACATGGGCACGCCCAGTTGCTCGGCCTGCTCGATGCACAGGCGCACGTCCTTGTGCAGCAGCTCTGTGCGGAACCCCACGTCGAAGGTGCGCGGCAGCACGGCCCGCGGAATCTTTTCCTCCGTGGCCGAGTTGCGCCCGCTGGAGACATTGAGCACGTCCACCATCACCTTGGGGTCCAGGCCGAACTTGGTGCCCAGCACCATGACCTCGCAGGAGGCCACCAGGGCCGCCGCCGACAGCAGGTTGTTGATCACCTTCATCATCTGTCCCTGGCCGGGCGTCGGGCCGATGTAGAACACGTTCTTGCCGATGATGCGCAGCGTGGGCGTGAGACGATCGCAGAGGGCCTTGGGGCCCGCCAGCATCACGCTCAGCGAGCCGGCCCGGGCCCCGGCCACACCCCCGCTCACGGGCGCGTCAACGGCCGTGATGCCTTTGGCCGCCAGCCCCCGTGCCACCTGGGCGGCCACGTTGGGCCCGGTGGTGGAAAGATCGACAAAGGTCTTGACCATGCTGCCCTGGGCGATGCCATCGGCCCCCAGGGCCACTTCGCGCACCACATCCGGCGTGGGCAGCGAGACCAGCACCGTCTCCACGCGCGAGCCCAGCTCGGCCGGGGACGCCGCGACGTCCGCGCCCAGATCGCGCCACTCCGCCACGATCTCCGGCCGCACGTCGTGCACGGTGAGCTTGTAGTCCTGCGCCATGAGCCGCCGCGCCATGGGGCCGCCCATGGCGCCCATGCCGATAAAGCCCACTTCCTTGGCCATGATGCGCTGCTCCCTCGTTGTGGATGGGTGGGGTGAACGATTGTCGCGTCCGTGCAGGCCGGCGCATCTGCACGGACGCATGCACGGCCCGCACGCAGGCGCACCGGCCGCCCATGGCGCGGTGCGGGAAGCGGGGGCCCGCTCCCCTGCGTCCGCCTGCCGGCCTAGAGAAACGTCACGATCGATTCCAGGGGCTCCCGGCGGGTGACGAGGGTGTTTTCCGCCGCCGACTCGTCGGCATAGCCCAGCGACACGCCGCAGACGACGATCTCGCGCTGGGGCACGGGAAGTTGCTCGCGGATCACCGCATGAAACTTGGCAAAGGCGGCCTGCGGGCAGGTGTGCAGGCCCGCCCCGCGCGCGGCGACCATGATGTTCTGCAGAAACATGCCGTAGTCCAGCCAGCTTCCGATCTCCAGCGCGCGGTCGATGGTGCAGATCAGACCCACCGGAGCATCGAAAAAGCGGTAGTTGCGCGCGGACTGCTTGCGCATGCCTTCCTTGTCCCCCCGTTCGATGCCGACCAGCCCGTACAGCGCCCAGCCGACTTCGCGGCGGCGGCTGAGGAAGGGCTCCGGCAGGTTCTGCGGATAGTAGCGCTGCTCCGCCTCATGCGCGTCGGCGTGGTGCAGATAGGCATCCACCAGGGCCTCGGAGAGAGCCTCCTTGCGGGCCCCTTGCAGCACGTACACGCGCCAGGGCTGGATGTTGGTGCCGCTGGGAGCGCGGCATGCCACCTCCAGCAGGTGCGCCACGGTTTCGCGCGGCACCGGCCGGGGCAGGAAACGCCGGATGGAGCGCCGGCTGACGATGGCCTCCTCCACGGCGGGATCGATGCGGGGGAACTCTTCCGCCGCAAGCGCTGGATCGGACTGCTGGAGCATGGCTGGATTCTGCTGACTGGCCGGCGGCCGGGACACCGCCGGGCATGTAGGATGGACAGGGGCGAGCGGCCCGACACAGCGGCACGTTGCCGCGGCGATGACCGGGCCGGCGCCTGCAACGGTTTCTATGTAGCACGGTGAGCGGGGCGGGCGAAAGCGCGTGCCGGCCGCCGCGCCGCTTTGCCCGCGGCGCGGTGGGGACGCCTCCGCGGAGCCGTGGGCTCAGGCAGATTTGCGCCCCTTGCGGCTGCCCTTGGACGAAGCGGCGCTGCGGCCCTTGGCCGCCGCGCCGCCATCCTCGTCCGGCTCCGCGCCGCTGCGAGGCGACACGTTCCAGATCTCGTTGGCGTAAGCCGAGATGGTCAGGTCGCTGGAAAAGCGTCCCATGTGAGCCACGTTGAGGATGGACATGCGGCTCCACGCGGCCGGATCGGCATACGCCTGGCCCACCCGGCGCTGGCAGTCGCGGTAGCTGGCGAAGTCGCCCAGCACCAGGAACGGATCGCCGCCCAGCAGGGAATCCACCAGCGGGCGGAACAGACCCGGCTCCCCACGTGAAAACTCATCCGCCGCGATGCTGTCCAGGATGGCGCGCAACTCCGGATTGCTCTCGTAGAATTCGCGCGGGTGATAGCCCCGGGCCAGCACCTGCTCCACCTCGGTGTAGGAATAGCCGAAGGTGAACATGTTCTCGGCACCCACTGCCTCGCGGATTTCCACGTTGGCGCCGTCCAGGGTGCCCACGGTGACGGCCCCGTTGAGCGCCAGCTTCATGTTGCCCGTGCCCGAGGCTTCGGTGCCGGCGGTGGAAATCTGCTCCGAAACTTCCGCGGCCGGCATGATGCGTTCGGCCAGCGACACGCTGTAGTTGGGCAGAAAGGCGACCCGCAGCAGGGGACTCACCTTGGGATGGCTGTTCACGGCGGCGCCCACCGCATTGATGAAGCGGATGATCAGCTTGGCCATGAAATAGCCCGGCGCCGCCTTGCCCGCGAAAAGGAACGTGCGCGGCACGGCATGGGCCGGCGGGTTTTCGCGGTACTCGCGGTACAGGGCCACGATGTGCAAGGCGTTGAGCAACTGCCGCTTGTACTCGTGCAGGCGCTTCACCTGCACGTCGAACAGGCTGCGCGGATCGACGGTGATCCCGCAGCCGCTGGCGACGAGTCCGGCCAGGCGCTCCTTGTTGGCCAGCTTGACGGCCTGCCAGCGCGCCTGAAAGTCGGCATTGCCGGCCAGGGGGACGAGGCGCTCGAGCTGCGGCAGATTCGTCACCCAACCATCGCCGATGTGCTCCGTGATCAGCGCGGACTGGCCAGGGTTGGCCTTGAGCAGCCAGCGGCGGGGTGTGATGCCGTTGGTCTTGTTGTTGAACTTGGCGGGGGTCAGCTCGGCGAAATCGGCGAAAATCCGGTCGCGCAGAATCTGGCTGTGCAGCGCGGAAACCCCGTTCACCGAAAAGCTGCCCACGATGGCCAGGTGGGCCATGCGCACCTGCTTTTCCGGGCCTTCTTCGATCAGCGAAAGCCGCCGCAGCCGGTCGTTGTCGCCCGGATAGCGCGCGCTCACGTCCTCCAGAAAGCGCCGGTTGATCTCGTAAATGATTTGCAGGTGCCGCGGCAGCACGCGCTCGAAGAGGGGCACGGGCCATTTCTCCAGCGCCTCGGGCAGCACCGTGTGGTTGGTGTAGGCGCAGCAGCGCGAGGTGATGTCCCAGGCCGTTTCCCAGGCGATCCCGCGCTCATCCACCAGCAGCCGCATCAGCTCGGCCACGGCGATGGCCGGGTGCGTGTCGTTGAGCTGGAACACCACCTTGTCGGGCAGGTTGCTCAGACCCGGATGGGTCTTCAGGTGCCGCCCCAGGGCATCCTGCAAGGTCGCCGAGACGAAGAAGAATTCCTGCTGCAGGCGCAGCTCCTTTCCCTGCACCAGGGTGTCGTTGGGGTAGAGCACGCGGGAGATGTTCTCGTTGGCGGTCTTGTCGTGCAGGGCCTGCACGTAGTCGCCCTGATTGAAATAGGAGAAATCGAATTCGCGCGTGGCCTTGGCCGACCACAGGCGCAGCGTGTTCACGCGCTCGTTGCGGTAGCCCGGCACGGGAATGTCGTAGGCCATGGCCATCACGTCCTCGGTGTCCACCCAGCGCGCCACCGTGCGCCCGTCGGGTGCGATCACCGTCTCCACGCGCCCGCGGAAATGCACCGGGAAGAGATGTTGCGGGCGTGCCACTTCCCACGGGTTGCCGTAGCGCAGCCAGTTGTCGGCATACTCGTGCTGGGCCCCATGCTGCAGAACCTGCTTGAAGATGCCATACTCGTAGCGGATGCCGTACCCCATGGCGGCGATGCCCAGGGTGGCCATGGAATCCAGGAAGCAGGCCGCCAGGCGCCCCAGGCCGCCATTGCCCAGCCCCGCGTCCCATTCGGTCTGGATGATGTCCTCCAGGGACAGGCCGAACTCGTCCACGGCGCCGGCCATCTGCTCGCGCATGCCCAGGTTGAGCAGCGCATCCTCCAGCAGCCGGCCGATGAGGAATTCCAGCGACAGGTAATACACGCGCTTCTGATCTTTGTTGTAATAGTTCTGCTGGGTCTTGTTCCAGCGGTCAAACAGGCGGTCGCGCGTGGTCAGCGCGGCGGCCATGTAGAAATCCAGCCCCGTGGCCGAGTATTCGTCCTTGGCCACGCTGTATTCCACGTGGTTGGCGAATGAGAGCTTGATCGCGTCCTGCTCCATGGGCAGGTCGTACGACGTCAGACCAGCGAGGCTCTTGTTCTTCCTGTCCATTATATTCTCGCCCAATGAGAGGGGTGGGACATCTCCCGCCAAGACTCCGCATACTATAGCGCCATTCGCGCTTCAATGGCGCATCGATCGCGCGCCCGCCGGCGCGACTCGGGCGAGGCGTGCCGGCGCCCCCGCACGATGCGTCGCAACGGCAGAAACCGCCGCAGGTGACGCAGCCTCCGTGGACGCGCTGGAGGGCCGCAGAGGCGGTTCCGCGGGTCGCATGACCGTGTGGCCGCACGTCCCCCGACCGCCGGGCGGGCGGTGGCGCGCGATGATGGTTTTTATACGCCGCGGCTCCGTGCTATCGTCTAACGAGTATGGCGCCTGGCGGGGCGCGGTCCATCCCCAGCAACATGGCCGCCGCCGCGCATGGCTGATGCACCTGCCGGGGCCGACCGCTGCGCCGCCGGCTTCACCGGTATGAATCTCTTGCCACGACCCTCATGACAGCGCCGCAAGCCTCACAGCCCTCATCGCCTGTGGCACCGGATCCCGTTTGGCATTGCTTGTCCGCCGAGGAAGCGCTCACCCGCCTGCACGTCGACCTGGCTCAGGGTCTCAGTGCGGCCGAAGTGAGCGGGCGCCAGGCGCAGTACGGCCCGAACAAGCTCACCGAACAGCCGCCCACGCCGCCGTGGAAGATCCTGCTGCAGCAGGTGCAGAGCTTCCTGATCCTGCTGTTGTTCGCCGCCTCGGCTCTGGCGGCGCTGATCGGCCACTACCGCGACGCCATCGTGATCCTGGTGGTGACGGCCATCAACTCCGTGTTGGGCTTTTACCAGGAGTACCGCGCCGAGCGCAGCCTGGCCGCCCTGAAGCGCATGCTGGCGTTGCATCCGCACGTGCGCCGCGACGGGCAGGTGCTGGCGGTCGCGGCGGATGAGCTGGTGCCGGGCGACATCGTGCGCATGGAGACCGGCGACCGCATCGCGGCCGACGGACGGCTGGTGGAGTCGGCCGGGCTGGAGATCGACGAATCGGCGCTGACCGGGGAGTCGCTGCCGGTGGTCAAGCGCATGGCCGCCCTGGAGGATGCCGGCACGCCCCTGGCCGACCGCAACAACATGGTGTTCATGAACACCGTCGTCACCCGCGGGCGCGGCTGGTATGTGGTCACCGCCACCGGACGCAGCAGCGAGATGGGCCGCCTGGCCAGCATGCTGGCCGAAACCCCGGAGGGCGACACGCCCCTGCAGATCCAGCTCGATGCGCTGGGCAAGCGCCTGACTGCCATCGCGGGCGTGATCATCGCGGTGATCTTCGGGCTGGGCATCTGGCGGGGGACCGCCATCGCCGATGTCGTGCTCAACGCCATCGCGCTGGCCGTGGCGGCCATTCCCGAGGGCCTGCCGGCGGTGGTCACCGTCACCCTGGCCCTGGGCATGCAACGCATGGTGCGCCAGCAGGCCATTGTCAAGCGCCTGGCGGCCGTGGAAACCCTGGGCTGCACCACGGTGATCTGCTCGGACAAGACCGGCACGCTGACCATGAACCAGATGACGGTGCGCGCCGGCTTCTACCGCGGCCACCGCTTTACCGTCACGGGCGAAGGCTACCGGCCCAATGGCGAGCTGGCGCTGGATTCGGGCCGCGACGACGCGGACTGGGAGCCCCTGCTGCGTCCCATGGTGCTCTGCAACGACAGCAACGTGAGCGAGGGGCAGCTCATCGGCGACCCCACCGAAGGCGCCCTGCTGACCATGGCCCTCAAGGGGGGCCTGACCCGCGCCGGCGTGGAGGCCGAGCGCCCGCGCATCGCCGAGATTCCCTTCGATTCCGACCGCAAGTACATGGCCACGTACCACGGCGGCGGCGACGACGTGCAGGTACACGTCAAGGGCGCCCCGGAAACCCTGCTGCGGCACTGCTCGAGCTGGCTGGGCCCCAACGGCGTGCAATCCCTGGAGCCTGCGATGCGCGCGCAGTTGGAGGCGGAAAACGCCTCCCTGGCGGCCCAGGGCCTGCGCGTGCTGGCCGTGGCCTCCACGTCGTTGCCGGCCGCCGAGTTCGATTCGGAGGCCGACCTGACCAGCTCCCTGCAGCACCTGACCTTCGTGGGCCTGGCCGGGCTGCTCGACCCACCGCGTCCGGCGGTGCGCGAGGCGGTGGCCCTGTGTCACGAGGCCGGCATCCAGGTGAAGATGATCACCGGAGACCAGCGCGAGACGGCGCGCGCCGTCGCCACGGCGCTGGGCCTGGAAGGGGGCGTGATCACCGGACCGGAGCTGGACCAGCTCGATACGGATCAGCTTTCCGAGCGGGTCGAAGCACTGGCCGTGTTCGCCCGCGTGACGCCCGAGCACAAGATGAAGATCGTGCGCGCGCTCAAGGCACGCAATCACGTCGTGGCCATGACCGGCGACGGGGTGAACGACGCCCCGGCGCTCAAGATCGCCGACATCGGCGTGGCCATGGGCCTCTCGGGCACCGAGGTGGCCAAGGAAGCGGCGTCCATGGTGCTCACCGACGACAACTTCGTGACCATCGTGCGCGCGATCCGCGAAGGGCGGGTGATCTACGAGAACATCGTGAAATTCGTGCGCTTCCAGCTTTCCACCAATCTGGGCGCGATCTTCACGGTGCTGGGCGCGCTGCTGGTGGGGCTGCCGGAACCGTTCAACCCCATTCAACTGCTGTGGATCAACATCATCATGGACGGCCCGCCGGCCATGTCGCTGGGCATGGACCGCGCCGCGCCGGGCATCATGCAGCGCCGGCCGCGCGTGCCCGGGGCGCGCATCCTAAGCCTGCGGCGCCTGGGCCTGGTGGTCTCCTTCGGGGCGGTGATGATGGCCGGGACGCTGGGCGTGCTGGCCTGGGCCGACAGCGGTCTGGGCGGCGCGGACATGACCGCCAAAGCCGCCACGCTGGCCTTTACCGTGTTCGTGCTGTTCCAGTTCTTCAATGCCTTCAACGCCCGCGCCGAGAGCCGTTCGGCCTTCGGAACTCACCTGTTCACCAACCGCGCGCTGTGGGCCTCGGTCTGCGGCACGGTGCTGCTACAGGTGGCGGCGGTGAATTGGGCACCGGCCCGGGAAATCTTCCACATCGTCGCGCTGGACTGGAGCGACTGGGCGCTGTTGGCCGCCATTGCGGCCAGCATCATGGCGCTGGAGGAATTGCGCAAGCTGGGCGTGTGGATTGTGCGCGCGGCGCGGGGACTTACTTCGGCCCCTGTGCCGGCGCGCCGGGCGGGCGAATCGTCTGGCGCCTAGGGTCGCGGGCGGCGCCATTGCCCCTGCGCCGCTGGTCCCTCAGCGGTGTGTCGCGGCCGCTGATCCGGGCATTGCCTGGATACGGGACGGAATTCCGGGCTGCACGCATGGCCGCCAGCGGCCCCGGAGCCGGCGCATTGCCCGACTCGGGGGAGCCCCCGGATCAGCGCTTGAGCAGCTTGAAGGCGTGGCTCCAGCGGTTCTGCGACAGGCCGGGGATGCACCACAGCATGCACAGCGGCTCGATGGCGCGGGCCGCCTCGATCGCGCCCATATCCTCCGTTTCCCAGCCAAACTCGGTCAGGATCTCCGTCGTGCGGGCCTTGGCCGCGGCGTCATTGCCGCAGATGAACATGGTGGGCGTGCTGCCGCCGAAATCGGGATTGACCATCAGCGGGTGACCGACGCAGGAGAAGGCCTTCACGAAGCGCACCTTGGGGGCCTGCTTCTGCAGTTGTTCCAGCAGAGAATCGGACGTACCCACGAAGAATTGCAGCACGCCATGCACAGGAGGCGCATCGGCGATGGGATTGGTCGTATCCAGCACGACCTTGCCGTCCAGGGCCGCCCCGCAGAGCCTGACCGCTTGCAGCGCCGCCGTGCCTTTGACCGCCAGCACCGCCACCTCTCCGAACGCGGCCGTTTCCTCGAAGTTGCCCGTGGCGGCATTGGCGCCGGCCGCGCGCCGCCAATCCGCCAGCTTGGCCGGGTCGCGCGAGCCACGCATGACGCGGTAGCCCCGCGCCAGGAAACCGTCGGCCAGCGTCTGACCCACCACCCCCGATCCCAACACCCCCACCGACCTTGCCGCTCTCGCCATGACGCGTCATCTCCCCGTTGCGGGCCCCTCAGGGCCCAGGTCGAACCTGCACGGCGTCGCGCTGCGCAAGCGCGGGCGCCCAGCCGTGGACAGCCGGCTCGATACTCATCGGAATGGAGTCAGTTTAGCACGAACGGCCGGCCGCGCGGCAGTGCATGTATCCCGTGCTGCTGCCGCGCCTCGGCACTGCATACGGACTGATCGGCAACGGCTCCGCGCACGCCGCGACGGGCGCCCCGGCGTGCGTGCAGGCGCCATGCCGCTAGTTCGTGTGGAAGCGCACGGCATCGTTGTTCAGAATGTCCTGGCCCGTTGCGCGTCCCGGCAGATAATAGCCCACTGTGCCGCTCGCGTTTTCCACGCCCTGTGTATAGGCGGGCACGTCCTGCAGGTTCGCATGGGTGGTGTGCACCTCCGCCGTCGAATCAAATTCGTTCAGCACCAGTTGCCCAGTATAGATGCCGCCCAGGGCGTTGGTGCCAATGCGGTCGAAGGTCAGCACAAACTTGCGGTTGGGCGCGGAACCGATGGTCTCATAGGTGATCGTGCCGGGCGTGGATTCACCGAGCCCAAGCTCCGGCGGGTCGAGGTCCGTCCAGGCCAGGGCGATGTAGTCGTTGGGCGGGAAGATGTCCGGAATGATCGATCCCCCGCAGCATCCGTGCGGGGCCGCCGCATCGAACGAGAGAAAGCCGTTGCTCGAAATATAGGCCTGGGTATAGACGTTGCCGAAGAACGTGAAGTTGAAGCCGAGGGGAACGGCACCGGACACCTGATCGTCAGCCAGCGCAACAGGCGTCGGGGATACCGCCGCCACGGGCGCGAAGGGAATGATTTCCGCGCCGACCGTCGCGCCGACGGCAACATGAAAAATCTCGGACGAGGGCGGCCCCTCGCCTGCGGCGGTGACGGCCGCCACCATATAGAAATAGGTGTTGCCCGGAGCGGCTGCAAAGTCGCTGAAATTGGTGCCAGGAATCCCCGCATAGAAACCATCGGCATTGGCCGGGATGCCGGACATTGTTCCGTTGGCCTTCCAATAGAGCTTGTAGGAATTCACCACAAAACCGGCGTCCCACCCGACGGCGTTGGAGAGGTAGCCATCAATAACTGACAGGTTCATCACTGGCGCCGGCAGCGCGGAGGACGCTACAAAGGGCAGCCAGACGATGCCATCCAGTTCGAACGAAAGTTTCCCCAGCAGCACGGCCTCCGGGGTCGCCAGATCAACGCTTGCCCCGTACCAGTTCCAGGCGGAATCGTTGACGATCGCCAACGCCGAACCATCCGGAAGCGTGGTCATGGAGTTGATGACCGGCGATCCTTGGGGAAACAGCGGCTCGACTCCGCCACTGTTGGGGTAGCTCAGAGTGCCAAGCAGGGCCGATGCCGCCGTGGTGGTGTCGATGCCGTTGATGGTTGTGCCGGTCGTGTAGCCCGCCATGTACAGCGTGCCATCGTTTCCGAAGGTCAATCCACGCCCTCCGCCCACGGCAGGACTGATGACATTGGACGCCACGACCGTTGGAACGGTCGGATCGACTTCCACCAGATTGTCATTTGCCGCAAACAGCCGGCCGTCGGAGCGGCGCGCCAGACCCGGGATGGCAAACGAACCCAGCGATGTCGAAATATCCAACAGCAGTGTCGCCACGCCGGTGGCCATGTCGATGCTGTAGAGACATCCTGGGCAGGCGGACAGCGTGGAAGCGCCGGTGCCGGCATACAGCACGTTCGCGGCCGGGTCGAAGACCATGGCACTGATCACGCCAAGATTCAGCGCGCTCGGTCCGGAGGGGATGTACACATCGAGAAAGGGCTGTATCTCGCCGGTTTGCGAGTCGATACGCCACACGTCGCCGTTACGGTCGGCGGCCAACAGCGTGCTGGCCTGGGCAATCGGCGGCGGGATCTTGTCCTCCTCCTTGATTTCCGTGTCGGCGCTGCACGCGCCAATCGCCAACCCAAGGGCCAGTACCGTCCACAGCCAAATCACCTGACGGGTGCCACCACGGCGCCATGCTGCTGTGACTATCATATGATGCTCTCAACGTGACATGATTGTTGTGCTCTATTGCGCTCCGCTTCCATTTGCACCCCCCGCATCGACGGCGCACGCGGTACACACCTTCGCCCACCCAGCCCGGGTCTTGCTTGTCTGCTGCGGTGCAGACCATGCATCGCGAGGGATCTCCCTCCCGCTGCGCAAGATCTGTCCCCTGTGCCGCGCCAGCGATGGATCGATTCCGTGTGGCAGCCGGTGTCAGGCGGCCTCATTGACGAATGCACTGCGCAGCGGCGGCGTCCGCCAAACCACTGTCGTGAAATAAGAACACAGGTGGGGAAAATTGTCAAAAAACTTGTGTTAAGCGGATGGAACAACTTGCGGCACGAATCGCACTGGAGCAACCAAACCGAGCAGATATCCACTCCGCAGACGCGTCATAAATTTATTCAAACATGACGCATGAGCGTGGATGCCCGCAGCGCGGCACCCGACGGCATTTGCGGCAGCCGGAGGGCATCTGCCGGCGCATTGTGGCAGGCGGGGTCGCACCAGTGCCGCCGGGCGCGACAAATGTGCGACCCGCGCGCAGCGGCATGTCAGCGCAAGTACTGCTCCAGCCGGCTCTGCCGCACGACCACGCTGCTGTCCGGATCGAGCGTGAAAAGCTGGGGCTGCTCGCCGTCCTGGGGGTAAATGATCTCCACGTTGATCGCCGGGCGCAACAGCACGATGCGGACGGGCCGACGGGTGGTGACCAGCAGGCGCGCCTGGTTCAGCGGGCCATTGACCACGGCGTCGCGGGAAAACTCGTGCCCATCGCCCACGGCCGGAAGCACGGAAAATCCCCTGCCGAAGAACAGGCCCAGCATGAAAGGTTCCACGCGCTCGTCCCAGGCCTGCTCCTGCACCGCCTGGGCCAGCAGGGTGTTCTGGGCCACATCCTGTTCCCAGCCGAACTGATCGGCCAGGAACGCCAGGTACTGCGCGGGCGATTTGGGCGGCGCCTTGCTGGCGATGTTGCCCAGCACACCGCCCGGCAGCACGCTCTCGGGTTTCTGCTCCGCGCCGGGCTGACCCTCGGCTGCCGGGACCGCCGCCGGCTGGTCGCCACCCAGACCCAGCCAGGCGCACCCGGCCGGCAGCACCGCCAACGCCAGCAGGCACAGCAGCAAGCTCAGCCATGGCGGCGGCATGCGACGCTGCCCATGCCTGGGCATAAGATTTCTGCTCATGGTTCCCCGGTCGGAGGTGCCGGCGCAGCCCGGACGCCGTGGCCTGCTGCGGTTCCTGGCGTGACTATCCCACAAACGCCGCGGCGACGGCCAGCGATCCAGCTCGGACGGCGTTGTGCGTCCACGCGTCCTGCCGCCTGACAGCCTGCGCAGGCCCCCGGAGCAGGCGGCGCGGCTGCCTGGGTTCGGGCATGCAGGGTGCACGCAGGCGCCGGCCCGCACCGGACACGCGGCGACCCGCGCGCCGAATCCGCCGCTCCAGGGCACACGGCGCGCGCCCAACTCGCCGCCCCGCCCACGAGGCCCGCGGGCATGAGCTTCCATTTTGCCCTCTTGAATTGATCGGTGTAGAATCGCCCCTTGTTCGGCATAGTCCGCCCGCATCTGCGATCAGGCTCCCTGGTCCCCGGCGGGGTTCGATGCGCAACTCCTGCGCGCAGAAGCGCGCATCCGGGTAGCATCCGGGCGGCAGAGATTGTGTCCGCAACCGGGGGTGAGATGGCTCCGCGCGTGGCAAGGCGGATGCCGCCACTTCGGACTCCGGTGGGTCTGAATTCAAGCGCGCTCCTACAGGTCTACTGAAGCCTTTATGGCGAATGGACAACCCCCGCGGCGACTGGTGTTCGTCGAAGCGGAGAAAGTAGCCAGTTCCTTTCCCCTGCGCTCGATCAAGCGTCCGGAATTCCTCTCCGACGGGCACATGGAGGGGCTGCTCAGCAAGGGAGAAATCAACGGTCGCATCAAGGAGTTGCGCTCCCTGTCGGTGGATGACTACATCCGCCAGACGGTTTACCCCTCCGAGCATCCCAAGCGCAAGAACGCCGTGGAAGTGATCCGCCAGTTGGGCGGCACGGTGCTGGAGGAAACCAACGAGGGCCCGATGTACGTGGCCGAGGTCTCGTTCAGGCTCCCCGAGCGCACACGGCGCGTCCTGTTTCTGGCACAAAACCGCAAGAACAAGAACGGCGTGTGGATGCCGCGCCATCATCGCCGCGCCTCGGAGCTGGTGCGGTTCTATTCGTCCTACGGGACACCGGTGGTGACCTTCATCGACACCCCGGGGGCGGACGCCGGCGAGGAAGCCAACCGCAACAACCAGGCCCATGCCATTTCGGAGCTGATTTCCGTCATGGCCAACCTGCAACTGCCCTCGCTGGGCATCGTTTTCGGCAATGGGTACAGCGGCGGGGCCATTCCCTTGGCCACCACCAACGTGCTGCTGTCCGTGCGCGACGGGGTATTCAACACCATTCACCCCATGGGGCTGGCCGAAATTGCCTACAACTACAATCTCTCCTGGCAGGAATGCGCGCGCTACATCGGCGTGTCGTCCTATGAGCTCTGCAAGGCAGGCTATCTGGACGGCGTGATCGACTATTCCCCGCTGACCAGCGATTCCCCGCGCCCGCTCACCCAGGCCATCTTCTCGGCGCTGGAAACGGTGGAAGCCAACATGGCCGAGTTCCTGCGCAAGCGGGAAAATCACTATTTCTTTCAGCATTATCAGGAGAGCGTGCTGCGCTCGCTGAATCCCTCGGACCTGATGCTGGAGGAGAACCGGGCAGCCAACAAGACGCCCACGGGCCTGCTCAACGTGTTCGGCTCAGCGTATCGTTTTCACCGTTACCTCAAGCTGCGCATGCGGCTCTCCAGCCAATCGGTGCGCACCTATTCGC
Organism: Candidatus Lambdaproteobacteria bacterium; assembly: GCA_016199125.1. Lineage (GTDB taxonomy): Bacteria > SAR324 > SAR324 > SAR324 > JACQKK01 > JACQHH01. The sequence goes on from JACQHH010000195.1 coordinate 18,068, forward strand.
GCATGCGCTCGCCGGCGGTGCCCAAGGGCGAGCTGCACGACCGCATCGAGCGCGAGCGCCTGGAGCGCTTCCGCAGTTGGGCGGACAAGCCCCTGGAAATCCGCTACGACGACGCCCTCTCCAAGCGCTACCGGCGCGTGCTGGACACCCAGAAGTCCCTGGGCCTGGACCGCGGGCGCTTCGCCAGCTTCTTCATGGGCACGCCGGAGAAGAACTTCAACAAGGCCTGCGACGAGATCGTGCTGGAACTGGGGCTGCACCTCTACAACTTCTGGAAGGTGGAAGCGCGGGAGAACCTGGTGTTGCTCCTGGAGCACCTGGAGCATCGGGCCCAGGGCGAGTCGCTGCCGGTGGACGAGGCCACACTGCTGGATGCGCTGCAAATGCCCGGCGTGCGCGACCGTTTTCCATCCACGGCGCGCAACTTCGTGCTCTTCGATCTGCTCTACGATCACCTGGTGCAAAGCCTGCCCATGATCGCGCGGGAGCTGCGCGACACCAACGAGATCACCCAGAGCACCATGGAAGACCTGCTGGACAAGGTCCTGGCCGATGCGGCCAAGTCCTTCCAGGGCATCTTCCCCGAGGGGCTCAACACCGACGTATCCCTGGCCTTCTCCAACTGGCTGGAGACGCTGATCTCGCGCCACGACATCGAAAAGCTGATGCAGCAGGTGAGCGAGTGGAAGCGCATGGCCTTCCCGCGGCACAGCGAGCCGCTGTTCGGCATCCTGGCGTATTTCTTCTCCAATCTGCTGCCCTCGTTCTACAAAGCCCGGCGGGGCGAGAAGCACTTTGAAGGCAAGATCAATCCGCGCAACATCGGTATCAAGGACTTCTGGAACCGGCTCAACCAGGCCTACCGCGACCTGCTGATCCAGAACCTGCTGGACAACACCAAGCGCACCAATCCGCTCACGCCGCAGCGGGTGATCGACGCCTTCTTCACGGGCTTCGACGAGCTCAACGCGGACCTGATCACCACCGATCCGGTGCGCTTCCCCGGCTTCCGCGGCTCCATCGAGCGGGCCCTGGAGGCGAACATTCCGCCGGTGGGCGTGATCACGGGCATGGCCCGCTTCCGTCACGGCGACATCGACTCGCGGGTGGGGCTGGCCGTCAGCAATTCCCAGTTCCAGGCCGGCGCCTTCGACATGGCCAGCGGCGAGAAGATCTGCAAGCTGATGGTGGAATGCGCCGTGAAGAAGCTGCCCGTGGTGATGTTCATCTCCTCGGGCGGCATGCAGACCAAGGAGGGGGCCGGGGCGCTGTTTTCCATGTCCGTGCTCAACGACCGGCTCAACCGCTTCGTGCGCGACATCGACCTGCCGGTGATCTGCTTCGGCTTCCGCGACTGCACCGGGGGCGCCCAGGCCAGCTTTGTCACGCACCGGCTGGTGAAGACCCATTACCTTTCAGGAGCCGTGATCCCCTTTGCCGGACAGCGCGTGGTGCCCAGCCACCTGCCCAGCGAATCGGTGCTGGCCAACTACCTGAGCCGCGTGCCGGAGAGCATGGACGGACTGGTGGCCAATCCCTTCGATCCCGAGCTGGACGCGCAACTGCGCGAGATCGACCCGGACATTCCGCTCCCCTCCGACACCATCCCGGACGTGCTGGCGCGCATCCTCAAAGGGGAGTACCGCGGGGCCGACACCACGGCCGCCGACGAGCTGCCCAAGGGCTTCATCACCTTCTCGCCCGTCAAGCGCATGCTGATCCACGCGCGGGGCTGCACCGCCTCGCGCCTCATCGACGGGGCGCATGACGTCGGCGTGGAGGTGGTGCTGGTGCAGTCGGACGCCGACATGGAGAGCGCCCCGGCCAAGCAGCTTGCGCCCAGCGACCGCCTGGTGTGCATCGGCGGCAAGACGCCCCAGGAGAGTTACCTCAACGGCATGAGCGTAGTCACCATCGCCGAGAACGAGGAGGTGGACACGATTCATCCTGGCATCGGCTTCCTGTCGGAAAACCCCAACTTCGCCCTGCTCTGCCGCAAGAACGGGTTCAACTTTGTCGGCCCCCGGGCCTACAGCATGGAGCTGATGGGCAACAAGTCCAACGCCATCGCCACGGCCTTGCGCCTGGACGTGAAGGTGGTGCCGGGCAGCCAGGGCGTGGTCACCGATCCGCTGGAGGCCCAGCAACTGGCCGACGAGATCGGCTACCCCGTGCTCATCAAGGCGGCCTTTGGCGGCGGGGGCAAGGGCATGCGCGTGGTCTTCGAGCCGGAGAATTTCAAGGAGAGCTTCCTGCGCACCAGCCAGGAGGCGCTGAGCGCCTTCGGCAACGGCGACGTGTACCTGGAAAAATTCGTCACCTCCATGCGCCACGTGGAGGTGCAGGTGCTGCGCGACCGCAAGGGCAACACGCGCATCCTGGGCTTGCGCGACTGCAGCGTGCAGCGCGACAACCAAAAGCTGATCGAGGAGTCGGGCTCCTTCAAGTTTCCCAAGGCCATGGTGGATCGGCTGTTCGATTGGGCCGAAAAGATCGCCAACGAGATCGACTACATCGGCGCGGGCACCATCGAGTTCATCTACGACCGCGCGGCCAACGACTGCTACTTCATGGAAATGAACACGCGCCTGCAGGTGGAGCACCCCGTGACCGAGGCCGTGGCGGACGTGGACATCGTGCGCGAGCAACTGCGCATCGCCGCGGGCGAATCCATCGCCGAGCTGGTGCCCAAATCGCGCGGCTACGCCATGGAGGTGCGCATCAACGCCGAGCAGATGTCCGTGGACAGCGCTGGGCGGGTGGAATTCCGGCCCTCGCCGGGCGTGGTCACGCGGCTGGTGCTGCCGGAGCACCCGGACGTGCGCATCGTCAAGTGCATCAACGAAGGCGACACCATCCCGCCCTTCTACGACAGCCTGATCGTGCAGGTCATTGCCCATGGCCGCTCGCGGGCCGGCGTGATCAAGACCCTGCGGGCCTACCTGGGCTCAGTGGCCGTCGAGGGGGTGTATACCAACCTGGCGCTCATGGAGGCCATTCTGGGCGACGAGGTGTTCACCAAGGGCGACTACGACACGGGCTTCATCCGGGGCTTCTTCGAGCGCGCCGACCTGGGCAAGCTGCTCGCGCGCATGGAAAAGCGCAGCGGCTCGGGCCGGCCCCAGATCAACCGCGAGGCCATCGTCATCGAGAATTCCGAGGAGCTCAAGGTGCTTTCGCCGCGCACGGGCGTGTTCTACGCAGCGCCCTCGCCGGACGATCCGCCCTTCGTGGAGATCGGGGACGTGTTCGACGTGCACAAGACGCTGTGCCTGATGGAGGCCATGAAGGTCTTCGAGGGCATTCGCCTGGCCGACTACAATGTCTCCAACGGCGACGCGCTGTTCGCCGAGGACGCGAGCTTCACCGTCACGCGCGTGCTGGCCGAAAGCGGCCAGACCGTGAACCAGGGCGACCTGCTGTTCATCGTCAAGCCGCTGGCCGCCGAGCCCAAGCCGGCCTGAGCGCCGCGGGGCGCCGCGCACGCCCGCACGACCCGGCCCCCACGCGCCCCCCATCCGGTCGCCCGCGATGTCCCGTCCGCCGCCGCTGCACCTGGGCTTCCTGGCCTCTCACGGCGGCAGCAACCTGCAGGCCATCCTGGACGCCATCGCCGCCGGCACGCTGCCCGCGCGGGCCTGCGTGGTGATCTCCAACAATTCCGGCGCTCTGGCCCTGGAGCGGGCGCGCGCGGCGGGCGTGACGGCCCTGCACCTCAGCCGGCAGAGCTATCCCGACGACGAGGCCCTGGATCGGGCCATCCTGGGCGCCCTGCGCTCCGCGGGCGTGAACCTGGTCGTGCTGGCCGGCTACATGAAAAAGCTGGGGCCGCGCGTGCTAGGGGCCTATCGCGGGCGCGTGCTGAACATCCATCCCGCCCTGCTGCCCCGCCACGGGGGCCAGGGCATGTTCGGCATGCGCGTGCACGAGGCCGTGCTGGCCGCAGGCGACCGCGAATCGGGCGTCACCATCCACCTGGTCGACGAGGAATACGACCGCGGCCCCATCCTGGCCCAGGCCCGCGTGCCCGTGCTGCCCGGCGACACCCCCGAGACCCTGGCCGAGCGCGTGTTGGCCGAAGAGCACCGCCTCTACCCCGACACCCTGCGCCGTATCGCGGCGGGGGAGATCACGCTGGAGAAGCTGTAGGGGGCGCCTGTTTCCAATTCATTCCTCGAACGTGCTGTAGGGGCATGGCATGCCATGCCCCTAAGGTCCGCGTCGCCCATCAACAGCGATTTTGCGTGTCGGGCGAGAAAGCGGCGGACCGGTCGGCGGATCGCCGCCAGCAGGAAACAACGATGACGCAGAGCGATGGTGATGAGGCTACCGCGCCATCGCCCGCTTGGCTACCAGGGGCCGCACGCGGGGCCGGGAGCGATCATGGCGGGCGCGCCACAAGTCGTGCTGGTGCTGCAGGTTGAGCCACAGTTCGGGGCTGGTG
>JACQHH010000198.1 GCA_016199125.1 Candidatus Lambdaproteobacteria bacterium
CACATCGGCCAGGAAGTGCATCTCGATGTGGTTCATGCCGCGGCCTTCGCAGGCCTCGCAGCGTCCGCCCTTGACGTTGAAGCTGAAGCGCCCGGCCTTGTAGCCGCGCACCTGGGCTTCGGGGACGCGGGCCATGAGGGCGCGGATGCCGTCCATGGCCCCGGTGTAGGTGGCCGGGTTGGACTTGGGCGTGCGGCCGATGGGCGACTGGTCGATCACCACCACCTTGTCCACGTGGTTCAAACCCTTGACGGCGCGGTGCGCCCCGGGCACCACGCGCGCATTGTCCAGCGTGCGTTGCAGCACGTTCTGCAGGATGCCCACCACCAGCGTGGACTTGCCCGAGCCGGACACGCCGGTGACCACCGTGAAGGTGCCCAGCGGAAACGCCACGTCGATGTTGCGCAGGTTGTTGGCCCGCGCGCCCTGCACCGTCAGGCAGCGCGACTTGCGCCAGGGCCGTGGGCGGTCGGGCAGCGGCACGCTCGCGCGCCCGGCCAGGTAGGCCCCGGTGAGCGAGTCGGGGTGGGCCGCCAGCTCCTGCGGCGTGCCCGCGGCCACCACGCGCCCGCCCAGGTGCCCGGCGCCGGGCCCGATGTCGATCACGTGATCCGCCGCGCGGATGGTTTCCGGGTCGTGCTCCACCACCAGCACCGTGTTGCCGCGGTCGCGCAGTTGCAGCAGGGTGTCCACCAGCCGCCGCGTGTCCCGCGGATGCAGGCCAATGGTGGGCTCGTCCAGCACGTACAGCACGCCCACCAGGTGCGAGCCGAGCTGCGAGGCCAGGCGGATGCGCTGCGCCTCACCGCCGGAGAGCGTGGTGGCCTCGCGCCGCAGGTTCAGGTAGCCCAACCCCACGTCCTTGAGAAAGCCCAGGCGCGCGCGGATCTCCTGGCGCGGCTGCTGCGCGACCAGCGCCTCGTTGGCGGTGAGCTTCCAGCGCGCCGTGGCCGCCAGCGCCTCCTCCACCGTGTAGGCGCAGAACTGGGCGATGTTCAGCCCGTCGATGGCCACCGCCCGGTAGGCCGGTTTGAGCCGCTCGCCGTCGCAGGCGGGACAGGCCACGTCGGCCATCACCGGCTCGATGTGCTGGGCGAAGCCCGCCAGTTGCGGGTCGCGGTACCACTCCAGCACGATGCCGGCGATGCCGCGGAATTCCACGCTGCGCAGGCCGCCCCAGCGCCGACGCACCGACAGCGCCTGCCCGTCGCCGTGCAGCAGCAGCCCCTGCTCGCGCCGGCTGAGCTGGCCGAAGGGGCGCTCCAGGTCGATGCCCTCGCGCCGGGCAAAGGCGCGGATGGTGCGCTCGGCCTTCCAGTTCTTGCGCGCGACGGCTCGGCCCAGCTTGCCGGCCACCAGGGCCCCCTCCAGCAGGGGCCGCTCGGGAAAAGGCACCAGCAGCGCCGGATCAACCTGCAGGCTCTTGCCCAGCCCCGCACAGGCCTCGCAGGCCCCCACGTGGGAGTTGAAGGAGAACATGCGCGGCACGAAGGGCTCGTCCAGGTAGTAGTCGCAGTCCACGCAGCCCACGGGTGCGCTGACCAGCACCTCGGGTCCGGCGAAGCGTTCCGTGGCCGTGGCAGCATCGTCCGGAAGGGCCGCGCCGTTTCCGCCGTGGGCCTGCGGCGCCACGCCATGGTGCACCGTGCGCGCGGCATCGTCCGGGAAGCGCAGGCGCGCCAACCCGTGACCCTTGGCAAAGGCCAGCTCGATGGCCTCGGCCAGGCGTTTGCGCTGGCGGCCTTGGACGCGCAGGCGGTCGATCACCAGGTCCACCGCCGTGCCCGCCGGCACGCGTTGCCGTTCCTTGGGCCGCGCCAGCCAGTCGGCCAGCTCCACGGTCTCCGCGCCCAGCATGATGCGCGTGAAGCCCTCGGCTAGCAGGGCCTCGGCCAGTTGCGTCAGGTGCGCCGGATCGTCCAGCATGGCCGCCCGCGTGCTGCCCGGGCGATACAGCGGCGCCGCGAGCACCAGCCGCTCGCCCTCGCGCGCCTGCGCCAGCAGCCGGGCCAGACGCGTGGGCGTGAAGCCGTCCAGCGCCGTGCCGCACGTGGGGCAATGAGGGTGCCCGATGCGCGCGTAGAGCAGGCGCAGATAGTCGTAGATTTCCGTGATGGTGGCCACGGTGGAGCGCGGCGAGCGGCCGCTGTTCTTCTGGTCGATGGCGATGGCCGGGGCCAGCCCGTCGATGCCGTCCACGCGCGCCTTGTCCATGCGTCCCAGGAAGCGCCGCGCATACGTGGAGAGCGATTCCACGTAGCGCGCCTGGCCCTCGGCGAAGATGGTGTCGAAGGCCAGCGAGGTCTTGCCCGAGCCCGAGACGCCCGTGATGACGGTGAAGGAGTTGCGCGGGATGCGCACGTCCACGTGCTGCAGGTTGTTCTTTTCCGCCCCGCGCACCACCAGGTCGCGCTTGCCGTTGCGGGCCAGCAGCGGCGGCGCCGGGCGCACGGTCAACGTGCGCGGCCGCAGCATGTGGGCCAGCTCGCGGCCCGTGAGCGAATCGCCGTGGGCGGCCACCTGCTCCGGCGTGCCGGCGCAGACCAGCCGCCCGCCGTGCCGTCCGCCGCCCGGTCCCAGGTCGATCACGTGGTCGGCCACCTTGATCACGTCCAGGTTGTGCTCGATTACCAGCACGGTGTTGCCCGCCTCCACCAGCCGGTTGAGGCATTCCAGCAGGGAGCGGATGTCGTGGAAGTGCAGGCCCGTGGTGGGCTCGTCCAGCAGGTACAGGGTCTGCCCCGTGCCCCGCTTGCGCAGCTCCGAGGCCAGCTTCACGCGCTGCGCCTCGCCCCCGGAGAGTGTGGTGGAAGGCTGCCCCAGCCGGATGTAGCCCAGCCCCACCTCCCGCAGCGTGCTCAGGATGTGGGCCACCGGCGGCACCTGGGCGAAGAACCCGGCCGCCTCGTCCACGGTCATCTCCAGCACGTCGTGGATGGTGCGGCCCTTGTAGTGGATCTGCAGGGTCTCGTCGTTGAAACGCCGCCCGCCGCACTCTTCGCAGACCATCTCCACGTTGCTCAGGAACTGCATTTCGATGGTCTGCACGCCGGCGCCTTCGCAGGCCTCGCAGCGGCCGCCCTTGACGTTGAAGCTGAAGCGCCCGGGCTTGTAGCCGCGGATGCGGGCCTCGGGGGTCTGGGCGAACAGCCCGCGGATCGCATCCAGCACCTTGGTGTAGGTGGCCGGATTGCTGCGCGGCGTGCGCCCGATGGGCGACTGGTCGATCTCGATCACCTTGTCCAGATGCCGCAGGCCCGTGACGCGCCTGTAGAGCCCGCGCGGCGCCGGCTCCTTGTGCAGGTGCGCGCCCAGGGCCGGCTTGAGCACGTCGTGCACCAGGGTGGACTTGCCCGAGCCCGACACGCCCGTCACCGCGACGAACAGCCCCAGCGGCACGCTGACGTCCAGGCCGTCCAGGTTGTGCTTGCGCACGCCGTGCAGCGTCAGCACGGCCTGGCCGGCCGGCCGCCGCCGCGCAGGCAGGGGGATTTCCAGCGATCCGCTGAGGTAGCGCCCGGAGAGCGATTCGGGCGCGGCCACCAGATCGGCCAGGGTGCCCTGGGCCAGCACCCGCCCGCCTTCGTCCCCGGCGCCGGGGCCCAGATCCACCAGGTGGTCGGCCGCCTCGATGGTCTCCTGGTCGTGCTCCACCACGTAGACCGTGTTGCCCACGTCGCGCAGGCTGCGCAGGGTCTCCAGCAGCTTGCGGTTGTCCGACTGGTGCAGCCCGATGGACGGCTCATCCAGCACGTAGAGCACCCCCTGCAGCCCGGAGCCCACCTGCGAGGCCAGGCGGATGCGCTGGGCCTCGCCTCCGGAGAGCGTGGTGGCGCGCCGGTCCAGGGACAAATAGCCCACGCCTACGTCGCGCAGGAAGCCCAGCCGCCCGCGGATTTCGCGGAAGATGTCCTTGCCGACGAGGGTCTCGGTCGCGTTCAGCGCCAGCCCCTCGAAGAAGGCCACCGCATCCTCCACGGTGGCGCCGGCGAGCTGGTCGATGGTCTGCCCGCGGAAGCGCACGGCGCGCGCCACGGGATTGAGCCGCAGCCCGTTGCAGGTCGGGCAGAGGGTCTCCTCCTGGAAGCGCTCCAGGGCCGCGCCCACGAAGCGGCCCACGAATTCCAGCACGGCGCGCAGCCCGGGCCACTGGCCCTCGTGGCGGGCGCCATCGACGAGCAGGTGCGGCTGGCGGAATACGTTGCGCACGCGCATGCGGATGTCGGCGTTGCCGTCCAGCAGCAGGTCGCGGGACCGGACCGGCAGGCGGCCCCAGGGCTTGCGGGTATCGATGCCCAGGCCCCGCGCCACCACGCTCAGGTCGTCGCGGGTGATGTCGGTGAAGGGCAGGTTGCCGCGCTCGGTGAAGCAGCGCAGGGCGCCCTCGTCCAGCGAGAGGGCCGCATCGGCCAGCCGCTCCTCGGCGAACTGGCGCAGGGTGCCCAGGCCGTTGCAGGTCTCGCAGGCGCCCTGGGGATCGTTAAAGGAGAACAGCCGCGGCTCCAGCTCGGGGATGGACAGCCCGCAGCGGGGGCAGGCCATGTTGCCGCTGTAGGCATGCAGCTCCCCGGCCACCTCCACCTGCACCAGCCCGCCGCTGAGCGTCATGGCCTGCTCCACGGCCTCGGCCAGCCGGCTGCGGGTCTTGGGCTCGATGCGGAAGCGGTCCAGCGCCAGCTCGATGCTGTGCTTCTCGTAGCGTGCCAGGGCGATGTCCTCGTCCAGGCGGCGCAACTCGCCGTCGATGCGGGCGCGGAGGTAGCCCTGCTCCAGCCACCCGGCCAACTCGCGCCGGTATTCCCCCTTGCGCTCACGGATCATGGGCGCCAGCACGGTGCAGGCCGTGCCGCCCTCGGTCTGGCCGAAGCGGGCGAACAGCGTGTCGGCGATCTGCTCCGGCGTCAGCGTGGCGATGGGGATGGCGCAGGTGGGACAATACGGCTGGCCGAAGCGCGCGTAGAGCAGCCGGAAGTGGTCGTACAGTTCCGTGATCGTGCCCACGGTGGAGCGCGGGTTGCGGTTGACCGTCTTCTGGTCGATGGAAATGGTAGGGCTCAGCCCCTCCACGTGCTCCACGCGGGGCTTTTCCATCTGCCCCAGGAACTGCCGCGCATAGGGGGAGAGCGACTCCAGGAAGCGTCGCTGCCCCTCCTTGAACAGCGTGTCGAAGGCCAGCGAGGACTTGCCCGAGCCGCTGACGCCCGTGAACACGGTCAGCGTGTTGCGCGGCAGCTCCAGGCTCAGGTTCCGCAGGTTGTGCTCGCTGGCGCCGACGACGACAATCCGGTCGGACTCGTGCCCGCTGGTCATCTTGACCCGTGACGAAAAAAAGATCGGCTGGTAAGTGGGGCAGGCGTCGGCGGAACCGTCCTTCCGTGGTGCCCTGGCAGTCTCCCCAGCATCGTACCATGCGCCCCGAAGGGGAGAAAGAACCTGACACGCCACGCCGGCCGCAGGGCGCCACGGCCCGCGCATGGCCCGCCGCACGGCTGCCGCGCACGCCAGGCATGGCAGCAGGCGCCTGCGGGGCACCGCGGACGGGTGCGCATTTGATTTTAGGCCCCGCCTGCGGGTAAGAACCACTCAAGGCACGACAATGGACGGTCCTGGACGGTTGGGTGCGGGGGGCAGCGGGAGCAGGCCATGGCGGTGGACAAGACGGAGTGGGTGATCGGCAAGGTATTGGCCCGGCAGGCCGCGGCCCTGGGCGACAAGCCCTTCATGCAGTTCGAGGACCAGCCGCCCGTCTCCTTTGCCCAGACCGACGCCCTGGCCAACCGGGTGGGCAACGCGCTGCTGCGCATGGGGGTCGTGCGCGGGCAGCGCGTTGCGGTGATGCTGCCCAACTGCCTGGAATATTGCTACGCCTGGTTCGGCATCAGCCGCGTGGGCGCCGTGCACGTGGCCATCAACACGGCCTATCGCGGCGATTTTCTGACGCATGTGCTGAACAATTCCGGCGCCGAGCTGATGATCGTGCACCCCCAGTACCTGGGCTGGCTGGCCGCGATCGAGGACAATGTGCCGGCGGTGCAGACGGCCATCGTGCCCGGGCTGGGCCAGGGCGATGCGCCACGCTTCAAGCGCATCCGCACCCTGCCCTTCGACGCGCTGCTGGCCGCGCCCGATACCCCCATCGACATCGAGGTGCACTACAGCGAGATCGGGGCCATCATGTACACCTCGGGCACCACCGGACCCTCCAAGGGCGTGCTGATGCCCCATGCGCACAACTACCTGTTCGGCCTGGGGGAGGTGGAAAACCTGCGCATGGTGCCGGAGGACGTGTACTACATCTGCATGCCGCTGTTCCACGCCAACGCCATGCTCATGCAGTACTACGGGGCGCTGATCGTGGGCTGCCGCTGCGTCATCGTGCCGGCCTTCAGCGCCACCAACTGGATCGGCGACATCCGCAAGTACGGGTCGACCATCACCAACACGCTCGGCGTGATGAACGAGTTCATCCTGCGCCAGCCGCCACAGCCGCAGGAGCGCGACAACAGGCTGCGTCTGCTGCTCGCCATTCCGGTGACCGAGGACACCGTGGCGCGCTTCCACCGGCGCTTCGGCATCCCCAAGGTCGTCGAAGGCTTCGGCATGACCGAATGCAACATTCCGCTCTACTATCCCCTGGACGATCCCGAGCAGCCGGGAAGCTGCGGCAAGGTCTACGAGAAGTATTTCGAGCTGGACATCGTGCACCCGGAGACCGACGAGCCCCTGCCGCCCGGGGAGGTGGGCGAGCTGGTAGTGCGGCCAAAGGAGCCCTTCTGCTTCATGCAGGGCTACAACGCCATGCCCGCGAAGTCGGTGGAGGCGTGGCGCAACTTCTGGTTCCACACCGGCGACGCGGCGCGCATGGATGAGCGCGGCTATTTCTGGTATATCGACCGCATCAAGGACTGCATTCGCCGGCGCGGCGAGAACATTTCCTCCTACGAGCTGGAGGTGGTGCTGGGCGACCATCCGGACGTGGCCGAGGCCGCGGCCCTGGCAGTGAAATCTGACGTTCCCGGGGGCGAGGACGACGTGCTGGCGTGCCTGGTGCTCAAGCCCGGAACACGGCCCAGGCCGGAGGAGATCCTGGACTTCTGCACGCCGCGCATGCCCCATTTCGCCGTGCCGCGCTATGTGGAGTTCGTGCCCGAGCTGCCCAAGACACCCTCCATGAAGGTGCAGAAGGCCAAGCTGCGCGACCGCGGCCTGACCCCACAGACCTGGGACCGCGAGGCGGCCGGCTACAAAGTCCGACGGTGACGGCCGGCGCCGAGCCTGCCGCCAGGGCCGGCGGCCGCTGACGGCGCGGCGCAAACCGATGCATCACCCGTGTCCCCCCATGGCCGCGTGAGCGATGGCTCGCCCGTGGCCGCAGCGGCGACATCCGGCGCGCGGCAACGCCGCCGCGCCGGCCGCGTCAGTCTCAACCTCCATCGGGGATTGCTATGCAGACCAACATCCGCCGGGTCGTGCATTTTTTCGTGATCGGCGCGCTGGCCGGGCTCATCCAGAGCGTGCTGCTGATCGTCGTCAACGAGATCGGCATCACCGAGGCGCTCATGGGGGGCATCAAGTACAACATTCCTTTGAGCCTGAACTGGCTGATCTATCCGCGCATGGTCTGGGGCGGACTGTGGGGCCTGTGCTTTCTGATCCCGCTGCTGATCATGCGCCCCCAATGGCAGCGCGGTCTGCTGGTGGGCATCCTGCCGGCCCTGGCCACCTGGATCGTGTTCAATCCCATGGAAGGCCACGGCCTGCTGGGCGTCGCCATCCATCCCCTGCACCCGGCGATCGTACTGGTTTTCGGCGTGTTGTGGGGACTCATCGCCGGCGTGCTGCTGGATCTCACGGGCGCCCGGCGCTATGTGGACCCCTCCTACGGCGCCGAGGACGAAGGGTAGCATCCCCCCGCGCGGCCTGCCGCCTGGGGCCGGCTCAGGCGCGTGGCGCCCCCCCGGCGGAAGCGGGCGCCGTCCAGCGCATGAGCAGCGCATCCTCCCGCGGCGCGGCGTAGTAGGCTTGCCGGCGCGCCACGTCCACAAAGCCCAGCGCGCGGTAGAGCGCAATGGCGGGCCGATTGCCCGCACGCACCTCCAGGCTCACGCTGCGCGCGCCCTGGGCCGCGGCATGCGCCAGCCAGGCGGCCAGCAGCGCCCGCGCGCAGCCCTGCCGCCGCAGGTGCGGCAGCACCCCGATGCGATAGACCTCGCCTTCGTCCGCCACGCGTTGCGTGCAGAGCAGCCCCGCGTCATCGCCCGCGGGCGCCTGGGCGATCCAGGCCGTGACCGCCGGATTGGCCAGCAGGCGGCCGTATGCCGCCGCGTCCCACGGGCTTTCCGGCGGGCCGCCCGGTGCTGAGCCGTCGACTGGCACGGGCTGGCCGAAAATGGCCTCATCCAGCCGCGCCAGGCGCTGCGGCGACACATTGCGGCAGATGGGCGGCGCGGCGCTCACGAATCGCACGGCAAGGGAAGGTTGGCGCGTGCCGGGCCGCCGGGGCAGCGTGGTGCCCCGACGCGGGTCGCCGCAAACAAGAAACCGGGCGCGGCGTGACAGCGTGGTGTCCGGCGCCCGGTGGGAGATGGCGTGCGCGCAGGGCGCAGCGGCCAGGCTTGCGAAAGCCTAGCTGACGTAGGAGAGGAAGCCGCTTTTCAGCTCGGAGAACGGCCCGGTGTAATCGGTCGATGCCCAACGGTGGTACGTGCAGAAATTCGGATCCACGCGAATCGCTTCGACAAACATGTTCTGCAGACTGTCCGTATATTCATTGCGGCGAGGAACGAATTCATGCGCCGGAATGATGTAAATCGGTACCTTAATGGCCATTGACGCGCTGCTCCTGATCTGAAAAGTTGCATCACGAACGGGGCGATGCCCTTTCCGGCCTCTCCCGGAACTCAAACCTATTCAGCAATCTGATTTACCACAGGCGGGCATGGTGTACAACGGCTTTGCGCCTTTCTCCCCTGAATTCACTGGCAATCTCTTTGCGGCCGCAGATCTGGCGTGCGGCGCAGGCTGGGGCGCCAGCCGGCCCCGCAACGGCCACGGGACCCCAGGCGCCCAGCGCTCCAAGGCCGGCGCCGCGGCGGACGGTGTCCGGGAGCTGACCACGGCGGCGCGTGCGCGGGACACGGCACGCCCATGAGCCCCGCCGACACCACCAGGCCGCAGCGGCTGGGCGTGGGGCTGGATACCGGCGGGACCTTCACGGACATCGTGCTGTGGGAGCTGGCCGCGCGGCGCGTGCTGCGCAAGGCCAAGACCCCCACCACCCACGGCAACTATGCCGTGTGCATCGCCGCCGCGTTCCAGGCCCTGGCGCTGCGGGACCCGGAGCGTGCCGCGTTGCGGCGCGTGGCGCTCGCCACCACCCTGGCCACCAACACGGTGGCGGAAAACCGCGTGCACCCCACCGCGCTCGTCGTGGAGCCGGGCGACATCGCGGTGCCGCCCACGCTGCATCCGCACCTCGTGCTGCTCAGGAGCCAAGTGGGCTTCGATGCGGTGGAGGTGGTCGCCGTCTCCGAGCGGGAGCTGCTGGAGAAGGTGGGGCCGCTGGCCGCCAAGGTGGAGGGCTTTGCCGTCTCGGGGTATGCCTCCACGCGCAACCCGGCCCACGAGCTGGCCATCGCGGAGATCCTGGGGCGCGCCTACGGCAAGCCCGTGGTGCTCGGCAGCCAGCTCACGCACCGGCTGAACTTCATGGAGCGCGCCCGCGCGGCGGCGCTCAATGCGGGCCTGCTGCCGGTGATCGTGGAGTGGCTGGGGGCCGTCAAGGGCATCCTGGCCCAGCAGGGCATCGCCTGTCCGCTGTACATCGTCAAGGGCGACGGGGCGCTGATGGACGAGGCCGAGGCGCTGCGGCAGCCCGTGCAGACGCTCTTCTCCGGGCCGGCGGCCTCGCTGCACGGCGGCGGCGTCCTGTGCCCCGGCCACGACGTGACCGTGATCGACGTGGGCGGCACCACCACGGACATCGGGCGCATCCGCGGCGGCCGGGGGCAATTGCGCCGTGGCGGGCTGCTCATCAACAACCGCGCCCTGGCCGTGGACGGGCTGGACATGGCCACCTTCGGCCTGGGGGGCGACAGTCGCCTGCGGCTGCTGGGCGAGGGGCGCTACCACTTCGAGAACAAGCGCGCCCTGCCCTTTTGCCGCACAGGCGAGGCCTACGCCGGCTTTGCCCTGGACGCGCTGGCGGCCGAGCTGGCCGGCCAGTGGCACTTCGGCGACCTGGAACTGCTGGACCTGGTGGCGCTGGACCCGCAGCACGTCGGGCTCGATCCCCAGCGGGAGCCCGACCCGGGTCTGCGCCACATCCTGGCGGCGGTGCAGCCGGGCCCCCGGCGCGTGCGGGCCCTGGCCGCGGAATTTCCGGGCGAGCCCATCGCTCCGCTGGTTGAGGAGCTGTTGCGGCGGCGCCTGCTGGTGCGCATCGCGCTCACCCCCACGGACGTATTCTGCGCCGCGGGGCTGGTGCCGGCCTTTCCCCAGGCCACCGCGCGGCAGGCCGTGGCGCTCTATGCACGCATGCTGGACGTGGCGCCCGAGGCGCTGCTGGCCACCTTGCGGGACACGGTGTGCCGCCAGGCCACGGCCACCCTGGCCAATTTCCTGCTGGCCTTCGACCCGCCCCTGGACGACCGTGACCCGCGGATGCAGCGCATCGTGGAGTTGCTGGTGGCGCCCGAGTCGGCCGATACGGCGGCGCTGCGCCTGCTGCCCGGGCCGCCCCTGGTGCTGGTGGGGGCCGGGGCACCCATGCTTTTCGCGGACGTGGATGCGGCCCTGCGGGCCCAGGTGCTGGTGCCCGAGCACGGCGACGTGGCCAATGCCGTGGGGGCCATCGCCACGCCGTTCGTGCTGCGCTTCGAGGTCACCGTGGAGCCGCTGCGCTACGGGGGTCAGGTGGAAGTGTTCGACCACGAGCACAAGACCACCTGCCCCTCGCTGGAGGCGGGCATGACCCTGGCCCGCGCGCGGGTGCGCGAGGTGCTCCAGGCCCGCGCCGAGGCGCTGGGGCTGCGCGCGCCGGTGCTGGAGGAGAGTGAGGAGCTGATCGAGGAATACGCCGACTTTTCACGCCGCACGCGCAAGGAGCTGGTCATCGCCCGCGTAAAGGGCGTGCTCACGGGCACCCCGGAGTGAGCGCCCGCGGGTGCCGCCGGCCGTCGCCCCGGACGCGTGACCCGTCACGCGCCGGCAGGGCGCGGTAAGACCAGGCGCGCGGCGCGGGCCACCGTCACTCCGGGAGCACATCGCCCAGCGGCGTGTCGCGGGCGCCCGGCGCGGGCCAATCGGCCGGCCATGCCTCGCGGGCGGCCAGCGCCTCCAGCGTTACGATGTGCCGCGGATCGGCGGCGCGGTAGGGAAAGAGCAGCCCGTCCAGGTGGTCGTACTCGTGCTGGAACACCCGCGCGTCCCAGCCCGCATATTCCCGGCTCGCCGCCTCGCCCAGGTGATTGAACCCGCGCACGGCCACGGCCGCCGGGCGGCGAATCCAGCCGCGCAGCCCCGGCACGGACAGGCAGCCCTCCCAGGCCCAGTTGCTTTCGGACGAGGCGCTCACGATCCGCGGATTGATCCAGGCCTCCAGCACGATCTCGGGCTCGCCGTCCGGGCCCGGGCGCGAGGTGGTCATGAGGAAGAAGCGTTCGAACCAGCCGATCTGCGGCGCGGCGATGCCGATGCCCAGGTAGGCCACCATGGCCCGATGCAAGGTCTCCAGGCGCGCCTGGAAGGCCGGCGTGGCGATGTCCCGCTTGGGCACGGCCCGCGAGGGCCGCGCCAGGCGCGGATGGCCCATGGTCACCAGGGGCGGCAGCGATTCGGACTTTTGCTCTTCGTCGCTCATGGGCCTCTCGCAATCCGGCGGCGTGCGGGGACGCTCAGCCCTCCACCCGCACGCGGTGGAATTTCTTCTTGCCCACCTGCAACAGCACGGCGCCGTCCTGCAAGTGCTCCGCCGTGATGCACAGTTCCACGTCGTCGGCGCGGGCGCCGTTGACCTTCACGCCGCCCTGCTGAATCAGCCGGCGCGCTTCCCCGCGGGATTTGGCCAGGCCCAGGTCGGTCAGCAGCTCGGGCAGAGGTACGCCGGCGGCCAGTCGCGCGGCGGGCAGCGCGGTGCCCGGGGCCTCGTCCAGGTCGCCCCCGCCGCCGAACATGGCCCGCGCCCCGGCTTCGGCACGCCTGGCCTCCTCCTCGCCGTGCACGATGCGCGTGGCCTCGAAGGCCAGACGGGTCTTGGCCTCGCGCAACTCGGCGCCCTGCAGCCGCGCCAGCGCCTGCACCTCCTCCAGGGGCAGCAGGGTGAACAGGCGCAGGCACATGCCCACGTCCGCGTCGTCCACGTTGACCCAGTACTGGTAATAGTCGTAGGGCGAGGTCTTGGCCGCATCCAGCCACACGGCGCCCTTTTCCGTCTTGCCCATCTTGGCGCCGGAGGCCGTGGTGTGCAGGGGGAAGGTCCAGCCGAACACCTGGGCGCGATCCATGCGCCGCACCAGCTCCACCCCGGAGATGATGTTGGCCCACTGGTCGTCGCCGCCCAACTGCAGCACGCAGCCGTAGCGCCGGTGCAGCTCCAGGAAATCGTAGGCTTGCAGCAGCGGGTAGTTGAACTCGATGAAGGACAGTCCCGTCTCCAGGCGCGTCTTGAACGTCTCGAAGGTCAGCATGCGGTTGACGGAGAAGTGCGGGCCGATCTCGCGCAGGAAGTCGATGTAGTGCAGCCCACGCAGCCAGTCGGCGTTGTTGACCAGGATGGCCCCGGCCTCGAAGTCCAGCAGCAACCCGAGCTGGCGCTTGAGCCCTTCACAGTTGGCGTCAAGCTGCTCCACCGAGAGCATCTTGCGCATCTCGTTCTTGCCCGTGGGATCGCCGATCATGGCCGTGCCGGCGCCCACCAGGGCGATGGGCCGGTGCCCCTCGCGTTGCAGGTGCACCAGCGCCATCAACGGGATCAGGTGCCCCACGTGGAACGAGTCGGCGGTGGGGTCGAACCCGATGTAGGCGGTCAGGGGGCCGTCGGCGCTCCTGGCCAGCAGCGCCTCGCTGTCCGTGACCTGCTGGAAGAACCCCCGCTCCCGGAAAACGTCCCACACGCTCAATGTACCGCTCCTGCAAGAGGTCGCTGACCGCCGCCCGCGGCGTGGATGCCCTGCGGCCGCTGCGCGGTGACCCGGCCGCTGCGCGGTGACCCGGCCGCTGCGCGGTGGCCCGGCCGCTCCGGCGGCAGGCGCCGCAACGCTTGTCCGGGGCGCCATGTTGCCTGCCGCGACGCGTCCCGCGGCCGAAGGCCGTAGGGGTCAGAATACAATGCCCGCCGGCTTTGGCCAAGCCGGACGCTTGCCCGCCGGCGCAATCCGGGCTTTGATGGAAGGCGTCGGCGGCAGCCCAGCGCGCCGCCCCAGCCTCCCACGCCGGACACGCCCCCATGCCCCAGCGCGACCTGATTCCCTTCGCCGAGGCCACCCTGGGCGTGACCCTCTCCGCGGTGGCGGAGCTGAGCGGCGGCGGCTCGTCGCGACGCTACTTCCGCCTGCGTTGGGCCACGGGCACGGCCGTGGGCGTGATCGCCAAGGAGCGGGCCGAGCTGCGCGCGTTCCTGGCCTTCACGCGGCATTTCGCCGCGCGCGGCATTCCCGTGCCGCAGCTCCTGGGGGCCGACGAGGCGCGCGGGGTCTATCTGCAAAGCGATCTGGGCGATGCCACGCTCTGCGACCGTTTGGCCCAGTGGCGCGCGGCCGGCCGGCACGCGGCGGCACAGGGCGCGCTGGAAACGGCCTTGCGCTGGCTGCCGGTGATCCAGGTGCGGGGCGGCGCGGGGCTGGACTATACCCTCTGCCCCGAGGGCGACGAGTTGGGCGCGGCGGCCTACCGCGCCGACGTGGAGTTGTTCCTGACCGAATTCGTGCCGCGCCACGCGCCGCACCTGGCGCCGGGCGAATCCGTGCGGCGCGACCTGGAAACGCTGGTGCAGCGCCTGGGTGCGCTGCCGCGGCCCCACTTCTGCTACCGCGACTTTCAGACGCGCAACATCATGTGGCCCGGCGGCGGCCCTGTGTTCATCGACTACCAGTCGGGCCGGCGCGGCACCCTGGCCTACGACGTGGCCTCCATTCTCTTCAGCCCGGACAGCGGGCTGGACGCCCCGGGCCGTGAGCGGCTGATCGACGTGTACCTGGCCGCCCTCGCCGACTGCGGCGAACACCCGGGGCGCGAGGCGTTCCTGGCCGGCTTTCACGCCCTGGTGCTGCTGCGCCGGCTGCAGGCGCTGGGGGCCTACGCCCGCATCGCGCGCGTGAAGCACAGCGATCCCTATCGCGAACGCATAGCGCCGGCCCTGGCCACGCTGCACGGGCTGCTGGCGGCGGGCCAGTTGCGCTTCGGCCTGCCGGACTTGGAGAGCTGGCTGGCGCGGCTGTGCGCGCCGCACCCCGGTTGACGCGCCGGCGCTAGGCGGCCACGGGCGGGCGCCGGCCGGCCCAGGGCCGTGCCGCCTCGAGCTGCGCCGCCAGCCGCAGCAGCGTGGCCTCGTCGCCGTAGCGCGCCGTGAAATGCGTGCCGATGGGCAGCCCCGCGGCGTTCCAGGTCAGCGGCAGGGTAATGGAAGGCTGGCCCGTGATGTTGGTGATCATCGTGAAGTTGGAATACTCCGCCTGGCGCCGCTTGGAGCGGCTCTTGTCCGCGCGGTCGTGGTCGAAGTAGCCCAGCGGCATGGGGGGCTGGGCCAGCGTGGGCGTCAGCCACACGTCGTAGCCCTCGCAGAAGGCGGCCACCTCCCGCGCGAGGCGTTGCAGGTCCTGCACGGCCAACAGATAGTCCGAAGCGCGGCGGCGCGCGTCGAGCTCGACCATGATCCAGTTGCCCGGCTCGAACTGGTCGGCCGTGGGCGTGCGGCCCGTGCGGCGCTCCCAGTCGCGCACGGCCCAGGCCACGAAGGCCACCCACAGCACGGCGAACTTGTCGCCGATGTCCGCGATGCTCACCCGCGGCGCGGCCTCTTCCACGGTGTGCCCCAACTGGGCGCAGAGCCGGGCCACGTCGCGGGCGGCCCCGGCGCAGTCGTCGTGCACGCCGATGCCCGTCAGCGGCGCGGTGCTGAGGGCGATGCGCAGGCGCCCCGGGTCGGCCCCCACCTCGCGCAGGAAGGGCCGCGCGGGCGGCGGCGCCATGTAGGGTGCGCCCGTGTCCGGGCCGGCCGTGCAGTCCAGGATCGCGGCGGTGTCGCGCACCGAGCGCGTCACCACGTGCTCGTGGATGACGCCGCCGGGCCCGTCTCCGTAATCGGGGCCCAGGGGATTGCGCGCCCGCGTGGGCTTGAGCCCCACCAGCCCGCAGCAGGAGGCCGGCACGCGGATCGAGCCGCCGCCGTCGTTGGCGTGACCCACGGGCACCATGCCCGAGGCCACGGCCGCCGCCGAGCCGCCGCTGGAGCCGCCGGGCGTGCGGGCCACATCCCACGGATTGCGCGTGGGGCCGAACAGCGCCGGCTCGGTGGTGGGCAGGGAGCCGAACTCCGGGGTGTTGGACTTGCCCACGATCACCAGCCCAGCGCGCTTGTAGCGCGCCACCAGCTCCGAATCGTGGGGCGACACATACTCGCGCAGGAAGGCCGAGCCCTCGCACAGGCGCACCCCGGCGTATTCGGCCACCAGATCCTTGAGCACCATGGGCACCCCGCGGAAGGGTCCCTCGGGCAGCGCGCCGCCGGCGGCCCGGCGGGCCAAGTCGTACATGGGCGTGATCACGGCGTTGAGCCGCGGATTGAGCCGCTCGATGCGCTCGATGGCCGCTTCGACCAGCTCCAGCGGGGAGAGCGCCTTGCGGCGCACCAGTTCCGCCTGCGCCGTGGCGTCCATGAAGGCCAGCTCGTCGCGAAGGGCCATGGGGGCATGCTCCTGTGCGAGGTTGACGATTGCGCGGCGGCACAGACGCCCGCGGCGTAACGCGCGCCGTCCGACGGCAGTATCCCGAGCCGCGCCGCGCGTGGCCCGATGGCGCTGCGCTATGCCGCGCCGGCGATGGGCGGGCGGCGCCGGCCGTGGCCCGTGGCCTGTTCGAAGGCGTGGGCCAGTTGCAGCACGGCGAAATCCTGGCGGTGACGCCCCACGATCTGCAGGCCCACGGGCAGGCCCGCGGGCGTGAAGCCGCAGGGCACGGAAATGGCCGGCAGGCCCGTGAGCGTGATGGCGTAGCACACGCCCATCCAGTCGATGTAGGTCTCCAGCTTCTGCCCGTCGATTTCCGTGACGTATTCCTGTTCGATGGGGAAGGGCGTCACCTGGGTCGTGGCCAGCACCAGGAACTCGTGCGTCTGCATGAACTCGCGCACGCGATGGTACAGCGCCGTGCGCTTTTCCTCGGCCCGAGCCACGCTCAGGCCATCCAGCTTCAGCCCCTGCTCGATGTTCCAGATCACCGTGTCCTTCATTTTGTCCCGATGGCGGCGCAACTCGTCGGCATGGGCCAGGGCGAATTTGTAGGCGCGCAGCACCTGGAAGCATTGCTCGGCGTCGCTGAAATCCGGGGCCCCATCCACCACCTTGCAGCCCAGGCCGGCCAGCACGGGCCGCGCCGTCTCCAGCACGCGGCGCAGCGCGGGATCGAGCGGATAGCGCTCCAGGCCCGGGCTCCAGGCCACGCGCACGCCCTTGAACTTGCGGGAGAGGGGGGCGCGGAAGCCGTGGCCCGGATCGTCCAGCGCGATGGGCGAGCGGTCGTCGGGCCCGGCCAGCACGCTGAGCAGCAGCGCCACGTCGCCCACCGTGCGCCCCATGGGCCCCTGCACCGCCAGGGGCGACCAGCCCAGCCGCCGGGGCCACGTGGGTACGCGCCCCGGCGAGGGCCGCATACCGACGACATTGCAGAAGGCCGCGGGGTTGCGCAGGGAGCCGCCCAGGTCGCTGCCGTCGGCGAGGGGCAGCATGCCGCAGGCCAGCGCCACCGCGGCCCCGCCGCTGCTGCCGCCGCAGGTGCGCTCCAGGTCGTAGGGGTTGCGCGTGCGGCCGAACACGGCATTGAAGGTTTGCGAGCCGGCGCCGAACTCCGGCGTGTTGGTCTTGCCGACGATCACGGCGCCCGCGCCGCGCAGGCGCTCCACCAGCACCTCGTCCACCTGGGGCACGAATTGCTCGTAGATGCGCGAGCCGAAGGTGGTGCGGATGCCGCGCGTCTGCACCAGGTCCTTGATAGCCACCGGCAGGCCGTGCAGGGGACCCTGCACGATGCCCCGGCGCCGCGCCGCGTCCAGCGCCCGCGCGCTGTCCCGCGCCTGGTCGGGCACCAGCGTGGGGATGGCATTGACCAGGGGATTCAGCCGCGCGATCTGCGCCAGGTGCGCCTCCAGCACCGCCTCGGCGGTCATGTCGCCGTCCGCCACGTGCCGCGCCAGGGCCGTTGCCTCCAGGAAGCACAGCGCGTCGGCGGCGGCATTGCCCAGGGATTCCTCGGGAGCGAGGGTGGGACGGGAGGTCATGGCGTGGCGCTCCTTGCGCGGGCACGGATTCAGGGGTGCAGGGCGTCCAGCACGGCGTTCAGTGCCAGGCGCAGCCCCACGTCCAGGCTGCGCTCGTCGATCTCGAAGCCCGGATGATGATGGGGATTCATCGCCTTGCCCGGCACCCCGGCGCCGACCCAGAAGTAGCAGCCCGGGCGTTCCCGCAGGAACAGGCTCATGTCGTCGCTGCCCATGATGGGCATGCCGTCCAGCACCGCCGCCGGGCCGAACAGCTCGATGGCCCCGCGCCGCACGCGCTCGGTGACGTCCACGTCGTTGACCACCGGCGGCGTGCCGTCGCCCTGAATGCGCACGGTGGCCTCGGCCCGATAGGCTTGGGCGATGCGCGAGGCAAAGGCGCTGAGCCGCTCCACGAGCTGGTCGCGGATGGCTGGCGTGAAGGCGCGGATGGAGCCGCCCATGTGCGCCACCTCGGGGATAATGTTGTGCTTCGTGCCGGCGCTGATCTGTCCGATGGTCATCACTGCGGCGTCCTGGGGCGCGATCTCCCGCGAGACGAGATCCTGCAGCCCCACCACGATGTGCGCCGCCACGGTGATGGGGTCGATGGAGGTATGGGGGAAAGCTCCGTGGCCGCCCTTGCCCAACACTTCGATATCGAAGAAGTCGGCGGAGGCCATGGTGGCTCCCGGCCGGGCCACCACCGCGCCCACGGGAAACTGGTTGATCAGGTGCAGGCCCAGCACCGCTTCCACACGGGGATCGTCCAGCACGCCCGCGGCGATCATCTGCTCCGCGCCGCCGAACACCTCCTCGGCCGGCTGGAAGAGGAACACGACCGCGCCCGGCAGCTCGCGGCGACGCTCGGCCAGCAGCTCGGCCATGGTCACGGCGATGGCCACGTGCCCGTCGTGCCCGCAGGCGTGCATGACGCCGCCATGCACCGAGCGGAACGGCACATCGGCCACCTCGTCCAGAGGCAGGGCATCGATATCAGCGCGATAGGCCACCACGCGCCCGGGCCGGTCGCCGTGCAGCACGCCCACCACGCCCGTGCCCGCGATGCCCGTGCGCACGTCCAGCCCGGCGGCGCGCAGGCGCTGGGCAATCACGTCGGCCGTGCGGGTTTCCTTGAAGCTCAGCTCGGCGTGCCGGTGCAGGTCGCGCCGCAGCGCCACCAGGGACTGGTTGCGTTGGGCCAGCACCGGCTGCAACGCCTGCATCAACGGGTGCATGGGCGGCTCCGGGCAAGGACGGACATGGAGAAGCGGGTGCGGGCCGCACGGCGCGCGGCCGCCGTGTGCCGGCCTTCACCATGCCGCGAATGCCCGGCCGATGGCAAGCGGACGCCCTGCATGGCCAGGACGCGGCGGCGGCGGTCCTACGGCGCCGCAGGGGCGTCGTGGCGCAACAGCGCCTGCAGCTCCTTCGGGGTGTGCACGGGAAGCCGGCACATCATGTTGCGGCAGACGTAGGCCGTGGCGTGGCCGCCGATGGCCTGGCGGCCCTCCAGCAGGGGAATGGTCGCCGCGTCGGCTGCCACCCGCCCCGGCGGGGCCGTGGCCAGCACGGCGTGGGGATGATAGCCGTGGGCCGGCACGTCCAGCAGGGCGCGTGTGTCGGCCGCCTGCGGGTCGCCCACGATGGCCACCTCCGCCGGGGGCGCCAGGGAAAAGTCCAGCGCGCAGAGCATGGCCGCGAAGCTGACCCCGGCCTGCCGCAGGTAAGGCTCGAAACCGGCCAGGATGCGCGCGGCGTCCTCGTCGAAGCCCTCGCGCACGCCGTAGGCGTGCAGGCGCAGGAAGGCCAACGCGGCAGCACTGTTGCCCGAGGGCTCCACGCCGTCGTAGCCGTCCATGGTGCGCGTGAGCAGCCGCTCGGCGTCGCTGCCCGTATCGAAATACGGCCCCTGCGGATTGCGGAAGAGCCGGTTCACCTCGCGCATGAGGTGCAGCGCGTGGGCGAACCAGGCCGCATCGCCCGTGGCCTCGTAGAGGTCCAGGCAGGCCACGGCCAGTTGGGCATGGTCGACCAGATAGGCGTCGAAGCGCGCCTCGCCCTGGCGATAGCGTCGCAGCAGGCGCCCCGACCCGCTGCGCAGCCGGTCCAGCACAAAGCCGGCCGTGCGTGCCGCCGCGGCCAGGTAGGGCGGGCTGCCGAAGGCGCGTCCGGCCCGCGCCAGGGCCGAGATGCCCAGGGCGTCCCAGGAGGTGAGCACCTTGTCGTCGCGCAGGGGGCGCACCCGCCGCGCGCGCACGGCCAGCAGCTTCATGCGCGCGGCGTGCAGCAGCTCGCCCAGGGCGTCGGCGCTCAGGCCCAGCTCCGCCGCCACCTCGGGCAGGGCACGCGGTACGTGCAGGATGCTGGCGCCGTGCTCGAAATTGCCCTGTTCCGTGACGGCCCACCAGGCCAGTGCGGCGCGCGCCTCCTCGGGTCCCAGGGCCGCGCGCAGCTCGTCGGGCCGCCACACGTAGAAGCGGCCTTCCTCCCCTTCGCTGTCGGCATCCTCGGCGGAGTACAGGGCGCCCTCCGGCGAGGCCATGTCGCGCAGCAGGTAGTCCAGCACATCCTCCGCATAGGCCCGGTAGAAGGCCGAGCCGGTGACCAGGTGGGCCTCCGTGAGCGCCTGGGCGAAGAGCGCGTTGTCGTAGAGCATCTTCTCGAAGTGGGGCACCAGCCACTGGTGATCGGTGCTGTAGCGGCTGAGCCCCCCGCCGAGCTGATCGTAGATGCCGCCGGCCACCATGCGGCGCAGGGTGTGTTCCACCATGTGCAGGGCCTGGGCATCGCCGGTGCGCCGGTGCTGCCGCAGCAGCAGCATGAGGCCCATGCTGGGCGGGAACTTGTTCTGCGCTTGCAGCTTGAAGCCGCCCTGCTGGGCATCGAAAGTCTGGGCAAGGAACGCGCAGGCGGCATCCAGCGGCGCATGATCCCACTGCACGCCAGAGGGGCTCTGGCGCCGCGCATGCTGCTGCAGATGCGCCGTGAGTGCCGCGGCGTTCCGGAAAATGTCCGCGCGCTGGTCGCGCCAGGCTTCCGCGATGGCCTCCAGCACGGCGCCGAAGCCGCGGCGACCGTGGACATCGTCCGGGGGAAAATACGTGCCGCCGGCGACGGGCTGGCCGTCGGGCGTGGCAAACATGTTCAACGGCCAGCCCCCCTGCTGCCCCATGGCCTGCAAGGCGTCCATGTAGATCTTGTCCACGTCCGGGCGTTCCTCGCGGTCCACCTTGATGGGCACGAAATGCGCGTTGAGGTAGGCGGCCAGCCGCTCGTCCTCGAAGGATTCGCGCTCCATCACGTGGCACCAGTGGCAGGTGGCATAGCCGATGCTGACCAGCAGCATCTTGTCCTCGGCCTGCGCCTTGGCAAAGGCCTCCGGCCCCCAGGGATGCCAATCCACCGGGTTGTGCGCGTGCTGTTGCAGGTAGGGGCTCTTCTCGCCGATGAGGCGATTGGTGAAGCGCGGCATGGACGCGTCGGACATCCGCGGGCTCCAGTGGTGGGACGGTGGCCCGCCGTCCGCGGGGCGTGGAACGGACAACGGAGAGGCGGCTGTGCCGGCGATCGAGCGGAATCTGTCGAAATTATACCGTTTTGAGGCGGACGGGCAACGCGGTGGGCTGCCGGGGGGAGGGGACTACGACGACTCGGTGTCGGGCGCCAGGGGGCGCCAATCGGGCGGGGGCGTGAAGCCGAAATCCACGGGCGGGGCCGCGTCCGGCCCGCTGGTGAGGGCACGCACGCCCAGCACGATGCGCAACCGCTCGGCGCCGTCGTAGACGCGGATTTTTTCCGGCAGGCGCATGGCCTGCCCCGCCGCCAGGGAAAACTCCTGGTAGGCGCGGTATTCCACGCGGAACAGCGTCTCGACACCCAGCGCCTTGCGCCATTCCACAGGCAGCCCGTCGCCGCCCAGCGCGAAACGATAGCCGTAGGCCCCCGCCTGCATGCCCGCCTCGCCGTCCCTGCGGTACCCCCCCTGGGCCAGGAACTCCGCGCGTGCCACGCGGCCGGTGAACAGCAGCAGCAGGTCGTCGGCGGCGAGATCGAGCGCAAACCAGCGCTCGCGGTTGGCCGCCGTGTTGGGGCCGTCGAACCAGGTGGACTTGGCGTAGTCCAGCAGCAGCATGCGCTGCGCGTTGAGGCGCACGTCGGCCAGCAGGGCTCCCGTGACGCGGGCGTGCAGCCGGAAGCGCAACGCGCCGTGGGCGTCGGCCTCCAGGGTCATGTCGCCGGAGGACGCCTCGCCATCCTCGGGCGACTTGACCAGCACGGACCCGCTGGCCGTGAAGGGCAGCGGATAGGCGGCGATCAGGAATGAGGGGAAGGCGGGCGCAATGGCCTCGGGCGGATGCGGCGCACCCGGCGCGCAGGCGCCGAGCCACGCCAGCCCCGCCAGCAGCGGGAGCGCGCGCAGACGTTTCGTCGAGACGTGCCGAATGGGGGCCTCGGGCGGATGTGGCCGGAAGCGGACGCAGCGGGCCGCGCCCGAGGGTCTACTTCATGAACAGCTTTTCCCACACGATGAACGCGGCGAAGTAGATGGCCGAGATCACCGCAAACGTGGCGAGAACCTGGAACTCGTGCATGGGTCCAGAACCGGGATGCGTGTTGAAGGGGTGGGGTCGTGCGGCGCGCGCGGCCGTTTGACCGGCGGCCAAGGCCCCATGGGGGCCGCACACCATGTTGCATCAGACTGTGCCGTCATTCGCCGGCGGCGTCAAGCGACGACGGAGCAATTGGCGCGCAGGCGCCCGGCCGGCGCCAGGATTTCGGTTGCGCGCGCCCCGGTGCTATGCCAGATTACTTCGTTGTGGGGTGCTGCGATTGCCAGTTCGACCGCCACCTGCAAACGTTCAACACCGGAGATCTGGTCAATGAAGAATGTTGCCATTGCCGTATTCTTTTTCGCCGCACTCATCCTCCTGGCCTCGCCGCTGATGGCTGCCGGAGACGCCGCCAAGGGCAAAGGGGTCTTCATGGCGAACTGCATCGCCTGCCACAACCCCGATCCAAGCAAGGACGGGCCCCTGGGGCCGGCCATCAAGGGATCGGCCAAGGCGCTGCTCGAAGCCCGCGTGCTCAACGGGAACATCAAGTACGATCAGAGCTATCCCAAGGGCTACAAACCCAAGCGCGACACGCGCATCATGGTCCCGCTACCGCACCTGAAGCCCAGTCTGGATGACCTGGCCGCCTTCCTGAACTCCTAGGATCGTCGGCGCGGACGGGCACAACGGGTGCCCGCCGCGCGCCTCATCGCGGCCCGAGCCGCACCTTCCCCGATAGCTCAGCGGTAGAGCGGGTGGCTGTTAACCACTAGGCCGCAGGTTCGAATCCTGCTCGGGGAGCCTATCGCCAAAGGCCCCTTCCGGCCACCGGCCTGAAGGGGCTTTTTTGTCTGATTTGTCTGAATGGCCAGGAGATCTGCTGGCGCGGCGCACGACTCGCCACCGGCAGCCGGAACAGGCCGCACAGGTCGCGTATCCAAGCAGTCATCGGGTGCGCCGCGCCTGGGCTGTGCCTCGCCCACGTGGAGCCGGAAAACGGGCGTGCGGCCGGTCGGCACAGGTCGGCGGCATCGATCCCGCGAGGCGTGTCCTCGCGTACCTGGACGTCACTGCCGCGTGACCGAGAAACTTCCCGTCTGTGGAGGGTCACAGTCGCCGTAGGACGCGTAGTTGCCTTCCGCGGTAAATCCCGCGAAAACCGCGGTGGCCGTCAGGGGACAGATGAGCGCGTTGAGGTTGAACGATGCCCCGTTGGTCGCGATGTTTATTTCGCCGGTCAGGCTGCCGCCGTTGACCGTTTCGGAGATTGGAAAGTTGACAGACCAGTTTCCGGACAACTGACTTCCATTGTGAGAGATGGTGAGCGTGATGTTGCCGGTGTTGTCGCTGGTCAACTCCTGAGCCGTCCCCGACCAGATGCCACTGAGCGATGGCGAATCGCCGAGGTCATCGTCAACCAGGATGCATCCAGGCGTCAGGGCAACAAGCAGCAATGCCAGGGCGGCCAGCCGGCCGCGCCGGGGATTGGGCCTGCGGAACCCGCGCACACCGTT
Source organism: Candidatus Lambdaproteobacteria bacterium (assembly GCA_016199125.1). Taxonomy (GTDB): domain Bacteria; phylum SAR324; class SAR324; order SAR324; family JACQKK01; genus JACQHH01. The sequence continues at coordinate 23,538 of JACQHH010000198.1, forward strand.
CGTGTTCATCACGCATTCCTACTGCAAAGGTCGAGCGCATCCGGCGCGATGCGCGCCCGGGGCTCACCAGCGAAGCTCGTAGTGCACTTCGATGCGGCCGGGCAGCGCGGCCACGCGAAGCGGCGGTATTGCAGGATCGCTCCACGTGGCGCGTCTTGTCATTGGCTGCGGCGAGATGTACTGGGCGATCATGACGGCGCCGCCCGCGCCCAGCAGGATCGCGAGCGTCTGCAGGTTCCGGGCATCCTGGAGCTTGTCCCTGCTGTTCTCATAGAGCTGGAAGTCGAGGCGATCCCGGGCGGTATCGGCGTCGCTGTGCGCTTCCTCGTTGACGCTCCACGCCTGGAACTGCGTGGCCAGAGCCAACAGCAGCAGCGCCACACCCGTGTTGCGTGCCCAGCGCGGACCCTCCCGCACGACTTCCGGCGGCTGCTCGGCTGCCGCGACCCCGGCCACCTGGGCGGCGAGCCAGGGCACCTGGGTGTCGATGAACGACAGAAAGTCGCCCTGGAACGGGCGGGGCGTGATGGAGCGCATGATCTCCGCCGTGCTGCCGTCGATCATCTCGACGGTCACCTGGGTGGCCCCCATGACCAGCACCAGCGTGCCGGTGACCACGTAGTCCACCCCTTTGAGCTTGCCGGCCTCGATGGCATCCCGCGGATCGCCGAGCATCTGGCCCAGCTCGATTTCCCCCAGCAGCTTCTTGATTTGATCGCGGCTCATGACGCGAAACTGGCCGCTGTTGACAAGCTCGCTGCGCAGGCGGTTGGTCACGGCCCGGCCCTCGTACTCCCCAATTCCCTCCAGCGTAAAATCCCACACGGCAATGACGGTCCTGTTGTCCGGTGGCGTGGCCCGTTGTGCAGACGCGGCGCGTCCGTTCGTGTGCACTGCGATCAGCACCATAACCCACACCAAAACGAGACGAGAGACATTTGCGGGATTCATGGCGGCAAGCTCACTGCGTCGAAAGCCGGTGGGGACAAGCACTGCAAGACGCGCAGGCGTCCGCTCGACGCCATCGCTGCGGGAACGTCAGACACCCACCAACGCGCACGTGCCAAGCGCATCCGGAGCATCGCCGTCCTTTTCAATTATACTGCTTATGCATGAGACGGAGAAGGAGCGGGCCTGACGTTGGAGCCGCAAGCTCCCGGGGCCGTCGGTAAGTCGCCCGGGCTATGGAACTCCCGCCGGGCCGCTATTGCGGGCCTGGGCCCAGGTGGGTGATACTGCCGCATGGGCCGGCGGGTTGCCCGGCTGCCTCTGCCAGGACGTCCCTTGATTCTTGCCATTGCATTGATTGTCGCCGGGCTGGCGTTGCTGGTCGTGGGGGGTGATTTCCTGGTGCGCGGCGCCAGCGGCATCGCCCTGCTGGCCAGGGTGACGCCGACCGTCGTGGGCCTGACCATCGTGGCCGCCGGCACCTCCATGCCGGAGATGGTCGTGTCCCTGCAGGCGGCCTTCGCAGGCAGCCCCGCCATGGCCATGGGCAACGTGGTGGGTTCCAACATCTTCAACATCGCCGCCATCCTGGGCATCGCCGCCCTCATCGCCCCGCTGCGCATCCAGGGCAATACGGTGCGCCTGGAATGGCCCGTGATGATGCTCTCCGCGTTCCAGTTGCACCTGCTGGCGCGCGACGGCGTGGTCGACCGGCTCGAAGGGGGGTTCTTCCTGGTGGCGCTGACGATCTTCATGACCTACACCGTGTGGATTGGGCGGCGTCAGGCCGCCCCGGTGGAGCAGGCGGAGTTCGCCAGCGAGATGGCCCAACTCGGCGCCGCGCGCGGCAAGCGGGCCTGGCTTTACAATTCCGGCCAGGTGGGGCTGGGCGTGGCGCTGTTGGTGGGCGGTTCCACCGCCCTGGTGCACGGCTGCATCACCATCGCCCATGCCTCGGGCGTCTCCGAGGCGGTCATCGGGCTGACCATCGTGGCGGCCGGCACCAGCCTGCCGGAGTTGGCCACTTCCGCGGTGGCCTCGTGGCGGCGTCAGGACGACATCGCGGTGGCCAATGTGATCGGCTCCAACATCTTCAACGTGCTGGCCATTGTAGGTCTCACGGCCGCCGTGCAGCCGCTGCCGGTGCCCGCGGAAATCATCGCCCGCGACAACTGGTGGATGCTGGGCCTGTCCGTGCTGCTCTTTCCGCTGATGCGCTCGGGGATGCGCATCACGCGCGCCGAGGGCGCCGTGCTGCTGGCCGCCTTTGGCACCTACATGACCGTGCTCGTCGCCAGCCTCTAACCGGATACGGAACAACCGCGGAACGGCAGGCATCCGGGAGCGCTGCGCCGGGCAACGCGTGGTCCCGGTCGCCGCGGACGGCCGCCTGTGCTCAGGCACGGAAGGGATGCGGCGCGCGTCAGCCGGCGTCGGCACGGCTCAGAAGGGCCACACCAGCGGCGTCAGCGTGCAGGTGATGGCCCACAGCAGCAGGTTCAGCGGAATGCCCATGCGCAGGAAATCGCCAAAGCGGTAGCCGCCGGGGCCATAGACCATGAGATTGGTCTGGTAGCCCAGGGGCGTGGCAAACGCGGCCGAAGCGGCGATCATCAGGGCGATGGCGAAGGGCTGGTGGCTCACGTGCAGCGCCGCCGCCGTGGCCATGGCGATGGGAAACATGATGATGGCCGCGGCGTTGTTGGTGACCAGCTCCGAAACGCCCATGGTCACGCCGTAGATCAGGATCAGCGCCAGCCAGGGGTTGTTGCCCGCCGGACTGAGCAGCAACCGGGCGGTGATCCCCGCGGCCCCGGTCTCCTCCAGTGCGCGCCCCAGGCCGAAGGAGGCGCCGATGGCCAGCAGCAGGGGCCAGTCGATGCTGCGCCGCGCCGTCTCCTCGGAGCAGCAGCGCGTGAGCAGCATGGCCGCCGCCGCCAGGAACGCCGCCTGCAGCATGCTCAGCAGGCCCAGCGCCGCGACGGCCACCATGGCCACCAGGATGGCCGAGGCGATGGGCGCCTGGCGCGTGGTGGGCGGCCCAGCCGCGTCCAGGCGGCTCACCAGGAAGAAGTCGCTGGAGTTGCGGTGGTGCTCCACGAAGGAGGGATGCGTTTCCAGCAGCAGCGCGTCGCCCGCGCGCAACACGATGTCGCCGATGCGCCCCGGCACCCGCTCGCCGTTGCGCGAGACGGCGATCACCACGGCGTTGTACCGCGTGCGAAAGCGCCCCTCGCGCACGGTCTGGGCGATGAGCGGGCAGGTGGGCGAGACCACCGCTTCGGCAAAGCAGCGTTGGGCCCGGTGCGAATCGAGCTTGAACACTTGGCGCGTGGCCAGTTGCAGCCCCGGGATGCGCTGCAGGTCCACCACCGAATCCACCACGCCCACAAACACGAGCTGGTCGTTGGCCTCCATGCGTTCCGCCGGATCGACCATGGGCAGCAGCAGGTCGCCCCGATGGATTTCCATCAGGAACAGCCCCGGCAGGTGCCGCAGACCCGCATCCTCGATGGACTTGCCCACCAGCGGCCCCTTGGGCGTGACGATCATTTCGGCGGTGTATTCCCGCGGGTCCGCCGGCACGCCCAGGTCCACGGTGTGGTCGGGCAGCCAGTAGCGCCCGGCGAGCAGCAGGTACACCATGCCCGCCAGCGCGCAGGGCAGGCCGACCCAGGTGATGTCGAACAGGGCCATGCCGGGCTTGCCCGTGGCCACGAGCATGCCGTTGACCACCAGGTTCGTGCTGGTGCCGATCATGGTGCACAGCCCCCCCAGGATGGCCGTGTAGCTCAGGGGCAGCAACAGCTTGGAAGGGGCGATGTGCGTGGCCTTGCACCAGTCCATGACCACGGGCATGAGCATGGCCACCACGGGCGTGTTGTTGAGGAAGGCGCTGCCGGCGATCACCGGCAGGGCCAGGCGCGCCTGGGCCCGCAGCACCGTGCGCGGCCGGCCCAGCGCCCGTTGCACCAGGGCGGCCAGCACGCCGGTCTGGCGCAGCCCCGCGGCCACGACGAACAGCACGCCGACCGTAATCAGCCCGTCGTTGGAAAATCCCGCCAGCGCGGCCCGGGGGCTGAGCACGCCCGAGACCAGCAGGATGGTCAGGCCGCCCATGAGGATCAGGTACGGGGCCAGCCGGGTGCGCGCCAGCAGCACCAACACCAACACCACCACACCCGAGGCAATCCAGGCTTCCGTGCTCACGCTGCCGCTCCGCTCCATGATCGACGCCGGGCGCAACGCCGGCCGTTACCCCGTCCACACGCCGGTGCGCCGGGACAGACGCGGCGCCATCAACGGCGCAGCGCCAACCAGCCATTGTACAAGATGCTGCCCTGGGCCGAGGGTCCCCGCCGCCGGCCCGTTGGGGGTCAGGGCTTGCTGCGCACGGGAGACTCCAGGTACTGGAACAGCGTCGAGTCGGCGGAGAGCACGAGCTGCGTGCCCTGTTGCAGGGAACTCTTGTAGGTCTCCAGGCTCTTGAGAAACGTGTAGAACTCCGGGTCCTTGTTCAGCGCCTCGGCGTAGATGCGGATCGCCTGCGCATCGCCCTCGCCGCGCAATGCCTCGCTCATGCGCCGGGCCTCGGCCAGCACGATCACCTTCTCCTTGTCCGTCTCGGCCTTGATTTTCAGCTCCTCCTCGCGCCCCTCGGAGCGGTAGCGCTTGCTGATGCGCTCGCGCTCGGCCTGCATGCGCGCGTAGATGCTGTCGGCGATCTCCCGCGGAAAATCCGTGCGCTTGATGCGCACGTCGACGATGTCCACGCCGAACTCGGCGGTCTTGAGCCGGGTCGATTCGGCCACCTCCGCCATGATCGGCTCGCGCTTTTCCGTGATGATGTCCGACTGATCGTGCGAGGCCACGACCTCGCGCAGCGCCGAGGAAATGATGGCGTCCAGCCGCGCGTTGGCCCGCGCCATGTCGCGCAGCGTCTGGAAGAACTTGAGCGGATCGGAAATGCGGTAGCGCGCATAGGTGTCCACCACCAGCGCCTTCTTGTCGCGGGTGAGGAATTCCGCCGGCTGCGCATCGTAACGCAGCAGGCGCTTCTCGTAGATGGTCACCTGCTGCACGAACGGCAGCTTCATGTGCAGGCCGGGCTCGCGCACGGAGCGCACGAACTTCCCGAATTCCAGCACGATGCCCTGTTCCGTCTCGTCGATGGTGAACAGGGAGCCGGAGAGCAGCAACAGGCCCACGATGACGATGGCCAACATGGCGGCTTTCATTGCCGACCTCCGTTCTGGGGATTGCCGGACTTGGCGTCCAGGGTCTTGAAAGGCAACAGGGGCAGCGCCTTGTCGGCGACCTCCCGCGACACGATCACCTTGTCCACCTTGGCCAGCACCTCGGCCATGGTCTCCAGGTACAGGCGCTGGCGGGTCACCGACTTGGCCACCTGGTATTCCCGCAGCATGGAGAGAAACCGCGTCGTATCGCCCTGGGATTCGCGGATGCGGCTTTCCTTGTAGCCCTCGGCCTCGCGCAGCATCTGCTGGGCCTGGCCGCGCGCCTTGGGCAGCAGATCCTCCGCGTAGGACTTGGCCTCGTTGATGATGCGCGCGCGGTCCTCCTTGGCGCTCACCACGTCCTTGAACGAGGCCTGCACCGGCTCGGGCGGCTCCACCGCCTGCAGCTTGACCTCGGTGATCTGCAGGCCCGTGCGGTAGTTGTCCATGAGCTGCTGCAGGTGCACCTTGGTTTCCTCCTGCACGCGGGCGCGGCCCACCGTGAGAATGTCGTCGATGGTCATGCTGCCCACCACGCCGCGCAGGGCCGTCTCGGCCGCGTCGCGCAACGTGCGCCCCTCCGGCGAGTCGGTGGGGTCCCACACCTGGAACAGGTAATCGGGCAGGTCGCTGATGCGGTACTGCACCACCACCTGGATGTTCACCAGGTTCTCGTCGCCGGTGATCATCAGCGATTCCACCGGCACGGGCCTGATGAAGCTGGAGCTGCCGCTCTCCGCGGAGCGGAAGCCCAGCTCCATGCTGCGAATCTGGGCCACGCGGGCCTTGTCCACGCTATCGACGGGCCAGGGCACGCGGAAGTGGATGCCTTCCTGCGTGGTGCCCACCATGGCGCCGAAGCGCCGCACCACGGCCAGCTCGCCCGGGTTGACGATGTAGATGCCGGTGAGCAGCCAGAGCGCCACGGCGATGAGCACGATGTAGAACCAGCTTTTGCGGGCTCCCCCCAAGCGGTCGCGCAAGGCACGCAGTCCTTGCAGTGTCTTTTCCAAGTCGGCGGGGCGCACGTTGGGGCCCCCGAATTGTCCGGCCATGCGTCTCCTGGGATTGATGCTGCGTCCACGATGCGCTGAACTGTCCGTTCTGAACTTCCACCCTAAACGTTCGCGGCGCCGATGAGCAATGCTTTCTCCGCAACGCGGGGCGCCGGGTGCCGCGCGCAACGTGGCGGTTCGCCCTGACGGATGCTAGGCTGGATCATCGGAGCCCAAGCGCCCGGATGCATTTCGTGAGGGCAGAACGCCCGACGTCCCGCCACAGGCGCCGTCGCGGCACTCCATCGCAGGCAGGCGCCCTCCGCGGGTTGCCGCGTCGTCCGCTCGCCAGGCCGCCAGGGGCGACGGTGGCGGACGCTGCCCACCCCTCATTCTGGAGCGATCCCCATGGGCGAAGGCCAAGCCCCCAACGAGCCGGTCAGCCTCGAAGCCATCCTGGAAGTGGTCTACATCTACTTCAATGGCGATCGCGAGCGCGTGAACGGCTGGCTGAAGTCGCCCCACGAGGAACTGGGCGGGCTGGCGCCCCTGTCGCTGATCCAGCGCGGCAAGCCGGACAAGCTGGTGCGCGTGATCCGCACCATGCTCGGCGAGATCGAACGCCGCTGATCCCACCGCCAGGCGGCACCGGCCACCGGCTCATGCGGCGCGGGGCCGCTTGCAGTCGGCGCCGGGGCAGGCGTCCGGCTCCCCTCCTAGTGCTTGATCTTGGCCCAATATGTCGGAAAATCGAACTTGGGCGAATGACTGCCCCGGTGACACGTGCGACAGGTGGCCTCGCCCGGCCGCAGCGGATTCTGCGCCGCGGGCACGGCCGGCCTGGGCTTGACCGCCGCCGGATTCCCGTTGTGCGCAATGCCGGGGCCGTGACAATTCTCGCACTGCACGTTGGCGAGCTGGGGCGTCACGGTCTGGTTGATGTAGCCGCCGCTGCCCAGCCCCACCACGTGACAGGCCAGGCACTCCGGATCGAACTGCTTGCCCGCCCCGACCAGCACCGCGTGCGCACGGGCATGTCCCGAGGCGCTCCAGAGCTGCACGATGGGCTTGTGACACGGCTCGCAGGTGGCCACGCCGGCAAAGACCGCCGCGCTTTGCGCGCGCTGCAACTGCTCCATCTGGCGGAAGAAGAGCTGCTTCACCTGCTCGTCGTAGACGCTCATGGCCGCCACGGCCCGCGGGTGGTCGGCGTAGCGTTCCCCCAGCCATTCCACCTGCGCCGGGCCCACGCCCAGTGGCATGCGCAACACGCCCTGGCCCTTGGTGGGCACCTGGGCCACGGTTTGTGCGCCCACCTGCCGCGTGAGCACCTGGTGCAGCTCGTCGTCGAAGGGATTGCCCCCCACGATGCGCGTGAAGACCTGCGCATCGGCCAGGATCGCCAGTTCCTCGTCGTTCCCGCGGAAGAGCAACAGGCGCAGCTCGTCGCCCGCGGCGTCGCTTTCCGCGCGCAGCCGCTGCAGCCAGGCCGGCGTGACCGGCTCCAGGGCGAAGCGGGTCTGGGAGCCCTGGTAGACCAGGCTGGGCGAGAGATAGCCATAGATGCCGATCGTGCGGCCGGCTCGGCGCACCTGCACACGCGGGCGGAACACCCGGCCCACGCGGTCGTTGCTGGCCACGTAGGGCAGCGCCGCATCCAACGCCTCCGCCCCCAGCGCCAGCTCGTTCGGACCGGGCAGGATGGCATCGGGCGGCAGCGCCCGCAGCACGGTCTGCGTCAGCTCCACCTTCAGCCGCCCCTGGTCGGACGGCGCCGGAAAGTTGTTGCCCAGGTTCACGAGCACAGGCTGTGGCGATGCACCGCGGGTCTGTTGCACGAAGGTCAGCAAGCGCGGCAAACCGCCAAATTGCCCTTCGGGGCTGCACCCGCAAGGCTTGATCTCGCCCCGCAGATCGCCCGTGGCCAGCACGGTCGGCACGTCCGCCCATGCCGCCGCCCCGCCTGCACACGCCGCCACGGCCGCCCACAGCGCCGCGCAGGCGATCGACAGGCGGGGCCGCCGCCGGGCCGCCCCGGTGTGACGCCACGGCGCCCAGGCCGGCGGATGAAGCAACCCATTGCGACGGAGCCGTCGTTTATGTTTTTGTAGGGGCATGAGTCCTAACCGCTGCTGTTGCGCTTGGCGCTACCCCGTACCGCTGCACGAGGGCCACGGGTTCCTGGCGGCACGATTGACATTCCCACGAATGGAGACTGCAATTCACATCCTGGCCGGGCGCGCCGGCAGGCCGCGCGAACATTCTGGGAGCAATCCGTATGAGTGCTGAGGCAACCCAGCCCTTGCCCGAGGACGTGAAAGTGCTGCGCATCCTCGTGGCCGAGAACAATCCCACCCTGCAAAAGGCCATCGTGAGCATGCTCAATACGGCCGGGGCCAACAAGATCAAGGCTTACGCTAGCGGCTTGGAGGCATGGGAGCAATGGCAGCAGAGCAAGGATTTCGGCGTCGTGGTGTGCGCCTGGAAGCTGCCCGAGCTCGACGGCATCGAAATCCTGCGTCGCATCCGCGCCGACAAGGCCGCCAAGATCCAGCCGGCCTTCATCCTGCTCTCCGCGGACGGCTCGCCCGAAGCCCAGACCCAGGCGCAGAGCGAGGGGGCCGACGCCTTCCAGAAAAAGCCCTTCGCCGCCGACGAGCTGATTCCGCGCATCGCCGAAGGGGTCAACCGGCGCAAGCTGAGCGGTGGGGGCAATACGCTGGCCCAGCACGCCCTGGAGGCCTCGCTGCTGGGCTCCAGCCACGAGGTGGAGCTGGTCTTCGACCGGTATTCCACCACGGTGGAATGCGCGGAGCTGTCGCGGGAAAAATGCGTGATCCGCGTGACCAACAACTACGGCCTGGGCACCACGCTGACCATGCGCTTCGCGCGCAAACATCCCGACCCGCAGGGCGAAACGTACTACAAGCCCATCAAGGGCATCGTCACCAAGACCGAGCGCATTCCCAAGGAATTCGGCGTCTACCTGTTGCACGTGTCGTTCAACGGCCCGATCAAGGAGCACACGGGGGTGCCCGAGCTGCTGCGCGAATCGGGCCAGGCCGCCTGGCAGTGATTCCCCCGTGGCCGTTCTGCGCTCATCGCCCGTGTATCGACTTTTTCCGCTCCTCGCGTCCCGCGCCCGACCCGCCGCGCGCCCCGGCTTGGCTGCGCCCGTGCCTGTGCCTGTGACACCGCGGCCTGGCGCCCGGTGGCGCGGCGCGACATGGGCGGCGTGGGCACTGCTGGCGTCGCTGTTGCCGGCGGTCCTGGGCTGCGGCCTGCGCACGGAGCCCCATCCGGTGGGCACCCTGCTGCCTCCGCCGGAGCACGTGACGTTGTGGCAGCAGGACACGCAGGCCCTGCTGGCCTGGGACGCGCCGGCCGGTGCGGGCGACTTTGGCGACGTGATAGGATACAGCCTGCGCATCGAGCGCCGCGCGCTGGACTGCCTGGCCTGTCCGCCGCGGGACGCGCGCAACGTGGAGCTGGATGGCGCGTCAATGGCCGCGGCGCGCAGCGGCGGGCGCTATCTGTATCCCTTCCCCATCGGCGAGACCCGCGCGCTGTGGGTGGCCAGCGTGGCCGCGCGCTTTGCCGCCGGCGCGTCGCTGCCCGCCGAGCCGGTCACGCTGGAGGCCCCGGAGCGGTTGCCCCGGCAGGAGCTGGAGGCGATCTGGCTGCCGGGCGACCGGCCGGTGCTGCGCCTGGCCTGGCCGCCGCTCAGGGACCGCATCGTGCAAGTCCTCGGCAAGGAAGGTCACCCCGTTGCACGCGAGCTGTTCTTTCGCGCCAATGTCTATCAACGGGACGCCGGGGGCGCGTGGCCCCTGCGGCCCCTCAACGGCAGTCCCATCAGCAATGGCCAATGGCTGATCAACTTCATCGTGCGCGACCCGCCGCCGCTGGAATACGCCCTGCGGCTCGTGGACGCGGCGGGCAACGAGGGGCCGCTCTCCAGCCCCGTGCCGCTGCCGCGGCGGGAGCCCGCGCAATGACACGCCCCGGCGTCCGTGCGCGGCCCGGCTCCTGGCCGGGTCTGCTGGCCGCGCTCCTGCTGGCGGCCGGGGCGCTGGCCCTGGGCGCGTGCGGGGGGCCAACCTTTTCCGCGCTGCAGATCCAGACGGCCAGCCAGGACCAGCTTGCGGTCATGGAATCCGCGTTGCGCGCGCGGGTGGCCTCGTCACCGGACGACCTGCTGGCGGCGCACAATCTGGCCCGGGTGCTGCTGCGCCGGGGCCGGCCGGACGAGGCCGAGGCCTTTGCCCTGCGCGCCGCCAATGGCGATCCGTTCTACGGGGAGTTCATGGCCACGCTGGGCGAGGTGTACCTGGCGCAGCAGAAGCGCTTCCGCGCCCTCACGGCCCTGGCCCAGGCCGTGGAGCTGGACAAGGGATTGCTGCCCGCCTACGTGCTGCTGGCCGTGACTTATGAGCAGCTCGGCGACCTCAAGGCGGCCACCGCCACCTTGAACCAGGGCAAGGTGCGTGAGCCGCGCTACTACCCGCTGCGCTATCATCTGGCGCGCATGTACTTTGCCACGGGCGACCTGGGCAATGCCGCGACCGCCACCGACGAGGCCCGGCGCATCCGGCCCACGGACCGCGACGGCCTGCTGCTCTATGTGCGCATTCTCAAGGCCCAGGGACGCTTCGCCCTGACCGAGTACACGCTGCAGGAAGCCCTGGCCAACGCGCCCCACGATGTGGACCTGCTCTACGAGCAGCTCGACCTGCACTACCAGCGCCAGGAGTGGCCCCGGGCCAACGCCGTGCTGGAACGCATCGAGGCGGCCGGCGGGCTGCAACCCCGGGAGCAGCTCATCCGCATCGGCATGCTGCAGGCCCAGGGCCAGCGGGCCGCGGCGGCCGAACGCCTGGCCCTGCTGCGGCGGAACTATCCCACGTATCAGCCGGCCATGGAGGTGCAAGCCGGGATGCAGGTGCTGGGGGGGCAATACGCCGAGGCGCTGGAGCTGCTCAGGCTGACCGGCGAGATGGCCCCGCTGAGCGCCGAGGGGCACTTCTGGCGGGCCGTGGCCCTTTACCAGCTCAACCGCCCGCTCCAGGGCGACGAGGCCTTGGCCGAGGCCCTGCGCCGCGATCCGGGCTATCCGCGCGTGCGCCTGCTGCGCATCCGGCGGCTGATCCAGCAGCGCCGCATCACCGAGGCCACGCCGCTGCTGGACGCCTACCTGAAGGAGCTGCCGGCCGACGCCGCGGCCGTGCTGCTTTCGGTGGACCTGCTCACGCTGCAGGGCAACTATCCCGCGGCCATGGCCAGGCTGGAGCTGCTGGCGGGCGACGCCGACCGCGCCGTGCGCACCTTCGCCGCCGCGCGCGTCGCCTATCTCAGCGGCGATCCGGCCGGGGCCGTGGGGCTGCTGGCGCCGCTGCTGCAGGGCAGCGCTCCCTCGTGGCGCTGGGCCTATCTGTCCGGGGCGGCCTCCCAGCGCCTGGAGCGCTACGGCGACGCCATCGCCACGTTGACGCCCTTCCTGCCCAGCAGCGAAGCGGCCGGGCGCATCCACCGGCTGCTGGCCGAAACGCAGTCCTTGGCCAAGGACGATCCCGGAGCGCAGCGCACGCTGCTGGAGGGACTGCGCCTCCATCCGCGCGACCCGGGGCTGATCGAGGGCATCTCGCGGTTGAGCGTGCGCGCGGGGGATTGGAAAGCGGCCCGCGACTGGCTGGAAACCGGCGCGGGGCTGGTCTCGCCCTATCGGGCCATCCTGCTGGACCGGCTGCAATTCGCCTATCGCCAGCTCAACCAGCCGGACCAGGCCGACAAGACGTTGCGGCGCTACCTGGACGAGACCGATCCGTTGCGCCAGGACGTGTACATGGAAGCGGAAAACAGCGTGCTCTACGGCAACATGGTGCCGGCCGTGGGGTTGACCATCCTGCCGCCTCCCACCGTCAAGCCGTAGTGCGGCCCGCGCGTGCGCCGCGGCACGTCCCCGCTAGGGCAGCAGGCCCAGCGCCCGCAGTCCCGCGCGATAGGCGGCGGTCTTGAACTCCACCACCAGCGTCACGGCGTCGGCGGGGGTGACCCAGCGGAAGGCATTGAACTCGGCCGGCTGATGGTCGAAATGGATGGCCTCGGTGCCCCCGTTGAGCCGCACCAGGAACCAGTTCTGCTCCTGGCCGATGTAGCCGGCCTTGGCCGGGTCGGCCAGGGCCACGCGCGCCAGCACGTCGGCTGGAAACTCGTAGCGGATGGGATGGGGCGCCGCGCGCAGCACGGTCACGTCGGCGGTGCCGATCTCTTCGCGCAACTCGCGCAGCAGGCCCGCCAGGGGCGCCTCGTCAGGCTCCAGGCCGCCCTGGGGAAACTGCCAGACCTGCGCGCCCAGCAGCAGGTCCGCCCGCCGGAACACCAGCACCCGTGCCTCCCGCGCGTCGGCGATCACCCCGCACACATTGCGGCGATAGCCCCTGCCGCCGTTCACGAATGCGCCCCACCGCCCGCCGGGCGACCCTCGATGGCGGCCAGCACCGCCGGCACATCGGCCAGGTCGTTGAACAGGTGGTCCGGCGCCTCGGCTGCCAGGGCCGCGCGGCTGTAGAGGCCCGTGGCCACGGCGATGGTGGTTACGCCCAGGTCGCGTCCGCAGCGTACATCGTTGGGCGTGTCGCCCAGCACGACGATCTCCTTGCCCGTGAAGCGCCGGCCCACGGAGGCCTGGGCCGCGGCCACGGCCTGGGCCGGCAGCGCGGCGCGGTCGCGGTGATGCTCGCCGTAGGCCCCCACGGCAAAGCCGTCCAGTCCGGCGCGCGCCAGCTTGAGCCGTGCCGAGCCCTCGATGTTGCCCGTGAGCAGACCCAGCAGCAGGGCCGGCCGCGCGCGCAGCGCCGCCAGCAGCGGGCGCACGCCCGGGTAGACCGTGATGCGCTCGGGCGCGAGCCGGCGCTCCAGCTCGGCCACGTAACTGGCCCAGAAGCGCGGCAGGCCGGCGGTCACGCGCGCCTCGTCCAGACCCGCGGCGGCCAGCAGCTCGTGCACGATCTGCAGCTCCGTCTTGCCGTCCATGAGGAAGCCGTCGGTGACCGGACGGGTGCCGTACACGCGCTCGTAGGCGCGCAGCATGGCCCGCACCGCGTCGCCGTTGGTGGTGAGCAGCGTGCCGTCGATGTCGAACAGCACCAGACGCGTGTACATGATCGAGCCTCCGGAACGGGCGGGAGCAACAGGGGCCACCGCACCATTATGCCGCGTGCGCCGGCCGGGCGCATCCCTGGCGGGCGGCGCCGTCCGTGCGCGCGTCGAGGACACCGGCAAGTCATTATTATCACTCGGGTTATCTGTCCGGCGACAGCCGCCCGGGAGGCGCCCGCCGACGTGGACTTGCCCCGGCCCGCGGTGTATAGAAGGGAAGTTTCGTCCGATCGAGGAGGGTCTGTTGCCTGGCTGCAACTGCTCCGATCGGCTCCGCAGGCGCGGCGGGCAACGCGGCGCCGCGGCGGTCCCTTCCTCTGCCTGCTGGCGCAACCGTCCCGTAACGCTACCGACAGAACGGCCATGACTCTGCAGATCGACCTGCCCAAGCAATTCAACGTTGCGGACTATTATATCCTGCCCAACCAGACGCCCGAGCGGGCCCGCAAGCCCTACATGTATTGCGGCGACCACCAGCTCACCTATGGCGAGCTGCACGCCAAGGCCAATCAGGTGGGGCACGCCCTGCGCAAGCTGGGCGTGGAGCCGGAACACCGCGTGATGCTGCTCATGCTGGAGAGCCTGGCGTTCCCCGTGTGTTTCTGGGGCGCCATCCGCATCGGGGCCATCTCGGTGCCGGTCAACACCATGCTCTCCTCCAAGGACTATCTCTATTACCTGAACGACAGCCGGGCGCGGGTGCTGATCGTGGATGCGGCGCTGTGGCCGCAGATCGAGCCGATCCAGAAGCAGTTGCCGCATCTGCGGCACATCGTGATCGCCAACGGCAGCGCGGCCGGGCGGCCGTCGCTGGACGAGCTGCTCAAGAGCGAAAGCACCGCGCTGGACACGGTGCTCATGTCTCCGGACGACCAGGCCTTCTGGCTGTACACCTCCGGCAGCACGGGCGACCCCAAGGCGGCCGTGCACCTGCACCACGACATGGTGCACGTGACCGAGACCTTTACCCGGCAGGTGCTGGGGCTCAACGAGAACGACCTGACGTTTTCGGCGGCCAAGTTCTTCTTCGCCTACGGGCTGGGCAACAGCCTGTATTTTCCCATGACCGTGGGTGCGCGGGCCGTGGTGCAGCCCGCCCGGCCGGCCCCGGACGTGATTTTCGACGTGCTGGACAAATTCAAGCCCACGGTGTTCTACGGCGTGCCCACGCTCTACAACGCCATGCTCAACCTGTACGAAGCGTGGCTGGAGGGCAAGAACAGTCCCCCGTCCAAGCTGCCCACGCTAAAGCACCTGCGCTTTTCCGTCTCGGCGGGCGAGGCGCTGCCGCCGGACCTGTTCAGGCGCTGGAAGCAGCATTTCGGCACGCCCATCCTGGACGGCATCGGCTCCACGGAGATGCTGCACATCTTCATCTCCAACCGGCTGGACAGCATCAAGCCCGGCAGCTCCGGCACGGTCGTGCCGGGCTACGAGGTGCGCCTGGTGGACGAGTTCGACAAGGACGTGATGGATGGCGAGGTGGGGGCGCTGCTGGCCAAGGGCGATTCGGGCGCGGCCTATTACTGGAACAAGCACGAGAA
>JACQHH010000194.1 GCA_016199125.1 Candidatus Lambdaproteobacteria bacterium
GGGACCCCGCAGGTCCTGCGGCCGGCGCCAGAGAGATGGCCGGGCGCGGTGTCGCCCGGGATGCCGCCGGGGGACCCCGTAGGTCCTGCGGCTGGTCCGAGAGAGCTTGCCGGGCGCGCTGTCGCCCGGAATGCCGCCGGGGGACCCCGCAGGTCCTGCGGCCGGCGCCAGAGAGATGGCCGGGCGCGGTGTCGCCCGGAATGCCGCCGAGGGACCCCGTAGGTCCTGCCGCCGGCGAGAGAAATTGCCGGGCGCGCTGTCGCCCGGAGTGCCGCCGAGGGACCCCGCAGGTCCTGCGGCCGGCAGGAGAGAGCTTGCCGCATCGCATTGAGGTGCGGCGCAGGTCGCAGGATGTGGTGGATCGGGCCCCGCAGGGGGCTGCCACGCGAACGTTCGTCCGCATGCCGGGGTGACAGGCGGCATCGACGTTAAGACGACGAGGACCGGAGCCGTTGCCGGTGCCCGCAAGGCGTTGTGCCGCGCGGGTCGCCCGCGGCGTGCCCGCGGTCGCAACCGGGTTCGACCATGGAGGTGGCACACGGCGTCACACGGGAACTCGCCTGAGTGCGGCGCGTCCCGAAATCCACAAGGAGGTTGCCATGAGTCTGAAAGTCAACAACAACATCGCCGCGCTGTCCAGCCAGCGGTACCTCACCGAGAACGACCGCAAGCTGGCGCAGTCCCTGGAACGCCTGGCGTCGGGCTTCAAGATCAATCGCGCGGCCGACAGCCCGGCCGGCCTGGTGGTTTCCGAGCAGTTGCGCGGCCAGATCGCCGGGATCGATCAGGCCATTGCCAACTCCGAATCGGCGACGGCCATGGTGCAGACCACCGAGGCGTCGCTGAGCGAGGTGAACAACCTGCTCGTGCGCGTGCGCCAACTGGCCCTGCACGCCTCCAACGTAGGGGCCAATGACCAGTCGGCGCTTGAAGCGGATCAGTTGGAGATCAGCAACGCCATCGATGCCATCAGCCGCATTTCGCGCGAGTCCCAGTTCGGGAGGCGCAATCTGCTCGATGGCAGCACGGGGGTCACGGGCGGAGCCTCGGGGGCGGGCTTGTCGTTCGTCTCGGCGTCGCAGTACACAAGGACCTCCCCCATCCAGGGCTACCAGGTGGAGATCGAGCAGGTGGCCAGCCGCGCTTACATGGAAGGCGGCACGGAGATCACCGAGTCCAACCTGCCCGGGATGACCCTGACCCTGGAGGAGGGCGGGCGCACCGCGCAGGTGCAGTCCAGCGAGGGCGACACGCCCAACAGCCTGGTGGGCAAGCTCAAGCGCGAGGCCGAGCGCGCCGGGTTGAACCTGGACATCACACTGACGCCCGCCGGTACGCTGTACGTACAGCATCGGGAATATGGCTCCGCGCCTACCTTCCGTGCGGGCAGCAACGTGGCCGGTGTGCTCTCGGAGTCGGGCAGCGGCCTGGAGGTCGCCACGCTCGGGGCCGACGTGCAGGGCCGCCTCGGCGGCGAGATCGCACGGGGCATGGGCCAGCTCCTGATCGGTCAGTCCGGCAGCGAAAATACCGACGGCCTGCAGGTGCGCTACATCGGCGCGCTGGTGGCGGTGGGCGAGGAAGGCCCCGACGGCCGGCCCATCTTTGAGCGGCAGCCGCAGCCGGGCATCGCGGGCACGATCAACGTGGCCAACAATGCCCTGACGTTCCAGACCGGGCCCAACGCCGGCCAGAGCACGCTGGTGGCGTTGCCGCTCTCGTCGCCCAACTTCCTGGGGCGCAAGGTCACCAACGCCAGCGGATTCAGCTCCCTGGCCGACGTGGACGTGCGCACCACCGCGGGCGCCGCGGATACGCTGAAGATCACCGACGCGGCCGTGGACGAGCTGACTCTGGCCCGCGGGCGCCTGGGGGCCTTCCAGCGCAACAACCTGGAAAAGAACATCGCCACCCTGCGCGTGACCGCGGAAAACCTGATGGCCGCCGAATCCACGATCCGCGATGCGGACGTGGCCGAGGAGCTGACGACCTACACCAAGAACCGCATTCTGTTCGATGCGTCCGCGGCCATGCTGGCACAGGCCAACACGATTCCGGGCAAGGTGCTGGAGCTGATCCGGTAAGCCGGGGCGCGCGCAGGCGCGCCCGGCCATCACGCCAATACCCCATCGGGAGCAAGCGACATGACACGTCAATTTTCTGGGCAGTCCGCCTGGCGGCCCATCGCCCGCGGAAGCCCGCGCGCGCGCCGCCCGGCGTCTGCGCCCGCATCCGCGGCACTGCTGCTGGCGGGCGCGCTGCTGCTGGGCGCCTGCACCGGACAGATCGGGCTGCGCCAGGCGCAGGACCAGACCTGCGCGCGCGCGCGGCTGGATGCGGCCGCACGGCTGTTCGACGATGCGCGGCAGCAGACGATCAAGCACTATACGACGCGGGTCAACCAGGCCCTGCACGCGGCGTACTACGCCAGCGCGGATTCCATCGCCGTGGCGCGCTCCATTCGCCGCTGCTGGGATTTCGACCGGACGTACAAGACGGAGGCCATCGAGCTGATCCGCACGAACATCCTGCTGCAGCGCATGGTGAAGCTGAACATGCGCGATCCGGAACCCCTGGTCGCGACAACATTGTTGCAGGAGCAGTATCATGAGATTTTCGACCATGACATCGATGCCCTGAACGTCGGCCCCAACTGATTCCGCGCCCGGCGGCGCAGGGTTCAACCATGCATGTCCGGCACGGGCGCCGGCATGCCGGGAGCGAGCATGCGCTATCGCAGCGAGGACACCATCGCGGCCATCGCCACGCCGCCGGGCGTGGGCGGCGTGGGCATCGTGCGCCTCAGCGGCAGCCGCGCCGTGCCCATCGCGGCCCAGGTGTTTCGCCCTTCGGCGCCGCGCGCGCTGGCGGATCAGCCCAGCCACCTGATGCTGCACGGCTGGATCGAACGCCAGGGCGCGCCGATCGACGAGGCCCTGGCGGTGTGCATGCGGGCCCCGCACTCGTACACGGCCGAGGACGTGGTGGAGCTGCAATGCCACGGCGGGCCCATGGTGCTGCGCACCGTGCTGGAGCTGCTCTGTGCCGCCGGGGCGCGGCTGGCCCAGCCGGGAGAGTTCACGCAGCGCGCCTTCTTCAACGGCCGCATCGACCTCACGCGTGCCGAGGCCGTGGGCGACATCGTGGGCGCCGGGTCGCTGCTCGGGCTGCAGGCATCGGCCAATCAACTGCGCGGGCGGCTCTACGAGGCCATCCGCGCCTTGCAGGGCGACGTGGCGCACGTGGCCGCGCTGGTGGCCGCGGGCATCGATTTCCCGGAGGAGGATGTCGTCTTCGCGCGGCGCGACGACATCCTGGGGCGGCTGCAGCACGGCCGCGACCGGTTGCAGGCCCTGGTGCGCGGCGCCGGCCAGGGACGGCTGCTGCGCGAGGGGCTGGCGGTGGCCATCGTCGGCAAGCCCAACGTGGGCA
>JACQHH010000202.1 GCA_016199125.1 Candidatus Lambdaproteobacteria bacterium
GTCCACTTCCCCAGGGGCTTGGCCCGTGTCCGCATCCACCCAGGCCCCCTGCTCGACCACAAACAGCTTCAGCACTCGTCCGAAGTGATTGAAAATCTTGAGGAATGCATCATCATTGCGCGGGGTCACGGCCACCTGATCGCCGCGAGGCTCCACGTCCACCTCTCCGTGCTGCACCCACAGCGTGCGGTCGAACGTGATGGTCTTGCCGTCGCAATGCATGGTGCCGATGCTCCGCGAAGGGTCTCGGGCTGCGGGGCAGCGCAGTCCCCGAGCCGGTGTGTACGATGAAATTAATGATATGCGGGGCTCGCCCCCGAGACAAGACCCGTGCGGCAGCACCGCGATCCGTCGCGGCGGCGCGCCCGGGCCTGCCTGGGGGCGTTTGCCCGGCCCGCGGCGACGGGCTACGCTGACCCCAGGCCGCCCTCGCCTCGCCGCGTTCCGCGCTTGCAGGCGCGGCGATCCTCTCCGACACGCCGGGAAACGCCCATGACCGTGCCCAGCCATCTGCCGCCCGATCCGCGCAACGCCCGCATTCACGTGGTGCTTGTGGAGCCGGGCAACAGCCTCAACGTGGGGGCCGTGGCACGCGCCATGCTCAACCTGGGCTACACCAATCTGCACCTGGTGGCCCCGCCGCGCTACGACCCGGTGCAGGCCGCCGTCTCGGCCTGCTGGGCCGGGGAGCTGCTGCACGAGGCCACGGAGCACGCGACCCTGGATGAGGCCCTGGCCGACATGCAGCAGGTGGTGGGCTTCACCGCGCGGCATGGCCGGCACCGGCCGCGCCACCTGTTGCTGCACGAGTGGGCGCAGGCGCATGTCGCCGCGCCGCCCGGACGCACCGCCCTGCTCTTCGGGCCGGAAGACCATGGGCTGACCCAGGAGCAGATCAGTCAGTGTCACTGGCTGGTGCGCATCCCCACCGCCGAGGCCAATCCGTCGCTGAACCTGGCGCAGGCGGTGTTGCTGGCGCTTTACGAGCTGAGCCGCCCCAACTGGGCCGCGCTCGGCGAGGCGCCGCGGGAGCTGGCGCCCATGCGCGACATGCTGCAGCTCGACCGCCTGACGGACGAGGTGCTGCGCCGTTCCGGCTTCATCTATGAGGGCACGCCACGGCCCCTGCCGGATACGGTGAAGCACCTGCTGCGACGGATCGCGCCGGACCGGCGCGAGATGAGCATCCTGCTGGGCATCTTCGGCAAGCTCAACCGGGTGCTGCAAGGACGCGCGCCCGTGCGCGCGCTGGAGGGCAACCCGGCGACGGGCGGCGACAGGCTTGAGGGCGAGCAACCGCACGCGCGCGGAGACCGGCCGGCCGGCGGCGCCGCCGAGCCGCTTTCCGAGCCGGGGCTGGATCTGCCCCGCGGCGGCGTGAAGCGCGGCTAGGCGCCACGGACTATTGCCGGCGCCCTGCGGCGCTGTGGCTTCGTGCGCAACCCGCTCCGCCTCAGTAGCCCAGCGCGCAGCCGTCCTTGCGCGGGTCGGACGCGCCGATGAGCGTGCCCGCGTCCCGGTCAATCATGATGGCCTGCCCCCCGCCCCAGGGCAGGGGCGCTTCCGCCACCGCATGACCCCGCCGTTGCAGCTCTTCGCGGGTCGCGGCGGGCATGTGGCGTTCCAGCACCAGCTTGCCGGCTTCGGGCAGAAAGCGCGGGGCGTCGATGGCCTCCTGCAGGTCCAGACCGAAGTCCAGCACGTTGGACAGCACGTAGGCATGGCCCATGGGCTGGTAATGCGCGCCCATCACGCCGAAGCACAGCCAGGGCTGCTCCCCGCGATAGCCCATGGCGGGAATGATGGTGTGCATGGGCCGCTTGCCCGGCGCGATGCAGCGGTCGTGGCCCTCGTCGAGCACGAAGCTGATGCCCCGGTTGTGCAGCACCACGCCCGTCTCCCCGGCCACCAGCCCGCTACCGAAATTGTGGAACAGGCTGTTGATGAACGAGGCCGCGTTGCCGTCGCGATCCACCACGCTGACATACACCGTGTCCCGGTGCGCCGGCAGGCCGGAGGGCACCGGATGCGGCAGCGCGCGCTGCGGGCTCACCCGCGCATGCTGGCGCACCGCATAGTCATCCGAGAGCAGCGCCGCCACGGGCGGGCCATGAAACCGCGGGTCGGTCACAAAGCGGTCGCGCTCCGCCACCGCCAGGTTGTAGGCTTCGGCCAGCCAGTGCACGTGATCCGCGCCCAGCCGCGGCTTGGCCCCCAGGTCCTCGTGGCGCAGGATGTTGAGCATCATCAGCGCCGTGATGCCCTGCCCATTGGGCGGAATCTCCCGCAGGCGCACGCCGCGATACTCCGTTTCGATGGGCTCCACCCATTCCGCGTGCTGCGCGGCGAAATCCTCCAGCGTGAACAGCCCGTCCAGCTCGTCGCTGGCTCGCACGATGGCCTGGGCCACCGGCCCTTCATAGAACCCGGCGCGCCCCTGGCCGGCGATGGTGCGCAGGGTACGGGCCAGGTCGGGTTGGCGGTGCCGGCTGCCCATGACCGGGGCCTTGTCGCCCACCAGCAGCGCTTTGCGCGCCGCGGGATTTTCCCGCAGCCGGGCCTCCGCGCGCTGCCAGGCCGAGGCCACCACGGGCGTCACCGGATAGCCCTCCTCGGCATAGGCGATGGCCGGTTGCAGGGCATCGCCCAGGCTGCGGCGTCCGAAGCGCGCCAGGGCGGCGGCCCAGCCGTCGACGGCCCCGGGCACGGTCACGCTGAGGATGCTGTAGAGGGGCATGCTCCGGTGACCGCGGGCGCGGATCGCCTCGGCGGTGGCCCGCGTCGGCGCGCGGCCGCTGGCATTGAGCCCGTGCAGGGTGCCGGTGGCCGCCTCGTGATAGAGCACGAAGCAGTCGCCGCCGATGCCCGTGGACATGGGCTCCACCACGCATTGCGTGGCGCACGCGCTCACGGCCGCATCCAGGGCGTTGCCACCGCCCCGCAGCACATCCAGCCCGGCCAGCGTGGCCAGGGGGTGGCTGGTGGCCACCATGCCGTTGGTGCCCAGGGCCAGCGAACGGCCGGGCGCTTGGAAATCGCGCATGAGCGTAGGTCTCCAGCAAAGCGCGCGAGGCAGGCGCCCCGCAGCGACGCGGGACGCAGGCGGGCTCCGGCCCGGCCGCGCGGAATTGAATTCTTGAAGTTGACCGCAGCAGCACAGCATAGCACGCCACGCGTGCGCAACCGTGCCGAGGCGCGGCCGCTCCGCACGCATCGGCGGTCTGCCTGGGCTGCCTCTGGGGCCGGCCGATGAAGCGCGCCTTCCAGCGTAACGCGGGCTGAAATGAATTCATCCACGCGGCGGATGACCTGGAATGACATTTGACGCACCGGCACAAAATCCCTAATTTGTGTGGGCGGGAGGCGCGTATCCTGTCAGCGCATGTTTTTCCGGCTCACCACAAGCGCTCCTATGAAGCCCACGGGCAGTCCCGACGCGCGCTGGGTCTTGCTGACAGCGTGCCTTAGGACGACGCGGGAACAACAGGTCTGCGGTCTCGCTTAGAACATCGGGTGTGGGGCGCCCCTGCGCCCGGCGATGCGGCGAGTTGACCATGCTTGAAATCGACTATGGACTGATCCCGCTGTCGAAGGAAGATCAGGCGTCCATCGGCCGCGCGGTCCGGGCGCGTCTGTTGCAGGGTCAGGCGCCGGCCCTGGACCGCTCCCAGGGCGGTCGTGTGGTGGTGGTCAACCCGGATTCCATTCTTCAGCCGCAGCACCAGATTCCCGATCATCTGCGCACACAGTTGCGCCGGGTCGTGTTGCTCGCCGTGGAAGGCAGCACCGTCATCCGCGCCCCGCGCCTGATTGAGCGCATCCTGGCCTCCGACGAGCCGCTGTTCGCGGTCATCGTCGAGCTTTATGCCGATTTCGCGGAGTTTCCGGCATTCCTCGACGGTCTGCTCCAGGTGCAGGCCGCCTATCCCGCCGCGCCCATCTACTTCAGCGGCCCGCGCGAAAAGGTCGTGTCCCATCTGCAGCGTCTGCTCGGCGAAGGGGGACGGCAACTGGGGTTCGTCTATGACGACCCGCGCGGAACGATCAGCGTGACCACGTCCGAGGAGCTGCCCCTGGAATTCAAAGGGCCGCCGGAGCTGAACGAGCGCACGCTGGACGAGCCGTTTTTCCAGAAGATCCGTATCAGGTTGGACGGCCAGGAGGCGCCCGTGGTCTGCACGCCGGCCAGCCTGCGGCGCCTGCACCCCGTGTTCGGCTGCGAGCCGGTCTACCGCGAGGAGTCCGCCGGCGCGCGGCGCGAGGCGGTGCACGTGATCGAGTTGCCTCTGGAGGCCATCCTCGACGTGCAATTGCCCTCGGCGCCCGCGCGTGACTTTCACGGCATCCTGACCGGGGAGCGCACGATCCTGGCGCGGAACTTTGCCAAGCTGGGATTGGACACGCGGGCCATGCGGCTGAACGAGCTCAAGGGCATCGTGCAGCGCACGCCGGGCGATCCGGCCCGGGCCATCATGCTGGCGGGCATCAAGAGCCTGCGCATCAACTGCCAGAGCGGACGCATCACCTTCATGCGTCGCCGCAAGGATGGCGAAATCACCTTCAGCGATCTGCGCGCCCTGCGCATCGTCGACACGGCGCCCCCGGCCGGCAACGGCGAGGGGCGTGCGGGCGATCGCGCCTCGGGGGCCGGTGCATCGGCGCCGCCCGCCGCGGCCCGCGGCCCGGCCGCCACCGCCGCTGCGCTCCCCGCTCCAGCCGGCGCGGTCGCGCCGGCCTCGTCCGCCGCCGCCGCGGAGGGCCAGGCGCCCGTGCCCAGGGTGCTGGCCATTGAAGGGGTCATGCTGCCGCCGCCGGAGGGACTGCGCATCACCCCGCTGCACCTGGCGCTGCAGAATGCGTACTTCGGCTACTGGATCCGCCGGCATGCCGAGCAGAACCGCAAGCTCGAGCTGTTCGCGGGCCGGATGACGGTAGCCTCGGTGGGCCCCATGGCCGGTCAGACGGTGAAGCTGTTGCGGCGCTTCGCCCTGGAGCGGTTCATCGAGCGCGACGCCTTCCACTACTTGTGCGATACGCCGCAATCCATGCTGGCCTACGACCGCACCGCCCAGCGCTTTCAGGAGCACTTTCATGCACTGCTCACGCAGTTGCGGGAGATTGCCCGGGTCAAGGGCACCCAGGGCCTGCGCCTGGACGACATCACCCACAGCCTGCCCGTGGTCTCGGAATGGATGGATACGCCCGGTCTCGCCTTGGCCCAGGTGAGCCCGGAGGCGCTCAACGCCGCCTACATGGAGCTCAAGACGCTGGTGCAGTTCATTGGGCATGAATTCCAGCGCAACTTCGACAACGTGGGCGAGGGCGATGCGGCCTTCTTCAGGAAAATGCAGAGCTGCATCGAGGCGGGCATGGTGGCCAAATGGCTGGCCGATTTCAAGCGGGGCGCCTACGGCCCCACGATTCCCGCGGGCAAGCGTCCGGATTTCGTGTTCTTCGCCACCGCCGCCGACCGTGCGCAGAACGACGCCGAGTATTTTTTCCCCAGCCTCGCCTGTGCCGATCTGTTCGCGCAACCCGAAAACCAGCGCCTGTTCGAGCGCATGGACTACCGCTTTGCCGTGTTCCTGGAAGAGCAGCTCGCGCTGGCCGATCATTATGCGCGGGAGCAGGGCAGCCGCGGACACGACCCTGCGGCCATTCTGCCCTACTTCGACCAGCAGCGCGCCCGGGCCAAGGCCGAGGCGGACACGCTGGCGGGCGAGGTGGCGGCCATCGACAACGAAGGCTCCCCGGCGTTCCTGGCGATCGAAAAGCAGGAGCGCGAAGCCTATCGGGCGCGCTACGCGCAATTCGTTTCCGACCGCCAGGCCCTGATCGGCCAGTATGAGACCGCCACGGACCAGATGCTGGAGCATGTACGCGGCGTCCTGCCCAGCATCGTGCTGCCCGCCGAGCCGCACCGCCAGTGGCTGGAACCGGACGGGGAGCAGACGGAGAATCTGCTGGACAGCGAGCTGTGCGGATTTGCCGAGCGCGCCCTGGAGGCCGAGACCCGCAAGTTCGAGCGCGCCGCCGGCATCGCGACCCAGCGCGTCGTGGAAACGGCCGAGCGGCTGGGCGATCTGGAGGAGGCGCTGCGGCGCACGCAGCAGGCGCACCGCTACTGGCAACAACTGCGTCAGCAGAACCAGCTTGCGGTGATCGCCGGCCGCACGCCGCCCAACCTGGAGCAGCGCGTGGCCGGGCTCAAGCGCCAGGATGCGGCGGCGCTGATGAGCTATCTGCGGCGGCTGGATTCGCAGGCTGCAACGGCCCAGGGCGAGCACGAGCAGCTTGTGCAGCGTCTGGAGCGGCTGAACAACGCCCAGGCCATCGGCAGCACGACGTTTGCCAGCGGAGTGGCGCGCGTGCGCAAGCGCTATGCGACACTCGCCGCCGAAACGGCCCAGGGCGCGCCGGAAGCCGTATTCAAGCGCATCCAGGAAGCCGCCGCCAAGCTGGCGGAGGTCATTCGCTCCTTCGACGGCACGGTGTCCAAGGCGCGGCAGGACATGGACAATCTGGAAAAGCTGCTGCTGAGCCAGCAGCGTGTGGTGGGCGGGTTGCACAACCTGCGCCTGGAGCGCGCCCATGTGGTGGCCCTGCAGGCGCGCGCCAAGGTGGAGCCGCCGCCGTTTCCCCTGTCCCTGGCGAATCAGGACGCACAGGCCGCCGAGTCGGCTCAGTCGCGCTACCACGAGCAGGTCGACGTGCTGACCGCGTTGCAGGAGCAACTCAAGGCATTCGGACCCGACCTGCCCGCGTTGCGCCAGGCCCGACGCGACCTGAAGCGGTGCAGCGAGGTGCGGGAGCGTGGCGAGACCCTGCGGCGGCTGGCCGCGCGCAAGCGGCGCCTGCGCGCCTCCGCCCGGGCCTTGGCCGAGCGCCAGGCGATCATGGAAGCCGAGCTGGCGGATCTTCCCCGGCGCATTCGCGAGCGCTTCATGCCCGCGCGCAAGGAGCTGCTGCTGAACGTGTTTATCCCCGAATCGCGTCGGATGCTGGCCTCCTATCAGGATGCCAAGGGCCTGCTGGCCGAGCTGATGCAGTTGTCGCCGCAACGCTTGCAGGGCATCTATCTCAACCGCGCGGTGTACCGGCGCTTCCTCAGCCGGCAGTTCGTGCGCGGCTACTGTGTTCCGTTGGATCCGCGCTCCCCGGGCGCCCGGGCCCTGCCCAACGTGCAGCCCGCGATTGCGGAGTTCTACCGGCTGCTGCATTTCAACTTCAGCCAGTCGCATCCGGAGCTCACCGAGCGCATGCACCTGGACTACGCCAAGCAGCCCCTGGACGCCGCGGCGTTGGGGGCCTGGATCGACGAGCGCGCCGGAACGGCGCTGGGCACCGTCCACGACTACGTGATCCTGCCTCCCACGCTGTCGCTGCGCGAGGCGGTGGGCCTGATCGCGCGCAAGGATGCGGCGTTTCGCGGCGTGCCGCGCATGGTGCTGATCTACGTGAGCAAGTTCAGGGCATCCCTGCTGTACGACGACCCGGCCTTGCGCGAGGCATACTTCCACGCCCTCAAGCACAATGTGATCGTCAACGTGGATGGCAATGCCGTGGTGGACAACCCGGGGGCCATTGCTTGGCGCCTGCTCAACGAGACGGCCGGGGCCACGGTGGACACGGAGGCGGTGCAGGAGGCCCCGCGGGAGTCGAGCTCGGCCGAGTGACGCGGCGCGCCGCTGCCGCCCACCCCGCGGGCCAGCGACTCTCCGCGCTTCCCGCACGGCGGCGCGATGGAGGCCCCGGTGCCACGCAGCGTGCCGGGTGCCCCCGTGGCGCTCAGGGCGCCGGGCGCACCTGCACCTGCTGGCGGTCCTCGTCGACGCTCTGCACCTCGAAGCGAAACACCTCGCCGCTCGACGCGCCGGACGGCAGGCGGCCTTCCACGGCCATCTGCAGCCCGGTGAGCCAGATGCGCGCCCCGCCATCGTCGTGGATCTCGCGCACTTCCCCCGGCACGATCAGCCCCGGATGCTGGGCCAGGTAGCGCCGTTTCCAGTGTTCGGCGCTGCGGCGCTCCGCCTCCGCATAGGCCCCCATGCGCTCCTCCGCCCGTTCCAGCCAACCCTTGAGCTGCGCGGTGTCGGTATACGTCATGCGTCCCGCGACGGCGTGCTCGGCGATCTGGCGCTGCATCACCAGGTCGGCGAAGCGGCGGATGGGCGACGTGGTCTGCACATAGCGCTCGCAGGCCAGGCCCATGTGCGGCCCCCCCTGCAGCGAGAAGCGCGCCGCACCCGAGGCCGCCCCCGACCGCGTCCCCTCGCGCTGCGCGCTGCGCCCGGCGGCGGTGCGGGACGGGGGGCGCTGCACACGGTACAGCGCCGGCAGGCCCTCGCGCCGGCAATAGGCGCCGGACACGCGGTTGGTGGCAATGGACAGCTCCTCCACGACACGGCTGGCCGATTCGTCGCGGTTGCGTTCGATCAGCGCCAGGTGCGCGGGATCGCTGCAATCCACGCTCACGTCACGCGCCTCGGCGACCATGGCGCCGTGCGCGCGGCGCCAGCGGCGCATCTCGTCGCACAGCACGGCCAGGCGCCCCCAGGTGTCCGGTTGAGCCGCGATCAGGCGCTCGGCCGCGTCGTAGGCCAGGTTGTCGGCGACGGCGACCACGCCGCGGCGCAGCTCCACCAGCTCGCCCGGCCCGCCATCGATGCGCAGGAGGAAGGTCAGTGCCTCCCGCGGCTGACCCCGCACCAGCGACAGACGGCCATGGGACAGGCTCTCCGGCAGCATGGGGTAGATGGCGTCGTCGGTGTACACGGAGGAGATGCGCCGCGCGGCCTCGTCGAACAGCACGTGGCCCGGCGCCCAGTCCGGGAACGGCTCGGCGATGTGCACCGCCACCAGCAGCCCGCCGGCGCGCGTCTCGACGATCGAAAAGGCGTCGTCGTAGTCGAAGGTGCGGGCGGCATCGATGGTGTAGGTGACCCACGCGGTCTCGTCGCGGCGGCCGGCCGTGGAAACGGGCCGCTCTGCTTCGCGCCGGGCGGCCTCCAGCACGGCCGGGTCGAACGCTGGGGACACCCCGGCCGCGCGCAGCCAGATGCGCGGCCAGTCGCCCCAGGCACCGGCGGTCACCAGCAGGCGCTGGAGCGTGAGCTGCAACTCCTCCTGCCGCGCCGCCGTGAGGCGCAGCGGCTTGGCCAGGGTGGCCCAATGGGGCGACTGGCGCTGCTCGGCCAGCAGCGATTCCAGCGCCTCGGCCAGCCCCTGGGGGCAGGGCGGCGGGGTGGCGCCGCGCTGGGCCGCCTCGCACCAGGCCAGGGCGCGCTCCAGCCAGGCGGCCCGGGCGGCTTCCTCCGCGGCGGCCGCATCGTGCGCACGCAGGGCCTCCGCCCCGCGCCGGACGAAGCTGTGTCCGGCGCCGCCCTCATGGCGGAAGCGGCGACGGTCGGAGAGCATGGCGCGCAGCAGATTGGCCTGCGCCCAGGGATCGGCTGCATCGCCCAGCACCGCGCGGGCGGCCTGGGCGAAGGCCAGGGGCTGCTCGGCGGGCAGGCGCGCCGCAGCCGTGGCGGCCAGCGCCTCGCCCAGCGCGGGCCAGTCCCGCTCGTGGCGTGCCAGCACGTCGCGCGGCGCCGCGCCGGCTTCCGCCTCGGCCTGCCAGGTGTGCAGCAGGCGGTTGGGGTGCGCGGTGAGGCGCTCTCCGTCGGCCAACTCCAGCAGCCAGGGCCTGACCTCCCGCGAGACCACCCAAGCGCAGACCAGGGTCTGGCGCTGGTACAGCAGGGCAAACTGGATGGCGCTGCTCAAGCGTTGCACCGGCATGCAAGGGGGGCGCGCGGCGCCGTGAGCCGAGGGTCGCCGTGGCGACGCCCCGGAGGAATCCGTTGTTCAGAGACGCGGGAACCTGATACGATGAACTGTTTCAATTTACAGAGATCAGCCTCCCGGCCAAGCATTGCCGTAGATTCCACCCGCCTCCGCGACATTTTACGCTCGTGACCCGGATCGACTCCATCCGCAATTTCTGCATCATCGCACATATCGACCACGGGAAATCCACTCTCGCCGACCGGCTGATCGAAGCCACCGGGGGTCTCTCGCTGCGGGAGATGCAGGATCAGGTGCTCGACACGCTGGTGCTGGAACGCGAGCGCGGCATCACCATCAAGATGCAGACGGTGACGCTCAAGTACGTGGCCCGCGACGGACGCGAGTACGAGTTGAACCTGATCGACACTCCGGGACACGTGGACTTCAACTACGAGGTCTCGCGCTCGCTGGCCGCCTGCGAAGGCGCGCTGCTGGTGGTGGATGCGGTGCAGGGCGTGGAGGCGCAGACCATGGCCAACGTGTACCTGGCCCTGGAGCAGAACCTGGAGATCGTGCCGGTGATCAACAAGATCGACCTGCCGGCCGCCGATCCCGAGCGGGTGATCCACGAGATCGAATCCTTCATTGGCCTGGACGCCCACGACGCCGTGCGCGCCAGCGCCAAGCACGGCATCGGCATCGAGGACATCATGGAGCAGGTGGTGCAGCGCGTGCCGCCGCCCAAGGGCGATCCCGACGCACCGCTGCAGGCGCTGGTCTTCGACGCCTGGTTCGACAGCTACCTGGGGGTCATGGTCAACATCCGCGTGGTCAACGGCAGTGTGCGCGTGGGGGATCGCATCCGCTTCATGGCCACCGGGAAGACCTTCGAGGTGGCGTCCATCGGGCGCTTCACGCCCAACCGCAGCGAACTCCAGGAGCTGACCACCGGCGAGGTGGGCTATCTGTCGGCGGCGATCAAGGTCATCCACGACGCCACGGTGGGCGATACGCTGACCTTGGCCCAGCGTCCCGCAGCCCAGCCCCTGGTGGGCTATGCCAAGGTGAAGCCCATGGTGTTCAGCGGGCTCTATCCGGCCGACGGCCAGGAATTCGACGACCTCAAGGCCGCGCTGGAAAAGCTGGCCCTCAACGACGCGGCGCTTTCTTACGAGCCGGAAAGCTCGGCGGCGCTGGGCTTCGGCTTCCGCTGCAAGTTCCTGGGGCAGTTGCACATGGAGATCGTGCAGGAACGCCTGGAGCGGGAAATGGGCATCTCGTTGATCACCACGGCGCCCACGGTGGTTTACGAGGTGCACTTGGTCAACGGCGACGTGGTGCGCGTGGAGAACCCCAACCTGCTGCCGCCGCCGACCCGCATCGACTACATCGCCGAGCCCTACATCAAGGGCCACATCATCGTTCCGGTGGAGTACGTGGGCAACATCATGAAGCTGGCCCAGGAGCGCCGCGGCGAACAAAAGGGCATGCATTACCTGGACGAAAAGCGCGTGATGCTGGACTACGAGTTCCCCATGAACGAGGTGATCCTGGACTTCCACGACAAGCTCAAATCCGGGACCAAAGGGTATGGCTCCTTCGACTACGAGCCCATCGGCTTCCGGCGTGGGGACATGGTCAAGCTGGAGATTCTGCTCAACGGCGAGCCGGTCGACGCGCTGTCCCTCATCGTGCCGCGGGAAAAATCGCCCTACCGCGGCCGCGAACTGGTCTCGCGGCTACGCAAGCACATCCCGCGACAGATGTTCGAGGTGGCCATCCAGGCGGCCATCGGCTCCAAGATCATCGCCCGTGAAACGGTGAGCGCCATGCGCAAGAACGTGACCGCCAAGTGCTACGGCGGCGATGTGACGCGCAAGCGCAAGCTGCTGGAGAAGCAGAAGGAAGGAAAGAAGCGGATGAAGCAGGTTGGCAC
>JACQHH010000023.1 GCA_016199125.1 Candidatus Lambdaproteobacteria bacterium
ATCGTGCCCACGCGCATGCGCCGCGCCTACGACATGCGCAAGCTGATCGCGGCGCTGGTGGACGAGGGGCGCTTCCTGGAGCTCAAGGCCGAGTTCGGCCCGGCGCTGCTCACGGCCCTGGCGCGCTGCAACGGGCGCGTGGTGGGCATCGTGGCCAGCCAGCCCCTGCACGCCGCCGGCTCCAGCGGCCCCAACGAGGCCGACAAGGCCACGGACTTCATCTGCCTGTGCGACAGCTTCAACGTGCCGCTGATCTTCCTGCACGACGTGCCGGGCTTCTACATCGGCACCAAGGCCGAGCGGCAGCGCATGCCCACCAAGATCATGGTCTGGCGCCAGGCGCTGCTGTGGAGCACGGTGCCCAAGATTTCCGTGATCGTTCGCAAAAGCATCGGCGCGGCCTTCTTCAACATGTGCGGCTACGGCATGGGCAACGACTTCCTGGTGGCCTGGCCCAGCGCCGACATCAACTTCACCGGCCCGGAAGTGGGCATCAACGTGGTCTACCACCGCGAGCTGGCCGAGGCGGACGATCCGGCCGCGGCGCGGCAGGAACTGCTACAGCGCTGGGCCTTCGAGTCCTCGCCCTACAAGGCGGCGGCGCGCAATTTCATCGACGACGTGATCGACCCGCGGGACACGCGCAAATACATTTGCCGCACCCTGGACGTGGCCTGCCACAAGCACGGCTCCATCGGCGAGCACCGGCTGGCCAACTGGCCCACAGGGTTCTGAGGGAAGGGCGTCACACGGGGCGGACGGCACCATCGACACGCACGGACAACACATCAACGGGACAGACCCATGGCCAGCATGAAAGAGATGATCGACGACCTGATGCAGCGCCGCGAAGCGGGGCGGCAGATGGGCGGGCCGGAGCGCATTGCCCGGCAGCGCAAGGCGGGCAAGCTCACCGCGCGCGAGCGCGTGGAGCTGCTGATGGATCGCGGCACCTTCCGCGAGTACGGCCTGCTGGCCACCCATGCCACGCACCGCGCGGAGATGAACGCCCGCGCCACCCCGGCCGACGGGGTGATCGCCGGCTTCGGGCGCATCGACGGGCGCCGGGCCGGGGTGGTGGCCGAGGACTTTACGGTGCTGGGCGGCTCCCTGGGTACCGTGGGCATGGCCAAGAAGGTGCGCATGGTGGAGATCGCCACCCGCGAGCGCGTGCCGCTGGTGTGGCTGCTGGACGGCGCCGGGGCGCGGGCGGAGGAGTTCATCGCCGAGGGCATGCCGCCCATCTACCTGCACCTGGGGATCGCGCGCATGTCGGGCATCTCGCCCCAGGTGGGCGTGGTGATGGGCCCCTCGGCCGGCGACTCGTCGCTGGTGGCCTCGGGCCTGGAGTTCATCATCATGGTCAAGGGCTACGGCATGATGGCCGCCGGCGGGCCGCCCATCGTGATGAGCGCGCTGAAAAAGACCGTCACCAAGGAGGAGCTGGGCGGCACGGACATCCACTGCCGCATCTCCGGCCTGGCCGACAACGAGGCCGAGGACGACGAGGACGCCATCCGCATGTGCAAGGCCTACCTGGGCTACCTGCCCGGCAACGCCTGGCAGTATCCCCCCAGCATCGTGCCCAGCGACGACCCCCAGCGCATGGACGAGGAGCTGCTGACCATCCTGCCGGAGAACATCAAGCGGCCCTACGACATGAAGCGCATCGTGCGCGCGGTGGTGGATCGCGGCAGCTTCTTCGAGATCAAGCCCGACTACGCCGGGATGATCATCGTGGGCTTCGCCCGGCTCAACGGGCATCCGGTGGGCGTGATCGCCAACCAGCCCAAGGTCTATGCCGGAGCCATCACGGCCAAGGCGGCGCAGAAGGCGCGGCACTTCATCGACCTGTGCTCGGCCTATCATGTGCCCCTGGTGACCTTCTCCGACGTGCCCGGCGTGATGACCGGGCCGGAGTCGGAAAAGGAGGGCGCCCTGCGCTACGGCCTGGCCGCGGCCAATGCCCTGGCCTGGGCCCAGGTGCCCCTGTTCACCGTGGTGGTGCACAAGATGTTCGGCTTCGGCGGCGGCGTGATGGGCGGCTACGGCATCGGCCAGACCCTCACCCTGGCCTGGCCCACCGCCGACTTCGGCTCCCTGCCCGTGGAAAGCGGCGTGCTGGCCGCCTATCCCCACGAGCTGGCCGCGGCCAAGGAAGCCGGCAACTACGAGCAGGTCAAGGCGGCCCTGGAACAGCAGTTCCTGGACTACTGCGGCCCCTATCCGGCCGCGGGCGGCTTCAACGTGGACGACGTGATCGACCCCCGCGAAACCCGCCCCCGCCTCATCGAGGCCCTGGAGTTGGCTCTATCCCGCCGCGTCGAACCCCCCAAACCGACGATGAGACATGGGGTGCTGCCGTAGGGAATTTCATTCGACAGATCAGCAGATTGCGTGGGAGCGAGGCTCCCCCGCGCCCCCTGATAGGGCGGCATGCCTGGGCTATGCCCAGGCATGCCGCCAGCAATGAAGATTGAAGATTGCGGACAGGGTGCAGGGAATCCCATTCCCTGCCGGGGGTGTGGGGGCGGAGCCGCCGCGCTCACGCCGCCTGTTCCGGTTTGCGTACCACGTAGACGATGAAGGGCCAGAGGGGCACGCCGATGGTGGCGCGGAATTCCAGCTCGGCGTCGGCGGCTTCCAGGGCCGGGAGGGTATCCACGGCGCGGCAGCCCATGCTCAGGGCGGGAAAGCGCCAGGCGGCCGCTTCCACCCAGCCGGCCAGGCGCCTCAGGAGCGGATTTGCAGGCTCGGCGGAATGGGCCACGCCCAGCAACCCTCCCGGGCACAACACGCGGTAAAGGCCCATCACCCCTTCCACCGGATCGCCCAGCGGGCACAGGCTGTAGGTGGAGAGCACGGCATCAAAGCTCGCCTCCTCGAAGGGCAGGTCGAGCATGTTGCCCACGCGGAAGTCCATGCGCTCGGCCAGCCCCGCGGCGTGGGCCTTGCGGCGGGCCTGGAACAGCATGCCCTCGGAAAAGTCCAGCAGCACCACGCGGCCCTTGGGCCCCACCTTGCGCGCGGCCAGCAGGGCCGTGGCGCCCGTACCCCCGCCCGCATCGAGCACCCGGTCGCCCTCGGCCACGGCGTGCCGCACCACCAGCCGCCGCCCGCGCTCGTCCGCGTGCAACGTCAGCAGACCGTGGTGCAGGTCATAGGCCGGCGCCTTGCGGTCGTAGACGGCCCTGAGCACATGCTGGGCGAGCGCGCTGCGCATGGACGACACTCCCTGCAGGGGTGGCGCGTGGTGCGTTGGTTGATCCAAACACATCCGCGCACTCGTCGGCAATGGCGGCGTTGGGCGCGCGGAGGCAAAGCCTGCGCAATTGCTACGAAATCGAAAGCAACGACGGAAGGGTGCAGCGGAATGCGGGGAGCGCCCCGGCGGGGGGACACGCGGGGCACCGTGGGCACCCCGCGCGAGAGCGGGCGGGACTAGCTTTTCACGGGGATGAAGTACACGCGGCCCTTCAAGCAGACCAGCTTGCCCGGATCTTCATTGCAGATCGCCATCTGGCGATCGCCGCGGTTCTCCTCGAAGATCGTCAACTTGCGTTGCTGGCTGCCGGGATTGCCCAGCGCTTCCTGGCAGGCGGGGGATTGGGTGGCGGCCCAGGTGCCGCGATAGACCAGGCTGGGCGTCCCGTACACGACGAAACCCATGGTCGTCTCGGCCAGCTTGAAGCTGCCCTGGCAGCGGTCGCCCGTGGGGAACACGAGCGTCACATCCAGGTTGTCGCCGCTCGACACCACTTCCGCGCTGCCGTAGCTCTCGGGATTCAGCGGCGCCTTCTTCGCGGTCGCCTTCACATCGCCCAGCGTGGCCGGCGAACACGCGGCCACAACGAACAACGCCATCAACAGCACTGCAAAACCCAGACTTCCACGTGACTTCATAACAGCCTCACTTGCTAGGTTTCTTGCCCCCCTCATTTTTCCGGTGTCCCCGCCCATTGGCCGCAGGACTCCCAGTGGACAATCATAGCGCGGATTTGCGCCGCTATGTGCGCCGCAAAATGGCCGTATTGGCCGCTTTGAGCGCGCCGTGCGCCGGAGAGTACGCATTGAAGCGGATTTGGACGCGGAGCGCTGAGCGAGAAGGCCGGCAGGGGTCACGCGCAAGCGGCGGCGTGGGTGACGAAGGGCACGGCGGACGCCGCCCCGTGGGCCGGCATCGGGCAGGGGCAGGGGGAGCACGGCGGCGCAGCCATCACGCGGAACAGCCCTTTGCGACGCAGCGCGCAGTCACCCGCGCGGTCGATCCCGTTCCGCGGCGGGCGGGCTGCGGCCGAGGTCTCCGGCGCCGCGGTTCACACCGGCGGGCGCTTCTCCCGCCACCAGTCGGCGATGTCCTTGCGGGTGGCGATCCACACGTCCGGGAACTTGCGGGCGTGCCTGATGACGGCCTCCAGGTGCGGAATGCGCCCGGGGCGGCCGATGATGCGCTGGTGCAGGCCGATGCTCATCATGCGCGGCATCTGCTTGCCCTCGTAGTGCAGCCAGTTGAACGTGTCGATGGCGTAGGTCTTCCACTGCTCCATGGAAATGGCCGGCTCCTGCCACAGCTTGAAGTCGTTGGTGTCCATGGCGTAGGGCAACACCAGCATCCAGCGCTTGCCGATGGCGTCCCAGAAGGGCTGGTCGGAGCTGAGGTCGTCCATGTGATAGTCGAAGCCCTCCTCGGCCAGCAGGCGGCGGGTGTGGGGGGAGCAGAAATAGCGCGAGAGCCAGCCCACCGGCCGCGTGCCGGTGCTCTGCTGGATGGAGTCGGCCGCGTCGCGGATGAACTTGCGCTCGGTCTCGGGGTCCATGCGGAACTGGTGGATCCAACGGTAGCCGTGGGCGCAGATCTCATGCCCGCCGGCCACGATGCCCTTGGTCAGCTCCGGGGCGCGCTCCAGGGCCAGCGCCGCGGCGGTGTAGGTGGCGTGGATGCCGTGCTTTTCGAACAGGCGCAGGATGCGCGGGCCGCCCTCGCGCAGGCCGTACTGGTAGTTGGTCTCGTTGGTCACGTTGCGCAGGCCCTTGCCCAGGTGGGCGCCCGTCTCGTCGACCGATTCGGACAGCGAATCGCCCTCCAGCGGATTGTACTCCGCGCCCTCCTCCACGTTGACGACGAACGACAGCGCCAACCGGGCGCCATTGGGCCAGAAATGCACTTGATCCCTGACGGTCATGGGGGCTTGTCCTCTCCAGCATGAGGGGGTTGACGATAGGACGCCGTGGCGGCGGCGCCTGCCCCACCCTACCCAATTCCGCCGCGCCTGACCATCCGTTTCAGCCGCGCATGACCCTGCGCCGCGGCTGGTCGAGCCGCCCCCGCGCGGCATGCAGGTGCAACCCCGTGCTGAGTGTGGAGAAATTTTCTTGCGGGCTGGGCTGAACATGACCCAGGTCAAGGCGTGGCGGTGCTTATCGGCTTACCATAAATACGCCGGAATGCTTATTGGGGGAAGGCAGGAAGAGGTCGTTGCGCGCATTGGAAGGGGTGTATCCGGCGGAAATGGCGCATGGGAATCGGTGCCAGGCGGCACGGTCGATACATCCACTCCCATCCTCGCTGCCCTGTAAAGCAGAGTTCCTGCGTTGATGCAAATTCCTGTTAGGAGATGGCCATGTTGAAACGATTGTTGCTGCTGTTGAGCATCTTCGCTGCGAGCGTGCTGATATTCGGCTGCGCGGGCGAAAAGGGAAGCGACGGCAAGAACGGTGCGGACGGCACCAATGGCGCCAAGGGGGACGCCGGAGACAGTGCGCTACCCGCGGCGCCCGCGCTCTCCGGACATTCCGGCGGTGGGGGACTGGGCGGCTACATCCTGGCCTACGATGTTCAGGCGGCCTACAACTCCAACACCTTTTTCTGGCGCGTATCCTACCGCGGTAACGAGGGTAAGCGTCACGACTACTACCGCTACACCAACGGCGCCTGGCGCCAGGAAGGCGGCGACCGCCGCGATGCGCAGTCCACCATCGACCAGGACGAACTGCAGGGCGAGACGGACCTGAATTCGACGATCTACGAGCAGCGTACGTCGATCATGGTCAACGACCCGAGCGCCACGGCAAACGTGACCAACTTCGGCAAGTTCGGCTGCTTCCTGACCTGCCACAACGATCTGCGCCACATGCCGGAATGGGAAGACACGGACGGTGAGGACACGAAATACGTGAATCTGGCCGAAACCAATACCCTCACGGAAAATACGCCCGTGCTGGACCTCTGGCACTGGCGCGCCGCGCGCAGCAACCCCATCGCGCGGGCCGATGACCAGAACATCCTGGCCAAGACGTTCACCAATGCCGCAGGCACCGACGACGGCGGCCGCAAGGGCGACAGCGGCGCCGGGGTGTTCTCGACGAACAGTCTTTCCGGAGGCAACCCCAGCTTCGTGTTCGATCCCGTTACCACCTGGGGCAGCTATGCGCCGAAATGGGACAACTTCTGGCTGACCCCGTTCTACTACTTCGTCAACGCCAACGCGGCCCAGTTGGGCTCCCTGTCGCCGAACCCGGTGGTGATGGCCTATGCCGACGCCGTGACGGCGGGCTACACGCCCTCGGAAGGGGACTTCGTTCCTCGCAGGATTCTGGCGGCTGGCGGGGGCAGCCATGCCGACATCACTTCATACGGGACCCAGTTCAATCCCGAATCCGCCGACGGCAACCTGGGTATCTGGCACGTGCAGATGCAACGCGCCATAAACACCGGCAACGCAGACGATGTGGCCTTTGTGGCGGGGAACCAGTACGACGTGGGCTTCGAGGTGCACTTGTGGGAATATACCACGCGCGACCACTACGTCTCTTTCCCCCAGACGTTGGGTGTTGGTAGCGCCGCAGCGAGCG
Organism: Candidatus Lambdaproteobacteria bacterium; assembly: GCA_016199125.1. GTDB lineage: Bacteria > SAR324 > SAR324 > SAR324 > JACQKK01 > JACQHH01. Next base: position 6,853 of record JACQHH010000023.1, read on the forward strand.
GTGCGGACATCGTCGCGGTGGATGCCGCCACGGTGGGCGGGGCGGCGTCGGGCACCTTCCCGCTGCCCGACTGGAGCCAGGTTCCGCCGGTGCGGCTGTACCTGTTCCAGCCCGGCATCAGCACCTGGGAATTCCTCAGCGGTGCGAACGCAACGAATGCGAAAGTGTATACGGATCCGGTGACCAGCGCGGTCGTCGACCAGACCCACGGTGGGTCGGATGCCGTTTCCGGCGGCACCAACGCTTGTGAGGACTGCCACAACGTGCGGTCCTCCGATACCCGTGTGCCACCCATCGTGAACGCGGGGGCCATGGAAGCTCGGGCCAAACTGCGTGGCGGCATCTGGGCCGACACGCCGCACGAGTAAGGGTTTTCCTTCCGCCTCCGGCATTGCTCCGGGGGCGCATGTCTCATGCAATTTTCCGGGCGCTTGCGTCCGGGGCATTGCCCCGCTGTCCCGACACCCGGAATGCACCCGCATTCCGGGTGTTTTCATATGTACTCAATTCGGAACAGGAATCGGGTTGCCGAGGTGCACCACCGCCGGAGGGGCCGCGGCCGGAGACGGGAAGCTGCCTGAACAATCGAATGCGCCGCTCTTTGACATGCCGGGCACAGCGAAGCATCTCAATGCAACCGCACCGGAGGCGGTTTCCGCCCGGTCCCGTCGAGATCGCTCGCTTTCCTCGCAACGACATGGCGAATTTTGGGACTGCATCTACAGCGTGCCGCCCTGGCGCTTGCCCTCGGGGAGCGGCTCGCCGCTGTCCCGCAGGCGCACGGCCTCGTGAAAGCCGTGCCGCTCGGCTTGCTCCTTGAACCAGCGGCCCTCGGGGGAATGCCGGGTGATGCCGTCGAACAGGGTGGCGATCATCTGCGTGTTGGCCAGCCCCATGTTGTCCAACGCCTGGTTGATCATCAGCTTCTGCAGCATGAGCTGATTCTTGGGCACGCCGGCCATGCGCCGGGCCAGGGCATCCACCCGCTCGTCCAGGTGCGCCTCGGGCACTGCGTCGAGCACCAGGCCCATGTCCTTGGCTTCCCGCCCGGTGACCAGGTCGCCGGTGAGCAGCATGCGCTTGGCCCGTTCCGCGCCCAGCCGGTAGACCCACATGGCCGTCGTGGGGCAGCCCCACACGCGGGCCGGCATGTAGCCGATGCGCGCATCCTCGGCCATCACCACCATGTCGCAGCACAGGGCGATGTCGCTGCCGCCCGCCGCCGCATAGCCCTGCACGCGGCAGATGGTGGGCTTGTAGCTGCGCCAGAGGGCCATGAAATCGTCCGTGAAGCTCTTCATCAGTTTGTAGTCGGCCATGGGGTCCCAGGGCATGTCCTGGGCCACCGCATTCCCGCCGTCGCGCTCGGCGAAGTGCTTGAGGTCGTAACCCGCGCAGAAGGCGCGTCCGGCACCCTGCAGCACGATCACGTGCACGGCGTCGTCGTCGTTGGCCTGCTCCACGGCGCGGTGAAGCTCTCCCGGCATTTCCGCGGAGATGGCGTTCAGCCGTTCGGGACGGTTGAGCGTGATGCGGGCGATGCTCCCCTCCGGCTGGTACAGCAGGGTCTTGAAGCTCACTGGTGGCCTCCTGGTGTGGGAAAGTGCGAACGCCGCGCGAGTCGGGCGCGGCCACGCCGCGAACGGCCCCTGGCGCGGAACGATCGCGCCGGGACGCGCATCCGCCGCAGCGTCTCGTGGCGGCCAATGTAGCGAAAAGCACGCCGGCTGGCCAACCGCCGGGCCGGCCGTCCCGCCTCGCTGCGCTGCGAGGCCGGGCACGCCGGCGCCTTGGCGCCGTCCTGGCGTCTGCCCTGCTGGACGGGGGTCGCGGCCTCTAGCGGCGCAGGCCGGACGCAATCGGCGGCGCGGCATGGATTCCGCAGTCCAAGGGTGGTAGGCTCCGCCTGTCCGCGCCCACCGAGCGTGGCGCAACCTCAACCGGGCGCCCGGGGCCGGGCTCCGCAAGAAGGGATGGAAATGGGCTTGACGAGCAACGCTGCCGTGCTGGCGGGGGCTGGCGCGCTGGGCGCCGGCAACGGCCAGGGAGAGCTGGCCGCGCACGTGGCCGAGACCATGGCCGGCCTCACCCGCAGCTTCGACCGTGCGTACTTTCTCGACTGCTGGCGGGCACACCGCTTCGAGGACGAGCTGTGGCTGAAGATGGGCGAGCTAGGTCTGCACGGCGTGGGCGTGCCCGAGGCCCAGGGGGGCATGGGCGGTGGGCTCACGGAGATGGTGCTCATCATGGACCTGCTCAGCCAGGCCGGGCTGCCCTCGTTTCTCTACGCGCTGACCTGCTTTTCGCGCACGCCCATCGTGCGCCACGGCACCCCGCAGCAAATCGAGCGCTACCTGCGGCCCACCCTGAGCGGCCAGCAGAAAATCTGCTTCGCCATCACCGAGCCGGATGCGGGCACCAACACTTTCCGCATCGCCACCCGCGCCGAGCGCCGCCACGGCGGCTGGCGCATCAACGGGCAGAAGGTGTTCATCTCCGCCGCCGACCACGCGGACCTGATGATGGTCATCGCGCGCACACGGCCCTACACCCCCGGCGAGAATCGCAAGGACGGCATTTCGGTGTTCGTCATCGACGCCAAGCACCCGGGGGTGGAGTTGAAGCCGCTGAACATCGAGCTGTATTCACCCGAGAAGCAGTTCCAGGTGTTCCTCTCCGACGTGGACGTGGACGACGGCGCCCTGATCGGCCCCGAGGGCCAGGGGTTGGAGACCCTGTTCGACGCGCTGAATCCCGAGCGCCTGCTGATCTCGGCCATCTGCGTGGGTCTGGGCGACTACGCCCTGGGCAAGACCATCGACTACGTGAACCGGCGCGCGCCCTTCGGCAAGCCCATCGGCTCCTACCAGGGAGTGCAGCACGGGCTGGCGCGGGCCAAGGCCCACATCGACGCGGCGCGGCTGATGGCCTATCACGCCGCGCACGTGTTCGACGGCGGCGGGCGGGCGGGCGCGGCGGCCAACACGGCCAAGCTGCTGGCCTCCGAGGCCGGCGTGGAAGCGGTGGATGCGTGCATCCAGTATCATGGCGGCTACGGCTTCGACGCCGACTACGACGTGATCACCCTGTGGCCCATGGTGCGCTTGTGCAGGACCGCGCCCTTGAACAACGAGATGGTGCTGAACTATATCGGGGAGCACGTGCTGCAGCTTCCCAAGTCCTACTGAACGGGTCAGGCGTTGGGGCGCCCGGCACTGTCCCGTTCGGCACTGTCCCGCCCAGGGGCGGCGCGCGGAACACGCGGGGGAAGGCGGCGGGGGAAGCTGGCCCATTAACCGTTTGCCGGAACACGCAATGAACGTCTCCACCAACGCCATGGCGGCCCTTGCCGGCTCGCCCGAGCAGAGCGAGCTGGCCCGTCACGTGGCCGACACCATGGCCGCCCTGACCAAGATCTACGACCGCGGCTATTTTCTCACCTGCTGGCGGGAGCAGCGCTTCGAAGCCGAGCTGTGGAGCCGCATGGGGGAGCTGGGGCTGTTCTCCGTGGGCGTGCCGGAGGAGCAGGGGGGCATGGGCGGCGGCCTGGCCGGCATGGTGCAGGTGCTGGACGGGCTCAGCAGCGCGGGCCTGCCCACCATGCTCTATTCGCTGACCTGCTTCTCCCGCACGCCCATCCTGCGCCACGGCACGCCGGAGCAGATCGAGCGCTTCGTCAAGCCCACCATGAGCGGCGAGAAAAAGATCGCCTTCGCCATCACCGAGCCCGACGCGGGCACCAACACCTTCCGCATCGCCACCAAGGCTACGCCCCACAAGGGCGGCTGGCGCCTGAACGGGGCCAAGGTGTTCACCTCCGCGGCGAATCACGCCGAGCTGATGATGGTCATCGCCCGCACGCGGCCCTACACCCCCGGCGCCTCCCGGCGCGAGGGCATCTCGGTGTTCGTCATCGACACCAATCATCCCGGCGTGCAGATGACCCCGCTGAACATCGAGCTCTATTCGCCCGAGCAGCAGTTCCAGGTGTTCTTCAACGACGTGGACGTGGGGCCCGAGGCGCTGATCGGCCCGGAGGGCCAGGGCATGGAGACCATGTTCGACGCGCTGAACCCCGAGCGGCTGCTCTCCGCCGTGCTCTGCATCGGCGTGGGCGATTTTGCGCTGGCCAAGACCATCGACTACGTCAAGCAACGCGCGCCATTCGGCAGGCCCATTGGCGCCTACCAGGGCGTGCAGCACCCCATGGCGCGGGCCAAGGCGCACCTTGATGCGGCGCGCTTGATGACCTACTATTCCGCGCACGCCTTCGACGCGGGCGGGAATGTGGCCGCCACGGCCAATATGGCCAAGTATCTGGGCGCCCAGGCCAGCGTGGAGGCCGTGGACGCGGCCATCCAGTTCCACGGGGGCTACGGCTTCGATGCCGACTACGACGTGATCACCTTGTGGCCCATCGTGCGCCTGTTCAAGGTGGCGCCGCTGAACGACGAGATGATCCTGAACTACATCGGGGAGCACGTGCTGGGGCTTCCCAAATCGTACTGAGGCGCCCGCGGCGCGGCCACAGCGGCCGCAATCCGCCGCCCGCCCGGTGCCCCGGCACCATTCATGACCGCGCAGGCAGTGCGCGCAACAACCACGGAGACTTTGCCATGAGCGAACTCGTCACCTACTCCCGCGACGGCGACATCGGCGTCATCACGGTCAACCATCCCCCGGTGAACGCGTTGTCCGTTGCCGTGCGCCAGGGGCTCAAGGACTGCGCCGAGGCACTGGAGAACGATCCCAAGGCCAAGGCCGGCATCCTGATCTGCGAGGGACGCACCTTCATCGCCGGGGCCGACATCACCGAATTCGGCAAGGTGCAGCGCGGCCCGACCTTTCACCAGGCGCTGAACATTCTGGAAGGGCTGAAGAAGCCCGTGGTGGCGGCGATTCACGGCACGGCCCTGGGCGGCGGGCTGGAGACGGCCCTGTGCTGCCACTATCGCTGCGCGGTGCCTTCGGCCCAGGTGGGGCTGCCGGAGGTGAAGCTGGGGCTGCTACCCGGCGCGGGCGGCACCCAGCGCCTGCCGCGGCTGGTGGGCGTGCCCATCGCCCTGGACATGATCACCACGGGCGAACCCATTCCCGCCGCCCAGGCGCAGAAGCTGGGCGTGATCGACAAGGTCATCGAGGGCGACCTGCGCGCCGGGGCCATCGCCTTTGCCAAGCAGCTCGTGCAGGAGAAGAAGCCGCTGCGCAAGGTGCGCGACCTGGAAGACAAGATCAAGCCCCTGCGCGGGAACAAGCAGATCTTCGACGACTACCGCAAGTCCATGGCCCATCGTGCGCGCGGATTCGAGGCGCCCTACGCCATCGTGGACTGCATCGACGCGGCGGTGAACATGCCCTTCGACCAGGGCATCGCCTTCGAGCAGAAGGGCATCGCCACGCTGATGGCCGGGCTGCAGTCGCAGGCCCAGCGCTACATGTTCTTCGCCGAGCGCGAGGCGGCCAAGATTCCCGACGTGCCCAAGGACACACCCGTGGCCAAGGTCAAGCGGGCGGCGGTACTGGGCGCGGGCACCATGGGCGGCGGGATCGCCATGAACTTCGCCAACGCGGGCATCCCGGTGTACCTGCTGGACACGGCCAAGGAGCAGCTTGACCGCGGCGTGGACATCATCCGCAAGAACTACACCAACACCATGCAGAAGGGCCGGCTGACCCAGGCGGAGCTGGACCGGCGCATGGCGCTGATCACGCCCACCCTGGACGAGAAGGTCATGGGCGAGGCAGACTTTGTGGTCGAGGCCGTGTTCGAGGAGATGGGGCTCAAGAAGGAGGTCTTTGCCAAGCTGGATCGCATCTGCCGCAAGGACGCCATCATGGCCACCAACACCTCCACGCTCAACGTGGACGAGATCGCCGCAGCCACCTCGCGGCCGGACAAGGTGATCGGCACGCATTTCTTCAGCCCGGCCAACGTGATGCGCCTGGTCGAGGTGGTGCGGGGCAGGAAATCGTCCAAGGAAACCATCGCCACGGCCATGGCCCTGTCCAAGACCCTGGGCAAGATCGGCGTGCTGGTGGGCGTGTGCGACGGCTTCGTGGGCAACCGCATCCTGCACCAGCGCAACCGCGAGGCCAACTTCTTGCTGGAAGAAGGCGCGCTGCCGGAGCAGGTGGACAAGGTGCTGTTCGACTTCGGGCTGCCCATGGGCCCCTTCGCCATGGGCGACATGGCGGGGCTGGACGTCTCGTGGCGCATCCGCAAGGGACAGGCCGCCTCGCGGCCCAAGGACGAGCGCTATTCGACCCTGGCCGATCAGGTGTGCGAGATGGGGCGCTACGGGCAGAAGACCGGCGCGGGCTGGTTCAAGTACGAGGGCGGCTCGCGTACTCCCGTCCCCGACCCACTGATCACCAAGCTGATCGAGGTGGAATCCAAGCGTCTGGGCATCGCGCGCCGCAAGATCACGGACGAGGAAATCATCGCGCGGCTGATCTACCCCATGATCAACGAGGGGGCGAAAATCCTGCAAGAGGGCATGGCCCTGCGGGCCAGCGACATCGACGTGATCTGGGTCTACGGCTACGGCTGGCCCAAGTACCGCGGGGGGCCCATGTTCTACGGCGACTCCATCGGCCTGAACAATGTCTACACGGCGATGAAGAAATTCGAGGGTGAGTTCGGCAAATCCTTCGCGCCGGCGCCTTTGCTGGAGAAGCTGGCCAAGGCGGGCAAGACCTTCCAGTCCCACGCAGCCGGGGCGTGAGCCCGGCCGATGGCTGCGCCGCGGCTTGGGCGTACCGTGGCGCCGACATGGGACGCGGCCGGGTTGGAGCGGGCGGCGGGCTCGGATTGCATCCCGCCGCCACGCATGGGCCGGTCGCGTGGTGTGGCTACCAGGGATAGTTGAAGATGATCGTGGGTGCGATGCCCTCGTCCCCGAAGGCCAGGTCGGCCCGATAGACATAGCCCGACGCGCCCAGCAGCCGGAATCCGACGCCGTAGG
>JACQHH010000196.1 GCA_016199125.1 Candidatus Lambdaproteobacteria bacterium
ACGCCCGCACGGGGCTGTTGACGCCGCCGACCAGCGACTGTTGTGCGCGTTCGAACAGGAGCTTGGAGTTGTTCATGGTGCGTCCGTTGCTTGCGGGTGCGTGGCGTGCGGCCGGCGGCCTTCGAGACGCCCTGCCCGACAGGGCTCCTCAGGCGCACGGCAATATGTTCACCGTTGAACGCACGTTGGCGTCAGAACTGGTAGACCAGGCGCCCCAGGCCCTGCACGTAGTTTTCCGGCTCGGCGGCCGGGCGCGTCACATCGTTCACGCTGAAGGCTTTGCCCGCCGCGATCAGGTTCAGCTCGAATTCGGCGCGCAGGGCCTTGTGAAAGGTCCAGGTCAGCATGTTGTCCAGCTCCACGCCGATTTCGGTCTGGGGCTTGTCCAGCTCATTGAGCACGGCCTCGTTGCGGCTGAGCAGGTACAGGCCGCCATCATACCTGAATTTGCCCTGCTCGCGGTCGGTCCACTGGAAGAACACGCCGGCGAGCGTGGTGTTGTTCACCGAATGCCCCAGCCCCGCGCCGTCGCCGATGTTGCTGTCGCCGCCGTTGAAGAACAGCCGCGCGCCGCGATAGGTGCCGGGCGTGATTTCGTGGTAGCCCGACAGTGGCCGCAGATAGCTCTTGCCGTCGATTTCCGGCACCGCCGCATCGCCGGTGGCGCTCATGAGCCGCACGCCGGCCAGGAGCGCGGGCCAGCGATAGCCCGCCTCCACCTCGACGGCGGTGCCGGCGATGTTCCTGGAGGCGCGCCGCTGGCCCTCGCCGCTGCTGTAGATCGGCCCGCCGGGAATGCCGCCGTCGGCGGGGCGGTACAGGTGGTATTCCCGCCGGCCCTGGCTGGCCGTGATGTCGAGGTTGGCGAAGATCGCGCCCTGTTGCCAGTCCACGCGCAGGCCGAAGTAGTTGTATTCCTTGGCGTCGTAATAGATGGGCTGGTTCAGGGTGTCGGTGACCTGGCCCGCGACGGGGCTCGTCTGGGCGGTGGCGGGGTCGAAGGTGGCCGGGCCCAGGTTCGCGCCCAGGGGCACGTTGTGCTCGGTGTAGATGACGCGGAAGATCTCCACCTCGAACGCGTCGCGCCCGCCATCGTGCGCGATGTCCCAGCCGCGGTAGGTGAGGGCCCAGTGATAGACCCAGTCCGCCGCGGCATCGCCGATCTTGAAGAAGCCCAGCGGCATGCACCAGGTGCCGGCCCGGCAGTCGAACGTGGCCCCTCCTACGATGGCGTCGAAGGTCTTGCCCCTGCGGTCGCCCAACGACAGCTCGTGCTTGCCGATGAGAAAGGGCGAGTTGGGATTGAACAGGTAGCGCAGGTAGGCTTCGCGCGGGTTGAGGGTCAGGGCGGGACTCTGCGCCAGGGCGCCGCGCGTATCGCCGCTCCGCTCGCGCAGCCCGGCCTGGTTCAGATCGCCCGGGGCCACCTCCAGCACCACGTTCAGCGACACGTCGCGGTGGAACACGCTGCGCAGGTGCAGGCGAAAATCCTGGTGCGCCTGGGTCTGCTTCTCGTTGCCGCTCAGCTCGGCGCTGCTGTTCTGCATCACACGCAGGGCGTACTGGCCGCTCACCTCCAGGCCGCGCACCATGACCAGGTTTTCGTCGGTCTCCTGGTAGTCTCCGCGCTCCAGCGGCTTGAAGTTGGCCTGGGCCGCGGCGTGCAGCGGCAGCAGCAGGGTCAGCAGCCCGGCCAGCCACCAGCCGCGCGCGTGGCGCAGGCGGCGCAGGGCGCACCGCGCCGCCGCCCGGGGTCCCGTCGTGAACAAGCGCTGCATCGGGGCTGGAGCCAATCTCTCAGAGGGTTTGGTACTGCGCATCCCAGGGGAACACGGGGGTCACGCTGCCGTCGGGGTTGTTCCTGAGCTTGGGCAGGATGGCCTCGACGGTGCGCTCCCGCAGCGCGGCCAGGGCCTCGCGCGTGGAGGGGTAGCGCGCCAGCAGGCTCAGGTTGGCCCGGGTGGCCCCCAGCAGGTTCACCTCCTTGCGCTGGAAGCGTTCCAGGGCCTCGCCCGGCGTGACCCAGATGGGCGCCTGCACCTCGCGCAGGTCGGCTTCGGCCGTGACGTCGGGGCCCACCTCGACGGCGAAGAAGCGCGCGTCGAAGCGAATGGGCCGCACCGCCGGCGTGATCCAGTGGGCGAAGTACTGGAACTCGTCGGTGGCCAGGCGCAGGCCCATGCCCCGCACCCAGTCCACGAAGTCGAGCCGGCCTGCGTGCAGCGCGCGGCGCGCCTCGCGCACGGCCGGCAGCTCCCGCGGGGTGGGATGCCAGCGGGTGCCCTCGGGCGTGCGGGCCAGCAGGATGCCGGCCTCTTCGAATGTTTCGCGGATGGCCGCGATGAAGAAGCCCAGCGCCTTTTCCGCCGGCGACACGTCGGGCAGGGCCTCGCCCGCCTCGCGGGCGCCGAGGGGGGAGAGCGCCAGGGCGCGGGGGCCGTAGTCGATCGACTCCAGCATGCCGCCTGGAAACACATAGGCTCCCGCGGCGAACTTGTCCTCCGCGTGGCGTTGCAGCATCAGCACTTCGGGCGGGCCGCCGCCGGCATCCCGGTCACGCAGCAAGACCACGGTGGCGGCATCCCGCGGCGTGACCGGGGGGGTGGAAGCGGTGTCTGGTGGCGTCATGGTCCTCGCATGGGGGGGTGCGCCCATCGGCCGCCGGCGGGCGTCTCTAGAGCGACTTGTTGATCTTCTGCCGGTAGTGGTCCAGCTCCTTGAACAGCGCATCGAACGAACGGTCAACGGCCACGCGCAGCTCCGGAGCGGTCTTGTGGGCGTGCATGGATTCGCGGAACGCCTTGAGCACCAGGGCGCACGCGTACTCGTTGAGGTTGTGCTCCAGCCGTATTTCCAGGTCGGCCACATCCGGGTGGTAGCGCTTGAGCCGCTCTTCCACCTTGTCCGCCTTGTGCTGGATCACTTCCGCCAGCTTCTTGTTGACTGGAATGTCGTTCTTGATGATCTCGGTTCGCATGAGCGAATAAGCTCCTTGATCGGTTCGGCGCGTTCGTCACTGCGCGCGACGGGATCCGCCACCGGGCCATCATACGGCCGGCACCGCGATCGGCGGCGCATCCGCGAGCCGGCGTGCCACCAGCTCGCCGATTTCCCTGCAGCCCACCAGGGTCTTGCCCGCGGCGTGGATGTCCGGCGTGCGGTGCGTGGCCAGCACGTCGGTCACGGCCGCCTGGATCGCCTCGTCCACCTGCGGAAGGTTGAAGGTGTAGCGGAACATCATGCCCACGGACAGGATCGTGGCCAGGGGATTGGCCTTGTCCTGCCCCGCGATGTCCGGCGCCGAGCCGTGTACCGGCTCGTACAGGGCGTGCCGCTCGCCGATGCTGGCCGAGGGCAGCATGCCGATGGAGCCGGTGAGCATGGCCGCCGCGTCGCTGAGGATGTCGCCGAACAGGTTCCCCGTGACAATCGTGTCGAACTGGCGCGGGCTGCGGATGAGCTGCATGGCCGCGTTGTCCACGTACAGATGCTCCAGCACGATGTCCGGATGGGCCTTGTGCACCTGCTCGGCGATCCGGCGCCACATCACGGAAACCTCCAGCACGTTGGCCTTGTCCACGGAGCACAGGCGGCCCCGCCGCTTGCGGGCGATGTCGAAGCCCACGCGCATGATGCGCTCCACCTCCCACTCCGAGTATACCATTGTATTGCGGGCGCCCGCTCCGTGGGCCGTCTGCACGGGGCCGCGCGGCTCGCCGAAGTAGATGCCGCCCGTGAGCTCGCGGATCACCATGAGGTCCGTGCCCTCCACCACCTCGCGCTTGAGCGTGGAGGCATCCACCAGGTCGCCGTAGATCGCCGCCGGGCGCAGATTGGCGAACAGGTCCAGTTCCGCGCGCAGGCGCAGCAGGCCGCGCTCGGGCCGCAGGTTGAAGGCCAGCGTGTCCCACTTGGGCCCGCCCACGGCGCCCAGCAGCACGGCATCGGCCTTGCGGGCGGCGTCGAGCGACTGCTCGGGCAGGGGGCTGCCCGTCCGGTCGTAGGCGCCTCCGCCGATGATCGCCTCGCTGAGGGCGATGGGCAGGCCGGCTTTGCCGGCGGCGACGCGCAGCACCTGCGTGGCCTGCGCGACGACTTCCGGGCCGATGCCATCGCCGGGCATCACCACAATGTGCTTCGTCATCAGCCTCCTTCCGTTCCGCGCACCGCGCCGCCCGCCGGGTTGGCGCGTGCGCCCTCGCGGCACGCTCCGCCGCCGTGGCGGGCGCGCGCGGCGCGGCAACGCCGGCGAGCGCCGCGGCGGGGGCGGCATGCACCGGGCGGCCCGGCGTGGCGCGCGTCAGCCGCCATACCCCATCGCCGCCAGAAAGGCGGATTTGCTGGGAAAGTTCAGGTACGGATTGTAGCGCTTTTCCTGCTCAAGCGTGGTGTGCGTCTGTCCCGGGGCGTAGTTGTGCCCCGGAAAGACCAGCGTCTGCTCGTCGAGCTTCATCAGCTTCTGCGTGAGGCTCTCGTACAGCTCGCCGGGGCTGCTGCCGGGCAGGTCCACCCGTCCGCAGGAGCCGATGAACAGCGTGTCCCCGGAGACCAGCATGTTGCTGAGCTTGAAGCACTGCGAGCCGGGGGTGTGCCCCGGGGTGTGGATGAATTCCAGGCGCAGGTTGCCCAGGGCCAGTTCGCTTCGCTCATCGGTCTGCACGATCTCCGAAAGCGGCACGGGAATCCTGGCCGCCTCGGTCTTGTGGATGTAGACCTTGGCCTTGCAGTGCTCCAGCAGTTCCGCGGCCCCCTCGATGTGCTGCCCCATGAAGTCGCCCCCGGCGTGGTCCTGGTGGCAGTGGGTGATGAGGATGCTGCCGATGTTCATGTCGTCGCTGCGGGCGATGGTCAGCAGCTCGTCGATGGCCCACGCCGGATCGACGATGGCCGCCTCGCGCGTGACCGTGGAGCCGATCAGGTACACGAAGTTGGCCATGGGGCCGGCCTGAATCTGGCGAAAATAGAGCTCCTCCATCGCGCCTTCCTGCACGGGGTTGGTCAACCGGGTCGCACCGGGCCGCCGCGCCGCGTCCGGCGCACGACCCATCACCCTAGCCGAAAACGACCTGCTTTGTCAGCGCCCGGCGCGGGCCACGCTCCGGCGCCGGCCCTGGGAGCGCGGAGCCGCTTGTGTGCGCGCTGCACCGGTTTACGTGCGAATATGGTAGTGGCATCATGCAAACTTTGGCAACCGCCCTGCGGGGCACAGGGAAAACACAGCGGCCGCGTCACCGCGCGGCGTTCAGCAGGGACGATCAGCACGATGAAATACCTCGAAGACTTCCAGGTGGGACAGGTGTTCGAATTCGGCAGCTACCACGTGACGCAGGAAGAGATCATCGAATTCGCCACCAAGTACGACCCGCAGTACTTCCACGTCGATCCGCAGGCGGCCAAGGACTCCCTGTTCGGCGGGCTCATCGCCAGCGGCTGGCACACCTGCTCCATATTCATGCGCATGCTGGTGGAGCATTTCCTCAACGAGCCGGGGAACCTGGGCTCTCCCGGGATCGACCAGGTGCGCTGGCACGTGCCCGTGCGGCCGGGCGACACGCTCTCGGTGCGCCTGACGATCGTGGACATCACGCCCTCGCGCAGCAAGCCGCAGCGCGGCACGCTGACCTATCTGCAGGAGGTGTTCAACCAGAACGGCGTGCTGGTGATGAGCATGCACGGCATGAGCATGTACAACCGCCGCCCCCAGGGCTAGCTGTAAAATTCAAGCAGGTTGTTCACAGGCAAGCCTGCTGATTGGTGTTTGAAAGCTGATGCCCCCATGGGGCCGGCCAGGGCAACGGGCCCCGGCGCGCACGGGGAAGGGAGCCTGCCTGGAC
>JACQHH010000030.1 GCA_016199125.1 Candidatus Lambdaproteobacteria bacterium
ACGGCATAGGTGAGGTCCACCGTGCGCGAATCGATGCCCCGGTCGCGCAGGGTGGCCGTGAGCAGGTGCGCGCTGAGCCGCTCGCCCGTGGCGATGAGGATGTCCTCGGAGCGCGGCGACAGCTCGCGGATCACCTGGATCGCTTCCAGGAAGCTGCGCAGCCGCTCGATCTCGTGTTCCACGAAGGTGCGCATGGCCCGCTGCTGCTTGCGCGAGGTGAGCGCGGTGGTGATGGCTTGGCGGTGCAGGTTGGCGATCTTCTCCAGCGGCTCATCGAAGGACTTGCCTTCCAGGGCCAGCGACGAGGCCTTGAGCAATTGGCTGGTGGTGCCCTCGGACTTGATGGTGGAGCTCATGGCTGACACCACGGCCACCACCGGATTGCGCTCGTGCGAGCGGGCGATGATCTCGGCCACGTTGCTCATGCGCGAGCCGTCGCCCAGGCTGGTGCCCCCGAATTTCTGAACTAGGATGCCCATGTGAGTTGCTTCGATACGCTAGAAGTTGCCGCAGGCCGCGGGGGCTCGCGGCGGCCCCTGCCGCCCACGAGCGCCCCGGGCGTGTACCCGGCGGAAGGAGCACGGGCCGCGCGCACGACGCGCGGAACGGCTCCGGTGGTTCCCCCCCCACGTGGCGCCTACGTGCCGGCGGCGGCCGGCAGCGCCAATCCCGCTTCGGCCAGCACCCGCTCCGCATTGCGCACGGAGTGGCACAGCCAGGCGGCATACAGCTCGCGCCGGCGGCGGGCGCACAGCGCAAATCGTTCCGGACAGGCATCGGCCGCCCGCCGCCGCTCCATCTCGCCCCGCAGGTGGTGGGCGCAAATGGCCGCCGCCACCGACAGGTTGAAGCTCTCCACGAATCCCAGCATGGGGATGTGGAACAGGTCGTCCGCCTGCGCGACCCCCTCGGCCGAGACGCCGGCGTGCTCGTTGCCGAAGACCAGCGCCAGGCGCCGGCCGGCATCCAGCGCGTTCAGGGGCCGGCTGCGTCCCGGGGCCACATGGGACGCCACGACGCGGTAGCCCCGCGCGCGCAGGTCGGCGAAGCATTCGGCCGTGTCTTCCCGGGCGTGCACCGTCAGCCACTGCTCGCTGCCCTGGGTCACGCGCCGCGCCAGTTGCACGCGCTCGGCGGGGCCGATCAGCCAGGCGTCCTGAAACGACAGGGCCTCCAGCGTGCGCAGCACCGCGCTCAGGTTGTGCGGATCCACCATGTGCTCGAAGACGAACGCCACATGGTCGCTGCGCGTGGCCAGCACCTGCTGCATGCGCGCCGCTCGGCGCTCGGTGACCAGCGGTTCCAGCCGCGCGATGATCTGCTCCACCATGCCCTAACCGGCCTTTGCCAGCGGGGGCGCGCGGTGCGCCAGCTCGTCCAGCGCCGCCAGGAACTCCGCTTCGCTTTCCATGCGCATCAGGCGCACGCGCGCGGCCTTGGCGCCGGTGAAGCCCCGCAGGTATGCCGCCAGGTGCTTGCGGAACTCGATCAGGGCGTGGCGCTCGGCGCGGGCCTCGCGGGCATAGGCATAGTGCCGGCGCACGACGTCCAGCCGCTCCACGGTGTCGGGCGGGGCCGCCGGGCCGGGGCGGAAGGCCCAGGGATTGCCGATGGCCGCGCGGCCGATCATGAAGCCGTCCAGGGGCCCCATGCGGCGCAGGCCGTCGGCCACGTCGGCCACGTCGCCATTGCCCAGCACGGGCACCGCCAGCCGGCGCTTGAGCGCGTAGATGGGCGCCCAGTCGGCCTCGCCGTGAAAGGCCTGGTCGTAGGTGCGGCCGTGGATGGTGATCAGCGCCGCGCCCGCGTCGGCCAGCGCGCCGGCGAATTCCGGCAGGTCGCGGGCGTCGTGCCAGCCCAGCCGCGTCTTGACCGAGACGGGCAACGGCACGGCCCGCGCCACGGCGCCCACGATGCGGCAGGCCAGTTTGACATCCTGCATCAAGCCGCTACCATGTTGGGAAGCGACGATTTTCCTGGCTGGACAACCCATGTTGATGTCGATCCCGGCCACCCCTGCCTGCTCCAGCGCCCGCGCCGTCTCGGCAAAGGCATCCGGGTTGTTGCCGAACAACTGCACGAAATAGGGATGTTCCTCCGGGCGGTAGTCCAGCCGCCGCCGGATCTTGTCGCTGCGCAGATAGCCGTCGGCGCTGGTGAACTCGCTGAACAGGATCGTCTCGCGCGAAACTTCCCGCACGATGCGCCGGTAGGCCGAATCGGTGATGCCGTCCATCGGCGCCAGGCACACGATGGGGCGGGGAAGCTCGGACCAGTTCAACGGGGCTCCGGGGTCTCGGTGTGACGGGCGGCGCCGCGCGGAACGCGGCAGAAGCAGCCAGGGCTGATGAAAGTACTGATCGTCGACGACAATGAGGTGACGCGCCGCCAGTTGTTCTGGGCGCTGCGCAAGGACCATGACCTCATCGAGGCGCCCAGCCTGGACGAGGCCCCCGCCTTTGTGGCCCAGCACGCCCCGGACGTGGTGCTCACCGAGCTGCAGGACGAAGGCGCCCGCGACGAATCCAAGGGGCTGGCGCTGGTGCACGCCCTGCTGCAGGACCGTGCCGCACCTTTCATTATTATCATCACGCGCTCGGACCGCAAGGACGTTGCCGCCGAGCTGCTGGAGCAGGGCGTCTTCGACTATTTCGTCAAGCCCGTGCCCACCGACGAGCTGGCCGTGGTGCTCAAGCGGGCCGAGCGCTGGCGCGAGCTGTCCCGCGGCACGCGCCAGTCCCTGTCCGGCGCGCGGGCGGCCCGCGAGGCCGAGGCGGCCGTGCCCGGCGGCGCCATGCCCGATTGGGCTCAGGAGCTGGGCATCATCGCGGTGGACCCGCAGATGAAGCACATCCTGGAGCTGGTCAAGCGCATCGCGCCCACCCCGGTCTCCGTGCTGATCACCGGCGAGACGGGCACCGGCAAGGAAGTCTTCGCCCAGGCCGTGCACGCCCTCAGCGACCGCAAGAACCAGCGCTTCGTGCCGCTCAACTGCGCCGTGCTCAGCGACAACCTGGTGGAGGACGAGCTCTTCGGGCACGAGAAGGGCGCCTTCACCGGCGCCATCAGCCAGCGCAAGGGCAAGTTCGAATTCGCCGACGGCGGCTCCCTGTTCCTGGACGAGATCGGCGACCTGGGCGAGGGCCTGCAAGCCAAGTTCCTGCGCGTGCTGCAGGAAAAGCAGTTCGAGCGCCTGGGCGGCAACCAGACCATCGCCACGGACTTCCGCCTCATCGCCGCCACCCACCAGGACCTGGGCGAGCTGGTGCGCAGCGGCGACTTTCGCGAAGACCTGATGTTCCGCGTCAACGTGTTCTCGTTCAACCTGCCGCCGCTGCGCGAGCGGCGCGGGGACATCAAGCTGCTGGCCACGCATTTCCTGGAGCACTATGCGGCCAGCTTCCACCGCCCGGGCGGGCTGCGCTTTTCACGGGAGCTGGTGCGCTTTCTCCACGACTACCACTGGCCCGGCAACGTGCGGGAGCTGCAGCACTTCGTGGAGCGCGCCGTGGCCCTCAGCGAAGGCAACCAGATCGGCGTGGAGGTGATGCCCGATTCGCTGCGCGTGCGCGACGCGGGCAACGGGCGGGCCTCCGTGGGCGCGGGCAGCTTCGAATCCCTGGTGCGCGACTACAAGCTCAAGCTGGTGCACGAGGCGCTGGAGATGACCGGGCACAACAAGAACCTGACGGCCAAGGTGCTGGGCATCAGCCGCTCCTACCTGTTCAAGCTGCTCAAGCAGACCGCCGACGCCCCGGAAGGGCCCGTGCGGCGGAGTTCCTGAACTCCATTGGCGGCATGCCCACATTCCCATGGAAATGCCGGCCGCGGGGCGCGTGACCCGGCGGGCGGGCCCAAGCTCTGTCCGAGAATGTGAAAAGCGGGCTTCGAGACGCGCCGTGCGGGCGCTCCTCAGCCATGCGGTATTCAGTTTCACTCGTAATTTCAAAGCCGTACCCCTGAGGAGCCGCCATGCGCGGCGTCTCGAAGGGGACGGCAACCATTCTCGGGCGTGCCTAGATCAGCGCGTCGCCGCGCTTGGCGGGAATTTCCGTGTTGAGGTAATCCACGATGTCCTGCATGGGCGTGCCGGGGCCGAACAGCCGCCCCACGCCCAGCTTGCGCAGCGCCTCGGCGTCTGCCTCCGGGATGATGCCCCCGCCGAAGAGCAGCACGTCGTCCAGGCCCTGCTCGGCCATGGCGGCCAGCACTTGGCGGAAATGGGTCATGTGCGACCCGGAGAGCAGGCTCAGCCCGATGGCGTCCACGTCCTCCTGCACGGCCGCCTGCACGATGGCCGCGGGCGTCTGACGCAGCCCCGTGTAGATCACCTCGAATCCCGCGTCGCGCAGGGCCGAGGCGATGACATGTACGCCGCGGTCATGGCCGTCCAGCCCGGGCTTGGCCAGCAGGACGCGGTAGGTGCGGGAACGGGGCTGGGCGGGTGCTGCGCTCATGGCGGTCGATGGCTGAAGTGCGGGCCGTGGTGGCAAGCGCGGTGGCCGCGTGCCTCCGGGCCCGGGCGCCGCGGCCGCGCAATTGCGCCGGCGTGCTCCCGGGGACGCGATCAGACCTGGCGCAACTGCGCCGCGCGGCGCAACGCCCGGGCTGGCTCAGACTTTTCCACAATCGCGCGGCCTTGTCATTGCGCAGACTTGTCATTGCGCGGCCTTGTCACCGCGCGCCGCCGGCTCCCCACGCGTTTGTCTGGGCCGGCGCGGCGCTCCCGGCCGCCATCCCGCGCCCAGCGACCCGCACGCACCGGGACTGGCAGGGGACCTGCCGCGAGCGTAGACTGGGGGGCATGCCGACGCGGCCGCACACCTGTTGCCGGCACATGCCGCGCTGCCGCGGCGCCTCATGCGGGGCGCCCGGCTCCATTTCCCGGCGCCCACCTTCACCTGCCCGCCCAACGCCATGTTCGACCGACGTCTGCTCTCCAACTTCGACTGGGTGCTGTTCCTGCTGGTGCTGGTCATCGCGCTGATCGGCGTGAGCGCCATCTATTCGGCCTCCGCGGGCTACACGGAAGCGGCGAACTACTGGCTGCGTCAGCTCTACTGGCTGGCCGCGGGCCTGGGCGTGGGCTTCTTCGTGCTGCTGGTGGATTTCCGCAGCATCGGGCGCTGGGCCTATCCCCTGCACGCCGTGGCCATCCTGTCGCTGGTGCTGGTGATGTTCTACGGCACGGGCAGCGACAGCGCCCAGGTCAACCGCTGGTTCATGGTGGGCTCCGTGGCCGTGCAGCCTTCGGAGTTCGTCAAGTTCACCACGGTGCTGGCCATCGCCTACTATTTCCGCGACAGCCGGCGCATCGGCAGCGTGGGCTGGCGCGTGCTGCTGCTGCCGGTCGCCATGGTGGCCCTGCCTTTCGCGCTGATCGTGCAGCAGCCCGACCTGGGCACGGCGATCATGCTGGTGCTGATCTTCGTTCCCATGGTCGTGCTGGCGGGGCTGCGCACGCGCATCATGCTGGTCATGGCCGGCGGCGGGCTGGTGGCCATCGGGCTGCTCATCGTCGCCTTCCGGTTCGGCGTGTACCAGCTTGACGAGCAGGCCGTGCTCACGGCCCGGCGTAGCGGCGCCGACCCGGCCGCTGTGCAACTGGTCAGCGCGGCGCGCGGCGAGCGCTTTTACCTGCAAACCGCGTTGCACGCGCGCCTGACGGAAATCCTCGACAAACCGTCCGAGGCGCCCCTGGTGGAGGCGATCGAGGGCAACGCCTTCAAACCTTACATTTCCTACCTGCTACGGCCCTACCAGCAGAAGCGCCTGGTGACCTTCATCAACCCCGACCGCGATCCGCTGGGCGCCGGCTACCACGTGATCCAGTCCAAGGTGGCCATCGGCAGCGGGCGGTTCCTGGGCAAGGGCTTCCTGGGCAGCACCCAGGGCTCGCTGAACTTCCTGCCCGCGCGGCACACGGACTTCCTGTTCTCCATCTTCGCGGAGGAATGGGGGTTCCTGGGCGCCTTCACGCTGCTGCTGCTCTATACGCTGCTCATCGTGCGCGGCATGACCATCGTGCTGCAGACCCAGGACCGTTTCGGGGCCTTCCTGGCCCTGGGCATCGTCTCCATCCTCATCATGCAGGTGCTGACCAACGTGGCCATGGCCGTGGGGCTGCTGCCCGTGGTGGGCGTGCCCCTGCCCCTGTTCAGCTATGGGGGCTCGTCCATGGTCTCCGTGATGCTGGGCGTGGCCCTGATCCTCAACATCCGCATGCGCCGCTTCCTGTGGGTGTAGGCGGCTACAGCAGGTTGTAGGGGTCCACGTCCACCGCGATGCGCTCCTTGGCGCCGATCTTCAGGGCGCCCTCGGCCAGCACGGCGTGCAGCATGGGTTGGATGCGGGCCATGGACGGGGCGCGCAGCAGGATCATCCAGCGGTAGCGGTTGTGCAGCTTGGCGATGGGCGCCTCGGCCGGGCCCAGCAGCGTGACCTCCGGGCGGGACACGCGGCGCAGGGCCGTGGCGGCCTCTCCGGCCAACGCGCGGGCCTTTTCAAAGCGCGGGCTGCTGACCCACACCAGCACCTGGCTGCTCCAGGGCGGGCTGTTGGTGTCGCGCCGCAGCTCCAGCTCCTGGGCGTTGAAGCTGGCGCTGTCGTGGTCGGCCACGTGCACCAGCGCGTAGTGCCGCTCGCTGTACGTCTGGATCAGCACCCGCCCCGGGCGCTCGCCGCGCCCCGCCCGTCCGGCCATCTGCGTGAGAATCTGGAACGTGCGCTCCGCCGCCCGGAAGTCCGGCAGGTTCAGCGACACGTCGGCCAGCACCGCACCCACCAAAGTGATGTGCGGAAAGTCGTGGCCCTTGCTGAGGATCTGCGTGCCGATGATCACGTCGTAGGCGCGCTCGCGGATGCCCCGCAGCATGCGCTCCAGCTCGCCCCGCCGGCGCAGGGTGTCGCTGTCCACGCGCAGCACGCGGGCCTGGGGAAAGATCACCCCCACCTCCTGCTCGATGCGCTCGGTGCCGATGCCCACGATCTCCATGGCCTGCGCGGCGCACTGGGGGCAGCGCACGGGCAGCGGGCGCGTATAGTCGCAGCGGTGACATTGCAGCCGCCGCTCCACGTGGTGGTAGGTCATGGAAATGCTGCACTGGGCGCAGAGCACCGGGGCCTTGCAGGCCGTGCAATGGGCCAGTTGCGCGTAGCCCCGCCGGTTGAGGAACAGGATGGCCTGGTCGCCGGCCAGCAGGGTCTCGCGCAGCGCCTCCACGAGCTGCCGCGAGAACATGATGCTGCCCGGCTGCCGCGGGGTGCGGTGCATGCCGACGATCCGCACCTGGGGCAGCGGGCGCTGGGAGATGCGCGCGGGCAGCACGATGCGTTCCAGCTTGCCCTGAGCCACGTTGTGCGTGGCTTCCAGCGAGGGCGTGGCACTGCCCAGCAGCGCCACGGCGCCGGCGCGATAGGCCCGCAGCAGCGCCGCGTCGCGCCCGTGGTAGCGCGGGGCCTCGTCCTGTTTGTACGAGGCGTCGTGCTCCTCGTCCACCACCACCAGCCCCAGCCGCCGCAGGGGCGCGAACACGGCGCTGCGCGCGCCGATGACGATGCGCGCCCGCCCGCCGTGCACGCGGCTCCACTCGTCGAAGCGCTCGCCCTCGCTGAGCCCGCTGTGCAGCACGGCCACCTGGTCGCCGAAGCGGGAGCGGAAGCGCTCCACGATGGCCGCCGTGAGCGCGATTTCCGGCACCAGCACCAGGCAGTCGCGCCCGGCGGCCAGGGTCTCGCGCACCGCGTGCAGGTAGATTTCCGTCTTGCCGCTGCCCGTGACCCCTTCCAGCAGGAAGGCGCGGTAGGCGGAGCGGTCCAGGGCCTCGCGCACCGTCTGGAACGCCGTGGCCTGGTCTGCGTTGAGCTCGAAGAAGGGGGCCGGGGTCGTGCCCACCGCCCCGTAG
>JACQHH010000199.1 GCA_016199125.1 Candidatus Lambdaproteobacteria bacterium
CCTGGGACGCGGTTTTGCTGCAAGTAGCGGGGGCAGGATTAGAACCTGCGACCATTGGGTTATGAGCCCAACGAGCTACCGGACTGCTCTACCCCGCGCCGATTCGAAGTCCTCACTTCGGGTGCACGCGGGAACCGTGATTCGAACCCGCGACCCTCAGCTTGGAAGGCTGATGCTCTAGCCAACTGAGCTATTCCCGCATCATGGCCATCCGTACTTTCAGCCTATGCAATGACCCGGTGAAAGTCAAAGGCCGCCTCTCTGAACTCATCAGGATATGCCGAGTGCGGGAGCCTGTCAAACGGCACCGCACCGAGCCGGGCGTGAGAGGCCGCCCGGGGTCTACGCCGCGCAAAGGCGAGACCCTGTGCGCTGGGCGGGCCTTTCAACACGACGGCCTACAGCGCGGAGCGTGTCCATTGCAGCCGATTTGACGTGGTGTTGGGGAGATATCGGGAACGCGCCGGTGAGCCTGATCGCCACGCCCTGGCGGCAGGGCGGCCTGACACGCCGGCGCATGCGCCTGTGCGTTTACAGGTTCCATCCCCCGCTGACGAGCAGGTTGGCGCCGCTCACGTAGGCCGCCTGAGGCGAGAGCAGGTAGTCCACCGCGCCCAGGATGTCGGCGTGCCGGCCCAGGCGGCCCAGGGGAACCGCGCTGCCGGGCTCGCCGATGCTGCCTTCCAGAAAGCCCGGCGACACTTGGTTTACCGTGATGCCCTGCGGGCCCAGCAGCTTGGCATAACTGCGCGTGAGCAGGTGCACGCCCAGCTTTGCCGCGTGGTAATGCGTGGCGGTGGTGCGCGCGGTGATGCGGTCCGCGGCGGAATCGCCGAGATTGATCACGCGGGCGGGCGCTCCCGCCGCCAGCAGCGGCCAAGCCGCATGGATCAGGTGCTGCACGGCATTGCAGGTCACCTCAAGTACACGCGCCCAGGCCGCCGGTTCGATCTCTCCCAGGCCCACCTCCTCGTAGACACCTACATTATTGATCAGCACGTTGAGGTGCGGCGTGGCCGCGGCCGCCTCCTGCATCAGGCACGTGCGCGCCGCCGCATCGGCCAGATCCGCCGCCAGCAGCAGCGTCCGGGCGCCCTGGGCCTGGGCCTGCCGGGCCACGTCCTGGGCCCCCATCCGGCTTTGGTGGTGATGCAGCAGCAGCAGCGTGTCCGGCGCGGCCAGGTGCAGGGCCAACGCGCGCCCCAGGCCCCGTCCGGCGCCAGTGATGAGGATCACCCGGGTGTGCGGTGCGCTCATGTCCGGCTGCCCCGCCCGCTCACGCGCCCACCTCCGGCTCAACCTGCACGTCGCCGTGCTCGCGCACGATGGTCAGGCTGACCGCCGGCCCGTCGCTGTCGGCCACTGCCTGGGGCTTGCGCACGTGCAGCTCCAGGTGCGCCAGGCCAAAGGTATCGCAGAGATGCTCGGCCAGGCGCCGCGCCAGCGTTTCCAACAGGTGATAGCGGCCGGCGATGACAAAGCGCCGCGTCTCGGCGGCAACGTCGGAGTAGTTCACGGTGCGATCGATGTTGTCACGGGCCGCGGCGGGCTCGAACCAGTGACGGAAGGCGATGTCGATCAGCAGCGGCTGTGGGTGTACGCGTTCGTCAGCGTTGACGCCGATGATGCATTCCACGCGCAGCTTGTCGATGTGGATCGTCTCGTTCTCGAAACGGTACATGACGCCGGTCCAGGCTGTGGGGCGACGTGGCGCCGCCGATCCGGGTCCTCGCCGCGCAGGATGCGCCAATCGACCGTGGGCACGGCAGGGGGCCGGGCCTGACGTGTCCCCCGCGCCGGCAGGGCGTTAGAGCTGGCTCAGCAGACGGGCGCGCTGGTGGCGATATTCGCTGTCGTCGAGCAGGTCGTGTCGACGCAGGTCGTTCAGCCGCGCCAGGCGCGTGGCCAACCCCAGCCCGTCGGCGGCAAGCGCCGGCAGGGACGCCATCTCCCCCGGCGGCTCGTCGACCGTTTCCCGCCGCGCGTCCCACGCCGCGTCCGTCTGCCGTTCAAAGTAGAGCTGCGCCGCCCGACCCAGGGCCCAGGTGGCCGCATAGACGCGACCCACGAGCGGAAGCGTCCCGCCGAGCGGCACAAAGCGCAGCAGGCAGCGCAATGTCAAGCCGCCGCCCAGCGAAGCCGCCACACGCAGGAGCGCGGTGCGTCCGGCACCGGGAACGCCGTAAATCTTGCCCAGGGCCTGCACCATGGCCGCATGCACGGGCAACTCCAGGAACGGCACCGGCGCCGCGGCCAATAGCGTCGACGCGTTGGCGCACACGCGCACCACCGCATCGGCGCGCTCGCGGCGCTCACGGGGCGTCAGCTCGTCGAAGCTGCCGCGCAACAGCCG
Source organism: Candidatus Lambdaproteobacteria bacterium (assembly GCA_016199125.1). GTDB lineage: Bacteria > SAR324 > SAR324 > SAR324 > JACQKK01 > JACQHH01. The sequence goes on from JACQHH010000199.1 coordinate 2,354, forward strand.
CCGCAGCGTGTCTTCGTAGGCACCAACGGATGCGCGCCAATCGTCCAGCCGAGACCTGTGCCACTGCGAGTTCATGGTGCCTCCAGCACATCGAATGCGGCCAGCACTCCCAACTCCATGCGCCGCATGACCGCGCGAATTTCGTCAAATCGCCAGCGCGCCCGCACCGCCTCCAGCTTGTCGAACATTTCCGCCGTGGCGCGATGTGCGAAATGCTCCACGTGCAGCGCGAGCCGCTCATCCAGGTCGGACAAGTCCAGATACATTGGCAGCAGATTGGTAATCATTTCATGCTCCTGGGGCCGTGTCCAGCGCGCGGCCGCCGCGGCGTCGTCGCCGTCGGAGGACGCCTCGCGGTGCGGGGCCCCGGCCGTGGCCAGGCCCGGCGACGGCTGCGGCAGCGCGCCGGGCGGCGCATCGAGCTGGGCCACCAGGAACTGGCACTGGCGCAGGAACTCGAATCCGATCATCCCACCCACGGCATACTTCAGCGGCAGCACCTGGTCCGTGTCCACGCCCTGACTGTGCTCGCGCACGAGGCGCAGCAGCATGTGCCGCACGGCCGCCACCACCTCGCGGCGCTTGCGCGGCCGGCCTCGCCACGCGCGTGCCGTGGCTGCCAGCAGGGCCTGGCCCAGACCCGCGCTGCCGGCCAGGTGCCGCAGCCGCGTGAGCGCCTGGAAATTCCACACCTCCGCCTCGCTGCCCAGAAAGTTGAGATAGGCCGACAGGTTGGGCACCAGCACACCCTTGGCCCCGAACGGCCGCAAGCGGTGGTCCAGCTCGTAGAGCCGCCCGAACTGCGTCTGCGAGGTCAGCAGCGAATCCAGCTTCTGCGCCAGCTTGGTGTAGAACTCGTAGTGGCTGCGCCCGGCGCTGGTCTTGCCGTCGCGCGCATAGAGGAACACGAGATCCAGGTCGGAATTGAAGTGCATTTCCCGGCTGCCCAGCTTGCCCATGGCCAGCACGGCAAAGTCGCCGATGGCGCCGTCGGCGCCGGCACCCTCCGGCAGTCCCAGGCGCTCCACGAGGGTATTCCAGGCGTGCCGGGCGCAGACCGTGATGGTGGCGTCGGCCAGTTCGCTGAGCAGGCGCCGGTGTTCGTGGGAACCCGGATCGTGCAGATAGGTCATGAGGATCTGAATCACGAGCTGCGACTTGGTCATCTGCAGCTCAAGGATGAACTCCTCCTCGTCGCGCGCCTGCGCCAGCACGCCTTGCAGCAGGGGCAACGGGCCGCCAGCCCCCGATCCCGTCAGCGACAGGAAGGATTCCAGGAATTCCGGGTGCCGGATCAACTGCCGCGCCTGCACGCCGCCCTCGCGAAAGATCAGGTCGATCCAGTCCACGATGCTGGGATTGGCCTCGATGAGGGAATAGATCGCGTTGCGGTTGCCGATCTGCTCGGCAAACTCCAGCCAACGCGGAAAACCTGCGGCCGTGCCCTGGCGATACAGCGCGGGCAGCGTGAGCAGCCTGCTCAACTTGAACACGCAGCGCTCGCCCATGCGCGTGCGCATGAGGGAGGTCATCAGCGAATTCACGCGTTGCAGGGCGGCCTGGGCCGGGGCTTCGCCCAGGCGCTCGCGCAGGGCCGCCTGCCACACGTCGGACTGGGGATAGTTCTCCTCCCCGGTGCCGCGCACCAGCCCGGCAAAGCGCTCGGCGACCCGCTCCCGGGCCTGCGCCAGTGCCGCCTCCGCCGCGGGCAGGCGCCGGGCAAAGTCGGGCGCGAAGTCGTGAAACACGCGCAGGCGCTCACCCGCGTCCTGCGGCAGTTCCTGCACCTGTGCCTCGTCCACCATTTGCAGCCGGTTTTCGCGGGTGCGCAGGCACCAGTAGTCGGCCAGGTGCGCGCGGCCGTCCGCCTGGGGCAGCAGGTCGCCGGCCATCAGCTCCTCGACGGCGCGGGCGTGGTTGGTCACCTGCAGCGCCGGGCGCCGCCCGCCGTGCAGCAGTTGCTGCGCCTGGACGAAGAACTCGTTTTCACGGATGCCACCGCGGCCCAGCTTGAGATTGCGCGCCTGGCCGGCGCCGTGCTGGCGGTTGATGTCGTGCTTGATCAGGGCCACGCCCTCCAGCGCGCCGAAGTCCAGGTAACGCCGGTAGACGAAGGGACGCAGGGTCTCGGCCAGGCGCTCCCAGAGGGCCATGTTGCCCTCCACGGGCCGCGCCTTGATCATGGCGGTGCGCTCCCACTCCCGGCCGTGGGTCACGTAGTAATCCTCCACCAGGGCAATGCTGGGGCTGAGGTGCCCGGAGCGGCCCATCGGCCGCAGATCGGTGTCCACGCGAAAGCCGATGCCCTCCTCGGTCTTCTGGGCGAGCAGCCGCGTGAAATAGCGCACGACCTGGTTGTGAAACTCGTCGCTGCTGGAGCCGGGGGTATCGCCGCGCACACCCGCCGCCAGCGCGGCCCAGCGCGACCAGTGTGCTTCGGGCGGCTCGTCGGGATCGATGGGCGGGGCGTCGGCGAGGATCGGCGCGCTCAACGGGCCGCTGCCTCCGTTGACGAAGATCAGGTCCACGTCCGACGCGTAGTTCAGCTCCTGCCCGCCCAGCTTGCCCATGCCCACCACCAGGCCGGGGGCAGGCCCGCCCCCGGCCTGGCGCGGCAGGCCCCGGCGGCGCACCTGGATGGCAAAGGCATAGCGGTACGCCACGCGGATCAGCGCGTCGGCCAGATCCGACATCTGGCGGCAGGTGCGGGCCGTGTCTTGCAGGCCCAGCAGATCGCGGGCCGTGATGCGCAGCAGGTTGTCGTACTTCCAGCGGCGCAGCACGGCCATCAGCGCCGCCTCGTCGAGCGTGGGGCATTCCGCCGGCGCGCAGTAGTCGCGGAAGGGTCGCAGTGCACCGTCGCCCGGCAGGTCGTCCAGCAGCCCCTGGCCCAGTGCCGCGGGGCGGCGCATCAGCAGGCGCAGCAGAAACGGGGCGGCGTAGGCTAGGCGTGCCAGAGCCCGCTGCACGGATTCCTCGGCCAACGCGGAGGCCAATGGTGCGGGATCGTCCGCCTCATGCAGCAGGCGCTCCAGGATGTGCAGCGCCTCCGGCGGCGCCTCCAGCGCCCGCAGCTCCTGTGCCAGGGGCGCCAGCCGCTCGGGGGGAAGCCGCAGCCACCCGGCCCAGGGGGAAATGTCGAACGCCATGACCTCACGTCTTGTGCATGCGTGCCGGTGCAGCCGGCGCCGCACCCGCACGACCGGTCGCCGCGGGAATTGACAAGCCCCCTTCCCGACGTATCCTAGGGAATGCCACCTCAATGATGCGCAAGCCCTGCGCGCAGCGCAAGGCGCTCCTGCACACCCCAATCCCGTTGAAAAGGCGCAGCCCCGTGATCCCCTTCGCAGAGGCGCTGCAGATCGTGTTGACCCATGCCCGGCCCACCGAACGGGTGGAGCAGGTGCCGCTGCTGGCGGCATACGGGCGCACGCTGGCCGAAGCGCTCGTGGCGGCCGAGAACATTCCCATCGCCAACAACTCGGCCATGGACGGCTATGCCGTGCGCAGCGCGGACGTGGGCAATGCGGAGCAATGCCACCGCGCCCCGCTGCGGGTGGTGGAGGTGCTTGCCGCGGAGCGCGCCAGCACGCGCACCCTGGGGCCGGGCGAGGCCATGAAGATCATGACCGGCGCGCCCATCCCGCCGGGCGCGGACGCGGTGGTGATGGTGGAACGCACCCGCGCCGAGGGCCGGACGGTATGGATCGAAGCGCCCGCTCAGGCGGGCCAGCACGTGCGCCCGGCCGGCGGCGACATGCGCGCGGGGCAGCGCGTGCTCCCCGCCGGCACCCGCCTGGAGGCCGCGCACCTGGGCCTGTTGGCTTCGCTGGGGCATGCCCAGGCCACCGTGGCCGCGCGACCGCATGTGGGCGTGTTGGCCACGGGCAACGAGCTGGTGCCGCCCGAACAGACCCTCAGCGCCGGCAAGGTGCGCAACGCCAACAGTTACACGCTCTGCGCCCTGGCCGAGGCCGCGGGGGCGGAGGTGGAATTCCTGGGCATCGCGCCCGACGACCGCCCCTCGCTGGCGGCCACGCTGCGCCGGGAGCTGGCGCGCGTCGACGTGCTGGTCACCTCCGGCGGGGTGTCCATGGGAGACTTCGACTACGTGAAGCACCTGGTGGCGGAACTGGGGCTGAACGTGCACTTCCGCGAGGTCAATGTGAAGCCCGGCAAGCCGGTGGTGTTCGCCACCCAGGGCGCCAGGCTGTTCTTCGGCCTGCCGGGGAACCCGGTGTCGTCCATGGTGTCCTTCCAGCAGCTCGTGCGCCCGGCGCTGCGCAAGGTGCAGCACGCGCGGAACACCGGCCTGCGCACGCTGCGCGCGGCCATCGGCGAGCCCTACAGCAAGGGCGACGGCAAGCGCCATTTCCTGCGCGGCATGCTTTCCACCGATGGCGACGGACGGCCGCGCGTCCGGCTCACGGGCGCGCAGGACTCCAACATCCTCACGTCCATGGGCCGCGCCAACTGTTTCGTGGTGCTGGACGAGGCGTGCAGCGCCGTGGCGCCCGGCGATGCAGTGGACGTGCAGTTGTTCGAGGGAGAGGACTTCGCGGCGGTACAGGGGCCCGCCGAGTAAGCGGCGGGAATCGCGGCGCCGCGCCAGTCAGGTTTCCGGGCCGCGGCGGCTCACAGACGGCAGGCGTCCAGCAGCATGCGCGGATCGCGGTGCCACGCACCGTTCCAGTCGTCCAGCAGGCGCTCGGCCCGGCAGCGGCCGGTGGCGGCGATCTCCTCCAGGGGCGCCAGGTATTTCACCTCGTTCTCACCCATCCCGTCGCAGGCGTTGAGGCGCTGCAAGCCGCCGTGGGCAATGGCCAGCAGGTCCTGGGCCCAGGCTTGCAGGGGCCGCCCCAGCGCCTGGGCGCGCAGGCCCACCCGCGCCGCCTCGTGAATCAGGGCCGGCAACTCCTTGGCAGTGAGCTTTTGCAGCAGCAGCACCGCTTCCTCCAGGGCCGTGGTGTCGTAGAACATGCCGCGGGTGAGCGCCGACAGGGCGCAGATCATGTCCGGGGCGCCTGCATCGGCCATGCGCAGCTCCAGGTAGCTCTTCAGGCGCACCTCGGGAAAGATCGTCGTCAGGTGCAGCGCCCAATCGGCCTGGGTGGGCTGTTCTCCCTCCAGCCCCCGGCGCAGGAACTCGCGGAAGCTGTAGCCCGCGCAATCGATGTAGTGCCCGGCCCGATAGATGAAGAACATGGGCACGTCGAGCGCGTAGTCCACGTAATCCTGGTAGGAAAAGTCCTCGCGAAACACCGCGGGCAGGATGCCCGTGCGGTCGGGATCGGTGTGCTGCCAGATCAGTGCGCGCGTGGAGAGATAGCCCGTGGGCGTGCCGTTGGCCAAGGGGGAATTGGCGAAGAGCGCCGTGAGGATGGGGGAGGCCGCCATGCCCACACGCATCTTCACGGCCATGTCGGCTTCGCTGGAATAGTCCAGGTTGGCCTGCACCGTGCCCGTGCCCACCATCATGTCGATGCTCATGCTGCCGCGCTTCGGCAAGTAGTTGTGCATCACGGCATAGCGCTGCTTGGGCATCCAGGGCATCTCGGCGCTGGGGATGAACGGATTGCGCCCGATGCTGAGCCACACCAGGTCGAGCTGCTCGGAGATTTCGCGGATTTCGGCCAAGTGCTGGGTCAGCTCCTGGCACGTGCCATGGGCCGAGGGCAGCGGCGCCCCGGACAGCTCGAACTGCCCTCCGGGCTCCAGGCTGATGGCGGCCGCGCCCCGGGTCAGGGCGATGATGTTGGCGCCCTCGAAGACGGGCTCCCAGCCGAAGCGGCTGACGAATTGCTCCAGCACCGTGCGGATACCCTGCGGACCCTCGTAGGCCACGGGCCTGAGCGTGCGCCGGTGAAACCCCAGCTTCTCGTGTTCGGTGCCCAGCCGCCATTGATCCGGCGTGGCCTCGCCTTTGCGGAAAACGGACAACAGCTCGTCCATGGACTCAATAGGCGGCGAGTAGTCCTCAAAGCGGGTGCTGGTCATAAATGCCGGATGAACCGATCACGATTGCTGGTTGAAGAACTGACGCCAGCGGTTGCTCTTGCGGAGGGGATCGAAGCACGGATCGGTTTCAATGATCTCATTCGCGTTGAACCCCATCTTATACGCCTTTTTCAACGCGTCCAACGACTCGTTGATTTTCCCCAGGAACGACAGCCGCCGGGCCAGCAGCACGAAGGCTTCCGGCAGACAGCGGTTTTCGGCCACGAGGCGCTTGTAGGTCAGGATCTCCTTCAGGTACAAGCCCTGCTCTCCCCAGGATGCTGCTTGCAGGAGCTGGGCGTGTCCGTGATCCGGATTACAGCGCAGGGCTTGCTCCAGCGCCTCGGTGGCCTCGGGGAACAGCTCGCGCTGGAAAAGGATCGAGCCATAGTGATAATGCGTGTTGGCCATGCGGCGCAGTTCGTCGTCGCGCTCGGGCAGCAGTTGCTCGATGTCGCCCGGGGCATAGCCGGCCAGCAGCAGATCCAACGGGCGCGGCTGGGCGGCGTAGGCCTTGTCCTGCACCTCTTCCGCGTCCTCCAGGGCGCTCTGGAAGAGCAGGTTCTCCAGGTCGCCGTCGGCGTAGTCCTCGTCCTGGCCATCCTGTTCGCCTCCGTCCTCCTCGCCTTCGTCCTGGCCGTTCTCGTTGCCGAAAACGGCCGTGGGAACGTGCGGGCCGCCCCAGGCGCCCCCCCGCCGCTCGCTGCGCTGGTGCAGGCTGGCCAATCCCCCGATGGGGTGGGTGTCGTCCAGATCGGTGGCCTGGAGCTGGGAGGCGGGGAAGATCAATTGCACGCTGCCGATGGTGGACTTGGCCATGCGCACGGTCAGCGCGGCCCGCAGCACCGTCTCTTCGCCCAGTTGCGCCAGCTCCCGGGTGAGCAGATCGCCGTCCAGGAACTCGGTCACCAGCTCGTGCTCGGCGTGGCTCGCATCCACCACTTGCAGCAGGGCGTTGGCCAGCTCCCCCGCAAAGGCCACGGCCACATACTGCTCCAGGGGCGTGAAGGAAGGCTTCTCGAAATTGGCGTGGAAAAAGGGCCGCGGCGCGCCGTAGGACATCTCCAGGTAGTGGTACAGCAGACGCGGGGAGAAGCGCATGAACACCACCACGCGGCCTTCCTCGTCGGTGACCTTGAACGAGCCGCCCTGGTCGTCCTCGCGGGCCTGGGCCGCATCGGACTGCAATTCCACGGCGTCCACGAACACCACCGTGCGCGCGCCCAGGGAGCGGTTGAACTTGTAGCCGATGAAGTCGCAGAAGTTGTTCAGGATGCCGTACAGGTTGTGCGGCTGCGGGCCGCCTTCTGCCTCGCGCACAGCCGTGCAATGGTTGTGGCACAGCCGCGCCAGGTTGCGGTCCAGCTCCTCCAGCTCCAGGATCAGCTCGTCGAACTCGTCCGCGGGCAACAGGTCCAGGTAGGCATAGGCCATGGGCAAGCCGCCCAGCGCCGGCTCGCCATCGTCGTCCTGGGTGTCGCCGGACTCGTCCACGGCCCGCGGCCGAGGATTGATATGCTGCAAGGCCTCGATGAGCAGCTCTTGCTGCAGCGCATCCAACGGCCGCCGCACATCCAGGTAGCAAACGCGGCACAGCACGTCGGCCTGCTGCGGCGTGGGCAGGGGGGAGAGGTAGAGGGCCACCAGCTCCAGGTCGCCGATCCAGTTGAGCACGAAAGCGGCGGTCTGGGGATGCTCCCCCCACAGCCAGTCGCACACGACGCTGGGATCCTCCATGAGGAAGCGTCGCCGCAGTGCCGCCAAGCGATCTGAATTGGGCGGGTGGTTCATGGGGCTCCCCTGTCCCCGGTTGCACGAAGTCTGTGCGCCGGTTCGCTTCGAGGCCGGTTTACTCCAATCGATTCGCGATGTTCAAGTGCCACCCGCCTGGCCCGGGCGCGTTCATCGCGGGCCACGCCGCATCCTGCACCCCGCGGCGGGCGCGGGCTTCGCCCCTGGCGGCGCCATGCGTGTGTTTTACTATGCCCTGCGACATGGTAATGCAAGAGTGAATTCCGCTTCGCCCGGCGCGGCGGGAGGCCGCCGCGGTCTCCTGCCCACAAGGACGTGGAGACCGATCAGATGAAACGCCTGATCCTGCAATTCACCGCGGATCTGCACCTCAAGCGCTACTCCCAGAACAGCATTCAGAACCATCGCCTGGACGTGCTGCGCTTCCAGGACTGGCTGGAGCCCCAGGGCGCGGCGGACATCGCCGGGCTGCAGGGGGCGACCCGCGACACCGTCCTGGTCTACCAGGGCGAGCTGGCCCGGCGGCTCAAGCCGCGCTCTGTGAACCGGCATCTGTCATCGCTGAAGCTCTTCTTCCGTTTCCTGGAAGAAGCCGGGCTGCTGCCGCTCAACCCCATGGACAACCTGACCTACCCCAAGCTGCTGCCGCAGTTGCCCACCATGCTGCTGCCGGGGGAAGTGGGGGCGCTGCTGGAGGCGCCCAACGAGGCGCACTACCTGGGGCTGCGGGACAAGGCCATGCTGGAGCTGCTCTACTCCAGCGGGCTCAAGCTCAACGAGCTGCTCGGGCTGGACGTGGGCTCGCTGCAGCTCGATGCGGGGCTGGTGCGCGTGTCGGGCAAGCGTGAACGCGTGGTGCCCGTGACCGAGCCGGCCCAGGCCGTGCTGCGGCGTTATTTGGACGAGGCGCGGCCCGGGCGGCTGCTGCACCCGGACGATCCGTGCCTGTTTCCCGGGCGCAACGGGCGGCGCATCTCGCGGGTGGGGGTGTGGAAAATGATCAAGAAGCACGCGGCCGCGGCGGGCATCCACAAGAACTTCAACCCGCGCACCCTGCGCCATGCCTTTGCCATGCATCTCATCCTGGGCGGCATGGACCTGGACGGGATCAAGCTGCTCTTCGGCTACCGGCAACTGGAGGCCACCGCCATTTACGCCCACGTCAACACGCCGGATTTCCGCGACGCCTATCGCGCCTACCATCCTCTCACGGGTCCGCCCGCGGGCCCCGGGCGCGTCTGACCATGCATGTGCTTTGCCCGCGGCGGGCGCTTGTCGCAGCGGTGGGTGCGGGAGGACGCGGCAGCGCGGCCTTGCCCCGCGCGGAACGGCGAGGCGGGTCGTATCGTGAGCGGTCTGGGGTGGGAACTGCGCGCCGGCGGCGCCGGGTCAGTTGATCTTTTCGAAGGTAATCATGTCCCCCTCGATCTTCACCAGGCGCAGGATTTCTCCCGTGCGTTCCAGGCAGATCGAGGCGCCCACCTCCACGGTCATGTCCACGGACTGCATGCCCTTGAGCGTGTCCTCGGTGGCCACCGGCGCGGCGGGCTGATTCTTGGCGTTCATGGCATCTCCCTATGCGTTTCCGAGAATGAAGCACGGCGTGGGGGCGCCCGGACGGGCCATGCGCCGGAGCGCACACGGCCGCGCAGGGACTTCCAATCGGCCTGCAAGCCGCCACCATCGCTGTCGCCACAGCATATAACGCTCCATGTCATTGATGTCAATGATTTTCCTGGAATCGGTCCAAGCTGCTGGCCGCTTCCCGGGCGATCGTTGCGGCAGGTGGCCCGATGGGTTACAACTCGGGCAACCGCGCCAAGCCCCTTGCCCCAGCGCGTTCGCCCGCCAGGAGCCCCGCGGTGCCCGCCGATCCCCACCAGTCGCCGCCCGGGAGCGCATCGTTCGCGGTCGATGCAACACTGTTGCCGCAACCCTGGCCTCCCGAGGCGCTGCGGGCCGCGCGCGTCGCCGCACGGCTGGCCGGCTCCGACCATCCCTACGTGTCCCTCAAGGCCGCCGTGACGCTGGACGGCAGGCTTGCCACGGCCGGCGGCGAATCCCGCTGGATCACGGGGGAGACCGCGCGCCGTCACGGGCACGGCCTGCGCGCCTGTCACGACGGCATCCTGGTGGGCATCGGCACGGTGCTCGCCGACGATCCCCAGCTCACCGCGCGCCTTGAGCGGCCGGCCCCCAGCCCGACGCGCATCGTGCTCGATTCGCGCTGCCGCATCGACCCGGCCGCGCGCTGCCTGACCGACGACGGAGTCGGCCGCATCGTCGTGGCGGGCTCCGGCGCCGATGCGGCGCGCATGCAGGCACTGCGGGCGCGGGGCGTGCACGTGCTGCAAGGCACCGCCGTGCGGCCCGCGCCGGCCGAGTTTCTGCCCGCCCTGCGCGCTTGCGGCATCCGGCGCCTGCTGATAGAAGGGGGGGCCGCGGTGCATGCGAACATCATTGCACTGGGGCAACCGGATGAACTATTCTTGTACCAAGCGGGCAAGATCATCGGGGGGCCTGACGCTCGGGGCTGGTGCGACGAGTTGGGGGTGCGGCGGCTCGCCGATGCGCCTGCGCTTCGGTTGTCGCAACCTCGGTTGGTGGGGGAGGATGTCCTGCTGCACGGCGTGTTTCTGGCCGCGTTCTGAGCGCGCTGCGGCAGGCCCCGTTCATCATCCCCGGAGCTCTGATGAGCACACATGCCACCGCGGTCGAGGAAGTTGGCCGCCCGCGCTTTGATCGCATCGAGGACGCCCTCGACCAAATCCGCCTGGGGCGGATGATCATCCTGGTGGACGACGAAGATCGCGAAAACGAGGGCGATCTGGTCTGCGCCGCGGAAAAAATCACGCCGGACATCATCAATTTCATGGCCAGGTACGGCCGGGGCCTGATCTGCCTGGCCCTGGAACCGGCCATCGTGGACCGCCTTGAGCTGCCCATGATGGTGCAGACCAACAAGACGCCCTTTGGCACCAATTTCACCGTCAGCATCGAGGCCCGCGAGGGCGTCACCACGGGCATTTCCGCCGCCGACCGCGCGCACACGATCCTCGCCGCCATCGAGCCCGATGCCCAGCCGGACGACCTGGTCAGTCCGGGCCACATCTTTCCCCTGCGCGCCAAGCGCGGCGGGGTGCTGGTGCGCGCCGGCCAGACCGAGGGCTCCGTGGACATGGCCCGCATCGCCGGGCTGCGCCCGGCCGGGGTGATCTGCGAGATCATGGACGACGACGGCACCATGGCCCGCTATCCCAAGTTGCGGGAATTTGCCGACGAGCATGGCCTGCGGCTGGTGACCATCGCGGACCTGATCGCCTACCGCAAGGCCAAGGAGGTGCAGGTGCGCCGCATGGCCGAGGCCAACCTGCCCACCGAGTATGGCAACTTCCGCGTGGTCGGCTTTCAGAACACCCAGACCGACGACGACTATGTGGCGCTGGTGCTGGGCGAGATCAAGGAAACCGAGCCGGTGCTGGTGCGCGTGCACTCCCAGTGCCTCACCGGCGACGTGTTCGGCTCCAAGCGCTGCGACTGCGGGCCGCAACTCCACGCCGCCATGCGCATGGTGGCCGACGCGGGCAAGGGTGTGATCCTCTACCTGCCGCAGGAGGGACGCGGCATCGGCCTGATCAACAAGATCAAGGCCTACGACCTGCAGGACGATGGCTTCGACACGGTCGAGGCCAACCAGCGCCTGGGCTTCAAGGAAGACCTGCGCGACTACGGCATCGGCGCCCAGGTGCTGCGCGACCTGGGCGTGCGCAAGATGCGCCTGATCACCAACAATCCGCGCAAGATCGTGGGCCTCAGCGGGCACGAACTGGAGCTGATCGAGCGCGTGCCCATCCAGATGACCCCCTCCAACGAGAACCGCAGCTATCTGCGCGCCAAGAAAGTGAAAATGGGGCACCTGCTGAACATCGAGCCCTGATCGCACGTCAGCCGGGCGTCGCAGCGCGGGTACGCCGCGCGCTTTCCGCACGAATTCACCCCAGCGCCCGTTCCGGCGCGCCATTTGCTTGACGATTCAGCAGGCAGGCAATCCCCTGACGATCTGCGGTGCGCGGCGCCCCCTGTGACGTCGCGACGGCCGCCCCCGAGGAGCAAGGCAGCTATGGCCCACCTGGAAGGCACATTGTTGGCCGCGAATCTGCGTCTGGCCATCGCCGTCGCCCGCTTCAACCACTTCATCACCGACCGCCTGCTCGACGGCGCGTTGCAGACCATCGTGCGTCACGGCGGCGAGGCCGACCAGGTGACGGTCGTGCGCGTGCCGGGCGCCTACGAGCTGCCCCTGGCCGTGCAGCAGCTTGCGCGCTCCGGCCGTTACGACGCCGTGGTGGCGCTGGGCGCGGTGATTCGCGGCGCCACGCCGCATTTCGATTTCGTGGCCTCGGCCGCCGCCAAGGGCTTGGCCGACGTATCGCGCGAGACCGGCATCCCCGTGGGCTTCGGCGTGCTGACCACCGACAGCGTGGAGCAGGCCATCGAGCGCGCCGGTTCCAAGTCCGGCAACAAGGGCGAGGAGGCCACGCTCACGGCCATCGAAATGGCCAACCTGCTGAGGACACTGGGGGAATGAAGGCCCTCCTGCGCATCGCGGCCGCGCTCCTGCTGGCAGGCATCGTCGCGGGGCTGCTGGCGGCTTGCTCGCCTTTGGGCCTGAGCAACAATCTGCCCCCCTTCCGCGAAGTGCTGCTGCAGGGCGAAGGCGACGACAAGTTCCTGCTCATCGACATCGACGGGCCCATCTCCAACGACCCCCTGCTGGTCAGCGGCCTGGGCGTGCTGCCGGGCATGACCGCCCGCGTGCGCCAGGAACTGGAGATCGCCTACGAGGACCGCAGCATCCGCGGCATCCTGCTGCGCATCAATTCCCCCGGCGGCACGATCACCGACAGCGACGTGATCTACCATTCACTGGTGGAGTTCAAGCGCAGCAAGAACATCAAGATCGTGGCCTCCATGGGCGACGTGGCGGCCTCGGGCGGGCTCTACGTGGCCATGGCCGCGGACGAGATCTACGCCCACCCCACCACGCTCACCGGCAGCATCGGCGTGATGCTGCCGCACATCGAGTACGCGGAGCTGATGGACAAGCTCGGTATCCGCTCGGACCCCGTCGTCTCGGGCAAGCTCAAGGACATGGAAACGCCCTACCGCCAGCGCACCCCGGAAGAGGCGCAGATCCTGCAGCAGATCGTGAACCAGCAGTTCGAGCAATTCGTCAAGGTAATCCTGGAGAGCCGCCGCCGGCTCACCTCCGACCAGGTGCGGGCCATTGCCGACGGACGCGTGATGTCGGCCCAGACCGCCAAGGAGCAGGGACTGATCGACGGCGTGGGCTATCTGGACGATGCCTACAAACGCCTGAGCCAGGTCGCCGGCTTTCCCACCAATCGTCTGGTGCGCTACGCCAACACCTGGCGCACCGGCAGCAACATCTACAGCAACACCTTCCCCATCGAACTGTATAACAACTGAGCCGAGCCGCCGTCCGCATGCTTGTGGCGCTGCGCCCCGGGCCGCCGGATGGTCGCGCCGCCGCGCGGGGCACAGTGGCGCCGCGTGAAGCGCTGAGCGTCCCGCGTGGCGGCCGGCGCTCCTGTCCCGCCGGGCATGGGTCTCCGTCAGGGCCGGGGACGGTCACCGCTGAGCAACTTGTCGGTCGTCAGGAACGCGCCAGGGGCTCCGCAGCCAGCTCTCCGGCCACGCCGCCGGCGCCGGCCTCGATGAGCCGCACGGGCAGGATGCGATTGCGCAGGGTCGCCGGCCGGGGATGGGTCACGCGCACGCGGATGTAGTTTTCGGTGTAGCCGGCGGCCTCGCCGGGCGCCCCGCCGCCCTCGAACAGCACGGGCAGGCTGCGTCCCAGGTGCCGCCGCTGGAAGGCCAGGCGTTTGGATTCGCTGAGCGCCCGCAGGGTGGCCGCCCGGCGGCGGCTCACGGCCGGCGCCACGTGCTCCGGCAGCCGCAGGGCGCGCGTGCCATTGCGCCGCGAATACGGGAACACGTGGAGGTACGCGAAGGGCAGCGCCGCGAGCAACGCGACCGTGTCGGCGAATTCCTCGTCGCCTTCCCCCGGAAAGCCCACCATCACGTCCGTGCCCAGGCACAGCCCGGGCACCTGCGCCAGCGCCCGCTCGGCAAAGGCGCGGTAGTCGGCGGCCCCGTGGCGGCGGCGCATCGCGGCCAGCACGGCCGGCGAGCCCGATTGCAGCGGCAAATGCAGGAAGGGCACCAGGGCATGGCCCGGATCGGCCATGCGCGAGAGCAGCGCCTCGTCAACGGTGGTGGGCTCGATGGAACTGATGCGGATGCGCTCCACTCCGTCGATGCAGGCCAGGGCATCGACCATCTGCGGCAGCCCCAGGCCCTCCAGCGCCCAGGTGCCGATGTTCACGCCCGTGAGCACCAGCTCCCGCACGCCGGCGCCGGCCAGGGCGCGGGCCTCGGCCAGCAGGTTTTCCAGCCTCCGGGGCCGGGCGCGGCCACGCGCCACGGGAATGATGCAGAAGCTGCACATGAAATCGCAGCCGTCCTGCACTTTCAGGTGCGCCCGCGTGGCGGCTCCCGGCGCGGCGAAGGTCTCCAGGGCGAAAGGGGCGCGAGAGATGGGCGTGTTCACGTACAGCGGCTCCCGGGCCGTGTCGAGCCGAGCCAGGTGCTCCACGAGCTGCATCTTGCCGCCATTGCCGATCACCAGGTCGGCCAGACCCTCGGCGGCCAGGGCCGCCCCGTCCACCTGGGCATAGCAGCCCAGCAGCGCCAGCTTGGCCCCCGGAAAGCGCCGGCGCATGGCGCGCAACACCTGCCGGCCCTTGGCGTCGCTGGCGCCGGTGACCGTGCAACTGTTGATCACCAGCAGCTCGGCCGGCTCGCCCCAGGACACGATGCGGTAGCCGGCCTGCTCCAGGCTGGTCTGCAGCACTGCCGTCTCGGCATGGTTCAGCCGGCAGCCCATGCTGTGCAGGGCCGCGCGCGGAGCGGTCGGCTCCGGCGCGTGGGGCGGCATGGTGGCGGCGGGGAGCATGGCATGCACCGGGCAAGGTGGGGGCGGGCGGCGGACGCGCCGGCTTGCTGTCGGCCGCGGCGCCCTGCACCTCAAGGTAGCCCGACCGGGGCGGTCTGCCAAGCTGAGCCACCGGGGCCGCGCACAATGTTTTTGCCAAACGGGGGGCAGGCGGGATTTAATGGGAACGGGCGCCGCGGCCAGCCGCGGCGATGATCCCTTCGCTGCGCACCATTCTTGCCGCAAAAATCCCCATGACCCGCCGTGTCTACAATTTTGGCCCCGGCCCGGCCACGCTGCCCCTGCCCGTGATGGAGCGGGCGCGCGATGAATTCCTGGACTTCCAGGGCCTGGGCGCCTCGATCATCGAAATCAGCCACCGCTCCAAGGAATTCGAGGCCCTGCTGGACCAGACCGACGCGCTGCTGCGCGAGTTGATGGAGATTCCCCAGGACTACGCCATCCTCTATGCCCATGGCGGCGGCCAGATGCAGTTTTCCATGGTGCCCATGAACCTCATGCGCTACCGGCCCGCGCGCAAGGCGCTGTACGTCGAGACGGGCGAATTCTCCAAGCGCGCCATCGAGGAGGCCCGGCGCTATGGCACGGTGGACGTGGTGGCCAGCAGCCGCGGGACGCGCTTCGACCGCATTCCTGAACTGGACCCGGCACGCATCGATCCGGCCGCGTCCTATCTGCACATCACCACCAACAACACCATTTGCGGCACCCAATGGCGCGATGTTCCGGCGGCGGGCGATGTGCCCCTGGTGGGCGACGCCACCTCGGAGATCCTCTCGCGGCGCATCGACGTGCGGCGCTTTGGCGTGCTCTACGCGGGCGCGCAGAAGAATCTGGGGCCCGCGGGGCTGGCCGTGGTCATCGTGCGCCGGTCGCTGCTGGGCCACGAGCTGCCCGAGACGCCCAAGTTGCTCACCTACAAAGTGCTGGCCGACGACCATTCCCTGACCAACACCACCAACACCTTCTCGGTGTACATGTCCAAGCTGGTGCTGGAATGGCTCAAGACCCAGGGAGGCGTGCCGGCCATCGAGGTGCGCAACCAGCGCAAGGCGGCCACATTGTATGCGATCCTCGACGCCTCGTCGTTCTACCGCGGCCATGCCCACACGCCGGACCGCTCGATCATGAACGTGACCTTCAACCTGCCCACGCCCGAGCTGGAGGCCCGCTTTCTGCGCGAGGCGGAGGCTCAGGGCCTCTATGCGCTCAAGGGCCACCGCGCCCTGGGCGGCGTGCGCGCCTCGCTTTACAACGCGATGAGCGAGGACGGCGTGGCGGCCCTGGCCGACTTCATGCGCACCTTCGAGCAGCGCAACGGGTGAGTCCGCGCCGCGCACCGATGGTTCCCACGGCCCTGCAGCGACCGCACTCCGCGAGACTTGCGCGCTCACGCCGCCGCCCGTTCCTGACCCGGCGGCGGATGTCGGCCGCGCGGGAACTGCTGACGGTCTGGTGCGGACTGGCCCTGCTGCTGCTCGTGGCCTGCAAGACGCCGCCGGCCGGGGAGCAGGCGGCCCCCGCTCCGGCCGCGCCCGCGCCAGCCGCGGCGGCGGCGACTGACGAGCCGCGGGTGATCGTGATGCTGGGCGACAGCCTCACGGCCGGGCTGGGCCTGCCGGAAGAACAAAGCTACCCGGCGCTCATTCAGCGCCGCCTGGACGAGGACGGCTACCCCTGGCGCGTAGTGAACGCCGGGGTCAGTGGTGACACCACGGCCGGCGGACTGGCGCGGCTGGATTGGGTGCTGCGCCAGCGCGTGGACGTGCTGCTGGTGGAGCTGGGCGCCAACGACGGGTTGCGAGGCCTGTCCACCAGCGCCATGCGCGACAACCTGGCGCGCATCATCGAGACGGCCCAGGCGCGTGACATTCGCGTGGTGTTGGCCGGCATGCGCATGCCCACCAACTACGGCACGGCCTACGGCAGCGACTTCGAGGCGGTCTACGCGGAGCTGGCGCGCACATACCAGGTTGCCCTGATTCCCTTCCTGCTGGAGGGCGTGGCGGCGCGCGGCGCATTGAATCAGGCCGACGGCATTCACCCCAACGCGGCAGGCGCGGCCATTGTGGCGGACACCGTGTGGCGCGCACTGCAGCCCATTGTGGCGGCCACGCGCTGAGCGCCCCGCCCGCGGTCCCGCACCATACGAGAGTTTCATGGATCACAGCGCCTTTCAGGATCACATCCTGCCCATGGGGCATATTTGCTTCGGCTGCGGCGCGGACAACCCACATGGCATGCAGATCCGCAGCACGTGGGAGGAGGGCCAGGACGTGGCCACCTGCACCTGGCAGCCCAAGCCCCACCACTGCGGCGGCGAGGACTTCGTCAACGGCGGGGTGATCGCCACCGTCATCGACTGCCATTCTTTCGGCACGGCCATCGCCTGGCTGTATCGCCTGGAGGGCCGGGCCATGGACAGCGCGCCGACCACCCACTGCGTCACCGCGTCGATGCACGTGGATTTTCTGCGCCCCACGCCCCTGGCGCAGCCGGTGATCCTGCGCGCCACGCCGCTGCGCGTGGAGGGGCGCCGGGTCACCGTGGCCTGTTCCGTGCGCTCCGGCGACGTGGAGACCGTGCGCTGCGAAGGCGTGTTCGTCCGCGTTTCAGCGGCCGCGGCGCGCGACCGCGGGAGATCGTCCGCCACCCGCTGACATGGCGCCGGAGCCCCTGCGCCGCGGGCGCTTTTCCGCATTGCGCAAGCAGTCTATAATGCGGGGCATTGCCGCGGGGCCTGGCGGCTCGCGCGGCGCAGACGCGCGCCCACCGTCACACCGCGCCCGCCTGAGGGCGCCGGGGCCGGCGTGCCGCGACCCCCGGGACCCCGGTCATGACGCGATATCGGGTGGACTTCGACAGGCGCTGGATCATGGGACGCTGGGGCTTCACGGACCGCGTGTTCTATACCCTGGGCGGCGTGGAAGCCCCACCCAAGGGCCTCTCCAACGCTTGGGAGGTCAGCTTCAGGGGCAAGCCGCGCGATCTGGGCCTGTTGTTGCAGCAGCGCCTGCACATCGACTCCACGGACCAGTCCCAATTCGGCACCATCTTTGAAATCACGGAGCTCGACCGCCGGGCCGGCCCCTGACCGCTCCGCCGCGGGCCGCCGCCTGACCCCGGGATATCGTCCGGGTCGGTGCCGCCTGCCGCCGCCCCTCACCACGACGCCTTCGCCAAACGTTCCATGACCCTGCCCGACCAGCACCCCCCCCTGCCTGCGCACGCCGCGCGCGGGGTATGCCGTGTGCCAGCCAACGCCCTGTTGCCGCCGGGTCCACTGAGCCGGCGCCCGGCCCGCCGCATGCTGCTCACCGTCGCGACCCTGAGCCTGGCCCTGGCCGTGCTGACCGGGGAACCGGCTCTGCCTGGCTTTGGCCGCGTCGCCGCGGCGACGCCCGACGCGCTGCTGAGCAAGTACGCCGGCACCTACAAGATCGAGGACTGGCCCCGGCTCGAGGCGCGCGGCCTGTTCCACTTCTTCTACCTGCACGCCAGCGGTCGCTTCCTGCTGGCGAGCTACTGGGCCGGCAATGAGAACAGCCGCATCGCCGGCCGCTGGCAAGTGGACGGCGAATGGATCACGCTGCGCGGCCAGGCGCACGTGGACACCAACCAGGGCCGCTGGAATGTGCCGTTCGAGCGCGCCTTCCGCATCGGCATTGACAACGCCGGCTTCGAGCTGCGGCCACGGCTGGACAAGAATCGCTACGGCATGCTGGGCTGGCCCAACATCTACACCTTCTATCGCCCCGCCCTGGTGCCGAACCTGCCCAAGGGCGGCGTGCCCCAGGACGAGGCGGCGCTGCTGGCGCTGATCGACAAGCTGGCCGGCAGCCCCTGAGCCTGCGGCATTCCGGACCCCATAGGCGGCCGGCGCCGCACCACGGCGCCACCGTGCCTGACCACCCCCCAACCCCTGGAGTTCCATGACCGACCCCATTCTCTACGAGGTGCGCGACGGCGCCGCCTGGATCACCTTCAACAGCCCCAGCAACCACAATGCGCTCACGGACGCCTTCACGGCGGGCTTCGAGCGGGCCGTCCAGCGCGCCATCGGCGACGATGCGGCGCGGGCCATCGTGCTGGCCGGCGTGGGCAAGACCTTCTGCGCCGGCGCGGACCTGAAGAACGCCGGCGGCAGCAATGTGGGCCGCCCCGGGGCCAAGGGCGGGCACCCGCCCTTTCCCAATACGTTGCTCACCTTGTGGAACAGCCCCAAGCCGGTGATCGGCCGCGTGCAGGGCAATGCCTGGGGCGGCGGGCTGGGCGTGGTCGCCTCCTGCGACTACGTGATCATGGCCGAAGGCACGCGCTTCGCGTTCACGGAGGTGCGCCTGGGGCTGATTCCCGCGGTGATCTCGGTGTTCTGTTCGCGCAAGATGCCCTACACCCACGTCGCGCCGATGATGCTCACGGGTCAGCGCTTCGATGCGCGGCGGGCCTTCGAGCTGGGCCTGGCCCACGAAGTGGTGCCCGAGGCCAGGCTGGACGAGCGCGTGCAGGCCATCGTCAACGACGTGCGCGAATGTGGGCCGCAGGCCGTGGCGGAGGTGCGCAAGCTGCTGCGCGCGGTGACCACCCACAGCGTGGAGGAGGGCTTGCACTACGCCGAGGACGCCATCGCGCGGCTGTTCAAATCCGCCGAGGGCTCCGAGGGCATGGCCGCCTTCAACGCCAAGCGCAAGCCCGCCTGGGCGCCGCCGGCACGGTAGCGCTGGCCACCTCGCCCCGTGCGAGGAATGGCCGCACCGGCCCGCTCGCGCGCAAGGTCGTGGCCCGGGCGCGGCCCGCTCGCGCGCAAGGTCGTGGCCCGGGCGCGGCCCGTTGCGCGGGGCGCGGCCAGGCTCAGCGCAGCCCGGCGGCCTTGAGCAGAGCCGGCCCGATGGGGTCCTGCGCCTCGCCGCCGGCCGGTGCCTTGCCGGCCATGTGCGCCAGCAGGCGCGTGGCCAGCACCTTGCCCAGTTGGACGCCCTCCTGGTCGAAGGAGTTGATGTTCCAGATCAGCCCCTGGAACGCGACCTTGGCCTCGTAGAAGGACAGCAGGGCGCCCAGCGTGCGGGGCGTCAGCCGATCCGCCATGAGGATGGAATTGGGCCGGTTCCCCGGAAAGAAGCGGTTGGGGTTGGCGCTGTCCTGGCCCGTGGCCAGGGCCTGGGCCTGGGCCAGCAGGTTGGCCAGCAGCTTTTGCTGGCTGGAGGTGCCTTCCACCTGCAAATCCTCACCGTACTGGCTCTGCCGCAGCCCGATGAACTCGCACGGGACCACGGTGGGGCTCTGGTGGATGAGCTGATAGAAGGCGTGCTGGCCATTGGTGCCGGGCTCGCCCCACACGATGGGCCCCGTGTCGAAATCCACGAGCGCCCCGTGCCGCGTGACGCCCTTGCCGTTGCTCTCCATGTCCAGTTGCTGCAGATGCGCCGCAAAGCGGATCAGCGCCTGGCTGTAGGGCAGCACGGCCAGCGTGGGCAGACGCAGGAAGTTGCGGTTCCAGATGCCCAGCAGCGCCGCCAGCAGGGGCAGATTCTCCCGCGGCTCCGGGGTCAGCGCGGCCAGATCCATTTCGCGCGCCCCGCGCAGCAGATCGTGCATCTGGTCGTAGCCCAGGGCAAAGCCCAGGGGCACCGCGCCCACCATGGACGTGGCGCTGTAGCGCCCCCCGATGTAGTCGAACATGTGGAACGCGCGCAGGTAGTGCTGCGGATCGTCCATGGGGCTGCCGGCGCCCGTGACGCAGAGCATGTGCCGGGCGGGCTTCAGCCCGGCCTTCTTCAGCGCCGCGCGCACCAGGGTTTCGTTGGTGCGGGTCTCGAGCGTGGTGCCGCTCTTGGAGACCACGTTGACCAGGGTGTGGGCCAGGTTCAGCCCGCGCAGCACCTGGGCCGCATCGTCCGGATCCACGTTGGAAATGAAGTGCACCCGCCGGCCCTGGCGCAGGAAAGGCTGCAGCGCCAGGTACAGCGCCCGCGGCCCCAGGTCCGAGCCGCCGATGCCCACGTGCACCAGATCGCTGAAGGGCGCGCCGTCCGGCGCCCGCACCTCGCCCTGCTCCAGCTCCTTGAGGAAGATGCGCAGGCGCTCCAATTGCGTGCGCGCGTTGGCCACCGCGTCCGCCGTGGCGGGCCAGGGGTGCGGATCGGGCAATTCTTCAACCACGTTGCGGCTGGCAAAATGCAACACACGCCGGTTCTCGCTCTCGTGCCCCTCGATGCGGTTGAGGGGCTCGCCGGCCAGCAACATCTCGAAACGCTGCAACACCGCCGTTTCGCGCGCCAGCGCGCTCAGGGCCTTGAGCACCGCTTCGTTCACCCGCTGGGTGGCATACAGCAGTGACCAGCCGGCCGCCTCGGCGCGCAGCGCCCCGATGCGCGCTGCATCCAGCACGCCGGGCTCGGTGAGGTCGGGCGCGTTGCCGGCCAGCTTGCGCAGCGTGCGAAAGGCGGGTGCGGCGGTGAAGTCTCGGCCGGGCAGGGGGGTGGACATGGCAAGCCTCCTTGGGCAATGGACTCCGGGTGCAACGGCGGCAGAGCGCCATCCAGGGCAGTCCCGCCCCGATGCACGCGCTCCTCTTTCCCATTATCCTCGCTCCGCCCGGCGCCGCAACCAGGGCGAGTTGTGATCGCCCGCGATTCATACTAGGTATATAATGTGGTGCGGGGTGTGCGAGCCCGACATGTCGTTGCGGGATCAGAGACGGAACCCGCGTCGTCCGACGCGGCGAAACCAGCGCGTGCAAACCCGTTTGCCGTTGCGGTAGGGCCAACCGCCAGCGGGGGATGGCGGTCGCTCTGCGCGCCGGTGCAGCGTCCCCCGCCCACGTTTGAACTCCACCGGACGGGACCGATCCATGCCGGACCATCTCACGAGCGGACAGGACCCGCAGCCCGGCCCCGGCGACGCGGCGGCCCCGCGCGCGACAACGGTGACATCCGCGCCAGAGGGTCAAGGCGCGCCCGGCGACCCGATCTACCTGCAGCAGGAGCGCCTGCGGCGCGCCATCCTGGACCACTTTCCCCGCGACACCACGGAAAATGTCTCGCGCCTGGAAATGGCCATCGCCGACGCCGCGGAGCACCACAAGGGTCAGTTCCGCAAGTCCGGGGAGCCCGTGATCATGCATCCCCTGCGCGTGGCCCTGCTGGCCAGCGAAGCGGGGCTGGACCTGGAGGCGGTGATCATCGCCCTGCTGCACGACGTCGTAGAGGACACGCCCGTCACCAAGGCCCAGGTGCAGCGGCGCTACGGCAAAGGCGTGGCCCAGGCCGTGGACGGCCTGACCAAGGTGGCCACGTCCACGCGCCAGGGCCTGGGCCGCGAGTCCATCGACACCTACCGCAAGCTGCTCAGCTCCACCGTGCGCGACATTCGCACGCTGCAGGTCAAGATCTTCGACCGCCTGGACAACATGCGCGACCTGGGCTTTCTGTCCCGGGAGCGGCAGCGGCGCATCAGCATGGAGACCTTCAACGTTTACGTGCCCATGGCCCAGCGCATGGGTCTGATGGACATCAGCCGCGAGCTGACCACGCTGTGCTTCCGCTACCTCTACCCCAAGCGCTTCAAGCAGACCCTGGAACAACTCAAGCAGTGCGTGCGCCAGGAAAAGCGCACGGTGACCGCCCTGCGCAACACGTTGAGCACGGCCCTGACGGAGTTCGGCCTGCGGCGCTTCCGCGTAGAGCCGCGCTACGCCGACGTGTCGGACTTCATCGTGGAGCGCGAGCCGCCGACCCGGGCGCTGCAGGGCTTTTCGGCGGTGGTCTCCTCGTCCCGCGACTGTTACGTGGCCGTGGGTGCGCTGCACACCAAGTACCGCGCCGTGCCGCACAGCATTCGCGACTACATCAGCAATCCCAAGCCCAACCGCTACCAGGCCCTGGAGTCGGAAATCTTCATCGGCAACAAGCCGGTGTCCATCTGGGCCTATTCGGCCGAGATGGAGGCTGTGAACCGCTCGGGCATCCTGGTCAACTGGAACAAGAGCCGCCACGAGCTGTCCAAGTACTACAAGAGCTACGTGGAGCTGATCGACCAGTACGACACCGGGCAGGAACTGCGCATGGAGGACGTGCTGCGGCACGCCCAGCTCGAATCGTTGCAGACGTTCACGCCCAAAGGCAATCTGCTGACCTTTCCCCACGAAGCCACCGTGCTGGACTTCGCCTTCGCCATCCACACCGATCTGGGGCTGCAATGCTGTGGGGCTATCGTGGCCGGCACGGACGCCGCGCCGTTCGATGCGCTGGTGGATGGGGCCATGGTGGAGGTGCTCACCGATCCTGGTGTCTCGCCCACGCCCGAGTGGCTGGAACATGTGCGCACGACCAAGGCGCGCCTAGCCATCCGGCGCTTCCTGAGGACCCAGGCCCTGTCCCGCGCGGAGGAGGTGGGGCGCCGCCTGCTCGACGTGGAGGTGCGGCGGCTGGACAAGGACAGCGATTCGCTGCTGGCCGACCGCCGCTTCCGCACCGCGCTCAAGGAGAGCCGGCTGGATCTGCCGCGCTTCTACCAGCAGATCGGCACGGGCATCCTGCGGGCGCGTACCTTCCTGCTGGAGCACAACCTGATTTCCAAGAAGGAGGCGGCGCATCTCACCGGGGAAGATCGCTCGCTGCTGCAGCGCTACCTGGCGCCCATGTTCCGGGCCAGCCACGATCCCGACCTGTGGATTCCCGAGCAGGGCAACGAATTCATCCAGCTTGCGCGCTGTTGCTCGCCATTGCGCGGCGATGCCATCGTGGGCGTGCAGGGCGCGCAGATGCTCACCGTCCACCGCACCATGTGCCCGGAACTGGAGGCCGTGCCCGCCGACCGCCTGCTCTCCGTGGACTGGGAGCAGGTCGAGGACAAAACGGCTTATCACCTGAAGATCGTGGCGGAGGATCGGCTGGGGCTGATCTACAAGATCGGCAAGGTGATGCGCAGGCTGAAGGTCAACATCAAGGACCTGCACACGGACCGCGAGGCCGACCGGGACGGCCTGGCCGAAATCAACATCGTGCTGGAACCCATCACGGCCAAAACCTACACCAAGGTGGTCTCGCGCCTGCGCGGAATCAAGGAGGTGGTCAAGCTCATCGACGGGCGCAGCTATTGGGTGGGCAGCACCTGAGCGTCAACGCTCGCCGGTCGTGCCCGTCCGCCACGCCCGGCCAGTGCGCCGGCCCACCGCGAACCGTGGGTCGCGCGACGGTTCCCGGGCGCCGGAGCGGTGCCGGGTGCGCCGCCGAATCGCCACGGTACAGGCCCGCCCTGCGCCGACAACAGCCTGCCACCGCACGTTGAAGGAGATGACATGACCGGTGTTTTGGAGGGCGTGCGCGTCCTGGACTTCGGGCGCCACATCGCCGGCCCGTTCTGCGCGACCATGCTCGCGGACATGGGCGCCGAAGTGATCCGCATCGAGAAGATCGACGGCAGCGAGGACCGTTACGTGTTTCCCGTGGGCGAAGGCGGCACGGGAGCAGGCTTCCTGCAACTGGGGCGCAACAAACTGGGGCTGACCCTGAACCCCATGAAGCCCCAGGGGCGCGACGTGGTGCACAAGCTGGTGCGCACGGCGGACGTCGTGGTGGCCAACCTGCCCCTGCCGGCCCTGGTGTCCATGGGCATCGACTACGAGAACCTCAAGGCGATCAAGCCCGACATCATCCTGACCATGATCTCCGCCTTCGGCATCGACGGGCCCTACAAGGAACGCGTGGGCTTCGATCTGCTGGGCCAGGCCATGTCCGGCTCCATGCACGTCAGCGGTCCGGCCGACGTGCCCACCCGCACCAACACGCCCTGGGTGGACTACGGCACGGCGCTCTTCGCCGCCTTCGGCACCCTGGCGGCCATCCTGGAGCGGCGCAAGACGGGGCAGGGCCAGTTGGTGGAAGCGTCGCTCTTTTCCACCAGCCTGGCGTTCAACGCGGCCATTCTCATCGATCAGCACGTGCTGCAAAACGGCCGCGAAGGCCGCGGCAACCTGGGCATGAACTCCGCGCCCAACGATGCCTACCGTACCCGGGACGGCTGGATCGTGCTCATGATCGTGGGCGATCCCATCTATGAGCGTTGGGCCAAGCTGATGGGCGAGCCCAAGTGGCTGGAGGACCCGCGCTTCAAGACCGACCAGAGCCGCGCCGACCACGGCGAGGAGATCAGCGCGCGCATGTCCGACTGGTGCCGCACCCGCAGCAACGCGCAGGCGCTGGAGGAGCTGGAGCAGGCCCGTATCCCGGCCGGGCCGGTGTACACGCCGCAGGAGGCGCTCGACGACCCGCACGCCCAGGCGCGCGAGCTGTTCAAGTCCCTGGAATATCCGGGCGTGCCACGGCCGGTGCCCCTGGTGGACACGCCGGTGCGCCTGTCCCACAACCCGGGCGGCATCCGCAAGCGCGCCCCCCTGCTGGGCGAGAACACCGACGCGCTGCTGGCCGAGCTGGGCTACGCAACCGAGGAGATCGCCGCGCTGCGCAAGGCCCGCGTCGTCTAGCCGACCTGTGCACCGGGCTTGGCGCGAGGCCGCCGCGGTGCCCAGCAACACTCAGAGGGTCTTGTGCGTGCCGTCGCAGAAGGGCTTGTTGCCGCTGTGCTTGCAGCCGCACCAGGCGATGCGCTTGGCCTCCACTTCCACAATGATCGGTTTGAGCTCGGTAACCTTGTGCGAGCCGTCGCAATAGGGCTGGTTTTGCGATCGACCGCAGCGGCACCAGGCTTTTTTGCCTGCCGTCTCGTCGATCACATAGGGTCCTTTTTGGGCTATGATGGGCTCGGTCA
Source organism: Candidatus Lambdaproteobacteria bacterium (assembly GCA_016199125.1). Lineage (GTDB taxonomy): Bacteria > SAR324 > SAR324 > SAR324 > JACQKK01 > JACQHH01. The sequence goes on from JACQHH010000199.1 coordinate 27,909, forward strand.
CGTTGCGGGCTCCTGGTCTTGGGAACATGTGCGCCGCTTCGGTGAAGCCGCGCTGGCCGGTTCAAGCAGGGAAGCATAATCCATAGCCCGGCCTCTGCGTTGTAAGCCAATTCACCGCGCGTCGCGCAAAAAACGCGGTCCGCGGCGCGCTGGAACGAATTCCGGGTGCGCGTTGCAAATCGGGGGCGAATCCGGTTTAGATGATTTGCGGGCCGTGCGGCTCGATGGAGCGCCCGCCTCTCAGCGCCTGTGGCGTGCAAGCGGATGGGCCGGCAAGGCGCATCCCGCCTCATGACACGCCGCGGAAAAACGCGCCGATCACCTGACCCAAACGCAATAATCGGCGTTTAACCTGATACGTTCCGACACGCGCCGCGCCAAGCCACGCCGCGGCCCCACAACCGGCACCACTGGAGAAACAGGGCCTCATGAACAATAGTACCGATGTCCAGGGCATGCACCCGCACTTCGACCAGAAACGGGCCGAAGCGCTTTATGACGCCTACTGGCAGTATCTCTCCGAAGCCAATGTGGTCGATCTGCAACGCGTGCGGGCGGACATGATGACTTGGCGCCGAGGCTCGGCGCAGATGGTGCTCAAGATCAACGAAGGCCTGAACAATATCAGCATCTATTCCGTGCTGGTGGCCGGCGTGGCGGGTTCCGAGGCGCTGTTCCGCCACCTGCTGACCTACAACGTGCTGCAACGGCGCGAGTCGCTGGGGCTGGTCGAAAAGAACAACAAGCTCTACGTGGTGCTCAAGTACACCATGGAGCTGGAGTTGGTGAACGCGGAGGTGCTGCAACGCCACGTGTACGCGTTGCAGGAGGTGGCCGACAAACTGGACACGGAATTGATGGAGCAGTTCGGAGGAAGCCTGCACTTCGAGGATTGGGACCGCCTGGACCAGAGCGGCGTGGACAACCTGTTGACCAATCTGTTCGGCTGAGCCGACCGGCGTGGCGATGATCTGATTTCAGAACGGCGCCCCCGCGCACAGGAGCGCCTCCCGTGCACTTGTGCTCCGGGGAGGATCTGCGTGATCCCTTGGCCGCGTGCCTGGTGCGCTGCCTGACGGGAATTCGGAATTAATTGTCCGCTGAGGAAACCGCTTCGGATTCGTCGGGGCGCGTCACCTCGCTGATGCGCACGCCGTAACGCTCATTGACCACCACCACCTCGCCCCGGGCCATCAGGCGTCCGGACACCGTGATGTCCATGGGCTCGCCCACGACCTTGGTGAACTCCACGATGCCACCCACGCTCAGGCCCAGGATTTCGCGCACGCTGAGCTGGGTCTGGCCGATCTCCACGCTGAGCCGCAGCGGCACATCGTGGATGAATTCGATCTTGTGGTAGGGGCTGTCGGTATCGTCGTCATGACCCTTGGCCGCGGCAATGGGGCTGAGCGACTTGCGGTGACCGATGACGGAATAGAGTTCATCGTCCCCTTCCTCGGCACCAAAATCGTCCGCTTCGGTCAGGGCGGTGTCGTCGTCACGTTGGGCCATGGTCGGCTCCGGTCGGTACAGGTTCAGCCCTGGGCGGATTCCGCCTCGCGGGCTGCAAGCAGGGTCCCCTGCGAAAGTTCTATCAATTCCCGTACCAAATTGATACGGCGCCCTTTTTTTCGCGGACCCGCGCGCTTGACCGGCGCTGTCCGGGGCTTGATACTATGGCCAGATGCGGAATGCGCGCCACCTCCCTGCGCGCGTTCCCGCGCCGTCACCGCGCTGTGCCGATGCCGCGGATGGGCGCCCTTGCCGGGTGGTGTAGAACCGTGCTTCGCCGCCAATACCAGATCGTACTTGCCGCTACGGTGGTGCTGGACCTGCTGCTGATCCTGGCGGCCTGGAACGCGTCCTACTGGATGCGCTTCTACGCCGTCAATGTCCCTCCCGCCCAGATGTACATCCTGCCCCGCGCGGCCGAGCACGGCCTCAACGCAGCCGGGCTGGACTATGGCGACGTGGCGTTGCTGGACCTGCTGCTGGACAAGCCCTATTCCAACTTGTTTGCGCTGCGCCGGGCCATCGCGGAGAATCTCTCGCCGGACAAGTTCGCCCTGCTCGATGCGCGGCTGGAGTCGCTGGTGCGCGAGTTGCCGGCCATCCCGCCCTATGCGCCCTACCGCAAGGTGAACAACTTCCTGATCATCCTTTCGCTGATCGTCTTCAGGCTGACGGGCGTCTACGGCGGGGTACCCTTCCAGACTTTGCGCCGCGAGATCGCCGCGGCCTGGAAGGGAGGCGTGGCCGTGATCGTGGTCACGATGGCCACCAGCTTCTTCTATCGCGATTTTGAGTATTCGCGGGTGCACATGGTCTACTTCGGCCTGCTGGCGCTGGGCCTGCTGGCCTTGGGCCGGCTGACCCTGCGCGGAGTGTTGGCCGCCTTGCGGCAGCGCGGCTATCTGCTGCGCAGCTTTGTCCTGGTGGGGGATTCGGCGCTGGCCGCCCGCTTCTACGCACAATGGCAGCGCCACCCCAACCTGGGCATGCGGTTGCTGGGGCTGGTCACGCCGGGAGACACCGTGGAAACCCCGGCCCTGCGCGACATTCCGCGGCTCGGACCCATCTCCGCGCTGAGCGACATTCTCACGCGCACCTCGGCGCAACTGGTGGTCAGCGCCCTGACCATGGCGCAACACGACTCCGTCGCGGCGCTGCAACAGGGCCTGGCCACGCACCTGGTGGATCACAAGATCGTGCCCGACCTCTACAGCCCCACGACCCTGCATGCGGAGCCGGAAAAGCTGGGAGGCATTCCGCTGATCACCGTCACGCAAAGCCCCCTGGAGGGCTGGAACCTGGTGGTTAAACGCACCATCGACGTGGCGGGCAGCCTGGTGGCGCTGTTGCTGTTCTCGCCACTGTTCCTGGCCATCGTGCTGGCCATGCGCCTTTCGTCCCCCGGGCCCGTCTTCTATATGCAGGAGCGCATGGGCTGGAACGGGCGCAACTTCAACATGCTCAAGTTTCGTTCCATGCGCGTGGACGCCGAGGCGCAGACCGGGGCCGTGTGGGCCAGTGCCGACGACGCCCGCAGCACGCTCATCGGGCGCCTGCTGCGCCGCACGAGCCTGGACGAGTTGCCGCAGCTCATCAACGTGCTGCGCGGGGAGATGAGCCTGGTGGGCCCGCGCCCGGAGCGACCGGTGTTCATCGAGAATTTCCGCACGCAGATTCCGCACTACATGCTGCGCCACAAGATCAAGGCGGGCATGACAGGCTGGGCGCAGATCAACGGCTGGCGGGGCAACACCTCGCTGGAGAAGCGCATCGAGTTTGACCTGTTTTATATTTCACACTGGTCAATCGGCTTCGATTTTCGTATTTTATTTCTGACGCTCTTCAAGGGGTTCATCCATCCCAACGCCTATTAGGGGCACAGGAAGTGCCCTTGATCGGCCCCGCAGCGGGTGGAGTGCTTGGCGTGTGCCCCGCGAAGGAACCTACCACAGGGAGGTGACGCCATGGCCACATCGGCAAATCCCGCCAAGTTCTTGTCTTCCAAGCACAGCCGCACCTATCGCCTTGAAATGGAAGGCCGCACCCTGATGTTGCTCGTCGGGTTGCTGGCACTCACCGGCCTGGTGGTCTTCTACCTGGGCATGCTCAGCGGCATGGGCCTGCGCGACGCCAACACGGCCGCGCCGGTGGCCGGGCTGGTGCCTGCCACGCCATCCGCCGCGAGCGGCCCGAATGCTCAGGGCGCCGCGCAGCCCACCGGAGAGGAGGCGCTGAAGCCCGAGTCCTTGAGCTTCAATCAGTCCCTCACCGGAGACAAGGCGGCCCTGGAGGGTCTCAGGATTACCGATTCCGGCGTCACCCAGCGCACCGAGGCCTTGTTGACCCGCGCCGAGCGCGAGCTGGTGCTGGAGGAGGTGCCGGTGCCGAAGCAGCCCCTGGCAGCCGGCCCCGCTGCGCCTCAGGTGGTCAAGCCCAGCGCAGCAGCCCCCGCCGCACCGCAGGTGGCCAGGCCCAGCGCGGCTGCCCCGGCAGCGTCCCGCGCCAACGCCGCCACACCCGCGCCGGCCCGGCAGCCCCAGGCACCCACCGCTCCGCAGGCCGCCGCGCCCACGGCCAACGGGGACGGTGCCTACACGGTGCAGGTGTTCTCATCGCAGCATGCCGACAATGCGCAGGAGCTGGTCTCCAACCTGCGGCGGCAGGGCTTCAACGCCTACATGAATCAATTCCAGGCCGCCAACAGCAAGACCTGGTATCGAGTGCGCGTGGGCCGCGGCGCCACCAAGGCAGAAGCCGAGACGCTGAAGGAACGGCTGATGCGCGAGGCCAATATCAAGTCGCCGGCAGTGCTGCGCCAATAACTTCGCCGCCCGACCTCCCTCTCCTCCTCCGGGACGCTCCCGCTCGGCGCGGTGCCACCCCGCGCCGGGGAATTTCCACCCTGCGCGGCGTGGTGCGTCGAGACGAAATTCAGCGGGCCGCGGCGAGACTAGGGGGCGGACCAGATGCTGCTGTCCGGCCGGAAGGCCAGCCAGGCGAAGGCGAAGTGGTTGCCATGGGGCAGCGGGGTGAGCCGCTTGCCCAGCAGTGGGCCGGCGGTGGCGTGGCCGAACTGGTTCCACGTGGAATGCGTCTGCTCGTCCAGCCAGCGGCCAGCCTCGCTCCGCACGAAGGTCAGCTCGCGCCCCTCCAGCTTGCGCGCGAACACGGCGCCTGAGCCGACTTCCCGCGATTCGCCGATGACCCGTCCGGCCAGGGCCGAGCGCGTGCCGGCGGTGAAAAAGACCACCACCGCCTCGCCGCCCAGACGGTCGTTCACGGCGCCCAGCGGCGCCAACAGGCGATAGGGGTAGGCCCGGGCCACGGAGCCCCGTTCCAGGGCCACCACGCGCTCGGTGGCCGGCAGACGCGCATCCACCGCGGAGCGCATGAGGAAGGGCTGGGTGTTTTCCGGGCTGTCGTAGTCTTCGTACGGATTGATGCCATAAGGCCGGAAATGGCCGGTCTCGCGCGAAAGCACCTTGCCCTGGGGAAAAGCCTGGCGATAGGTGGCGAAGGCCACCAGCGGCGCCGGAAGGAAGGTGAGCGTGGTGCCCGTATAGGCCCCTACGATGCCCGTGCCGGTAAGCTGCTGCCACCACGATTCGGTCTGGCGGTCCCACATCACCAGATCGCTGTTGCGCAGCTTGCCCGTGGTGCCGAAGTCCAGCACGCGCCCTTCCACGCGGCGGTCGAACACCAGGGCGCTGTTGCACAGGGGGCAGAAGGTGATCACCAGCGGATCGCCCCCCACCGTGTCATTGACGATCTCGTGCCAGATCAGCACCTGCAGCGGATAGGCGCGCACGTCGGCGCCGCGCTCCACCACCAGCACGGGCTCGCCCGCCTCCAGCCAGACAGCCGCCTCGGCGTTGCTGACGAAGGCCGGCTTGTCGATGGGAGGAATGCCGTCCCGCGGGGGACCGCCGGAAATGATCTCGCGGAAGTCGACGGAAGCCTTGGCGAAGTCCGTGCGCGTCCATTCGCCGCGCCAGACCTGCACCTGAGGGCTGAGATGCTGATCGCCCGGGATGCGCTCTGCCGCGGCGACGGGCCAAGCGCAAAGCATCGCCAGCAGGCCCACGTGAAGGGCGGCACCTACGACCAGCCCGCGCCGTGCCGCGCCCTGGCGATGTCGCGCCGCGTCCGCATTGCGCTGGTTGCTCCCGCCCATGCCACACTCCCCTTCCCCCGGTGCGTCGCGTGCCGGACAATTGTCCGTGCTCCCGTCCGTATCCTACAGCAGTCGCAAAAAAAGCGTGTAAGCACCATTACCCGCGTAGCAGGTCCGCGGACCGGTGGGTGCTCCGCCCGGCTGTCGGCGCCATTGCAAAAGGCCGCCCGCCGGGGCTGGGCATCGGCGACCCCCAGAGGCGGAAGGTGGGGAAGTGGCGCGGCACGCGTGCCGTGGTGCGGGCGAACGCGTCTGCGCCGCGGAATCGTCCACGCAGATTTGCTTCGACTGTGGGGAGGTGTTGCCCGTGCGGAGGCACGCCGTCACGCCGTCGTGCGGCGGCGACCGGGCCTCGTGACGGGCCACCGGCAAGGCGTCAGGCGCCGGCCACGGAACCCAGGTCCAGATCCTGGTAGATTCGCTTGCCGCCCAGAGAGTTCTGGAACACCGTCTTGACGGTTTCCGCATACCAGATGCCGCCGCGCTTGGAGGCAATCTTGCGGTCGTTCAGGTACTTGGCGATCTTGTGATAGCTCATGCCCGCGTCGCGCTTCTCGCGGATCAGGCGCACCGTGTCCAGCTCGTCCTGCACCGTGACGAGCATCTTGTCCTTGTAGGTGAAGCCGAAAGGCGCGTGGCCCACGCGCTCACCCTTGGAGCGCTTGCGCGCGATGATTTCCCGCGTGCGGTCGGAAATGCGCTTGGTGTCCCATTTGGCAAGGATGTCGATGATCGTCATGGCCAGACGGCCATTGTCGGCAGTTGAGTCCAGGCCCTCCTCAATGGAAATCAGACCGACCCGATGCTGGCCGCACACTTCGCTCACCAGACGGCTGAGCTGCCGGATGTTGCGCGTGAGGCGATCCAGGCGCGGGACGACGATCATGTCGAAGGCGCCGGTGGCGGACAAGTCGATCAACTCATCAAGCTTGGTCTTGGACTGCGAGCTGTTGGTCGACACGATCTCACTGAAGACGTCCACCAACTCCCAATTTCTCTCGGCAACGTAGTTTCTGATGATCTGTTCCTGGTCATCCAAGGTCAGATTTTTCGGTTGCGGGCTGAGCGTGTTATGGCTCGTGTATCCAATGACTTTCACCTTGTGCACCTCTCAATGGCGACGCGTACTCATCCACGTCTCAGAAAAAACGTCCCGTTTTCTGATAAACTACGGGAATCGATACAGTGAGTCAACACAAATAGGATGAAACACATATTTTCCTCTGCAACGGAAAAAGCGAAACTCGCGGATCGATTCCTCGCC
>JACQHH010000200.1 GCA_016199125.1 Candidatus Lambdaproteobacteria bacterium
GAGCCGGACCATGCTGCTGGACGCACAACTGGGCGGCTACGCCCTGGCCCAGGTGACCGCCGAGGCCGAACGGCTGGAGCGCATCGGCTACGATGGGCTGTGGTCGGTGGAGACCAGCAGCAATCCCTTCCTGCCGCTGGCGCTGGCGGCCCAGGCCACGCGGCGCGTGCAGATTGGCAGCAACGTGGCCATCGCCTTCGCGCGCACGCCCTTCGTCACGGCCACGGTCGCCTGGGACCTGCAGAAGCTCAGCGGGGGGCGGCTGGCCCTGGGCCTGGGCACATCCAGCAAGCCGCACCTGGAGGGGCGCTTCTCCACGGAATCCGCGCGGCCCGTGGGGCGCATCGTGGACTACATCCGCTGCATGCGGGCCATCTGGGACAATTTCCAGCACGGCACGGCGCCGGATTACGAGGGGGAGTTCTACCGCTTCAAGCTCAACGTGCCCCTGTTCAATCCGGGGCCCATCGAGCATCCGCGCATTCCGGTGTACGTGGCCGGCACGACGCCCAGCATGTGCCGGGCCGCCGGGGCCGTGGCGGACGGGTTCAACGTGGCGCCCTTCCACACCGCCGCATACCTGCGCGACGTGCTGCGCCCGGCCATCGAGCAGGGCGCGCGCAAGCACGGGCGCAGCCTGGGCGACGTGACCATTTCCGCGCCGGTGATGGCCGTGATGGGCGACACGGACGAGCAGATGGCCGCGGCGGAAACCAACGTGCGGCGCATGATCGCCACCTACTGCACCATGCCGCCCTACGTGGGCATGCTGCGGCACCACGGCTACGACGGGTTGCACGAGCAGATGGCCGCGCTGGCGGCCAAGGGCGATGCGGCGGGCATGATCGCCGCCGTGCCTGCGGAGCTGGTGCGCGCGGTGGCGCTGGTGGGCAGGCCGCTGGCGCTGGCCCCCCTGCTGCGCGAGCGCTACCAGGGCCTGGCCGACCGCGTCTCCCTGCGCTATGCCGTGCCGGGGGCCGCTTCCGAGCCCACCTGGAGCGCCTTCGTCGGGGCGTTCAAAGGCGCGTAGGCCGCCGCGCGGCGCCGTTGCTCCGCCACGCCCTTTCCGGCATGCGGCTCGCGCTCACACCAGGTTGATGCGGATGCCGCACAGCACCACCTGCTTGCCGTGCACCGGCAGGCCGAGTTGCTTGGCCGCGGCCAGCACGGCGTCGGGCCGGGCGGCCTGGAAGTCGATGGCCCCCAGACCCGGCGGGCGGCCGTCGCGGGCCCTGACGAAGCGCAGGTGCCCCTGCTCCATGTCCATGCGCCAGCCCGCGCCGTCTGCACGCACCGGGTGACACAGGATGTCCGCCCAGCGCCGCGCCAGGGCCTCGGGCTCGTCATCCTGCAGCTCGGCGGCCAGCAGGTCGTTCACCCATTCCGTGCGCACGAACGATTTCCAGTCGGGCCCGGCGGGCTCCCAGGAGCACAGCGGCGCCAGGTGATCGGCCCCCGGCTCCACCGAGTCGACGGAGAGCAGCGCCCCGCCGGTGTCCTGGGGATGGAAGTGGGTGCCCTGATACGCCGGGCGGTTGGACTCGTGCACCGTGCGCACGCCCAGGGCCTTGATGCGCGCACGCTCGGCCACGGCGTCGGCGCATTGCAGGATCACCATGTAGCCGCCGTCGCCTCCGCGGCGCTTCAGGTAGCGCCCGGCTGCGGTGTTGGGCTCCTTGGGCGCGACGATTTCCAGGAAGTTCCCGCCCACCGGCGTGACGATGTTGTGCAGACCCCATTTGCCCACTTCCGGATCGCGATAGGCCACGCGCAGGCCCAGCACGCTACACAGCTCGTCCGTGCGGGCGTCCAGGTCGTCCGCCACCAGCGCAATCTGTCTCAGTCTCATGGCCGTAGCTCCTGTGATGGTGTGCCTGCGCGCGGGAAGCGCCTGGGCGAAGACGGCGCGGCGGGCAACTTGACTTCGCGCCGGGGCTCCCCTTTACTGGCACGGCGGCACAGGTCATGCCCGGTGCCGTTTCGACCCAACGCCAAAACCACCCGCGGGGATGCGCACCATGACCGAACAAAAGTCCACCTATGCCCAGCGCGACATCGGCAGCTACCTGCATCCCTACACCAACCTGTCCACCCATGCCGAGGTGGGGCCGCTGATCATCACCGACGGCAAGGGCATCTACGTCTCCGATGAGGCGGGCCACGAGTACATCGAGGGCATGGCCGGGCTGTGGTGCACCTCGCTGGGCTTCGGCGAGCAGGAGCTGGTGGAGGCGGCCATCGCCCAGATGCGGCGCCTGCCCACCTACCACAGCTTCCGCTCGCGCAGCACCCTGCCGGGCATCGACCTGGCCGAGCGCCTGCTGGCCGTGGCCCCCGTGCCCATGTCCAAGGCCTTCTTCGCCAATTCCGGATCGGAGGCCAACGACACGGCGGTCAAGCTGATCTGGTACTACAACGCAGGCCTGGGGCGCCCGGAAAAGCGCAAAATGATCGGCCGGCACTACGGCTACCACGGCGTGACCATCGCCGCCACCAGCCTCACGGGCGTGCCGCGCAACCACACCGACTTCAACGTGCCGCTGCCGGGCTTCGTGCACACGGACATGCCGCACCACTACCGCCACGCCCGGCCGGGGGAAAGCGAGGAGGACTTCGCCACGCGCCTGGCGGCCAACCTGGAGGCCCTGATCCTGGCCGAGGGCCCGCAGACCGTGGCGGCCTTCTTCGCCGAGCCGGTGATGGGCGCCGGCGGCGTGATCCTGCCCCCGCGCACCTACTTCGAGAAGGTGCAGGCCGTGCTGCGCAGGCACGACGTGCTGTTCGTGGCCGACGAGGTGATCTGCGGCTTCGGACGCACGGGCAACATGTGGGGCACCCAAACCTACAAGCTGCATCCGGACATCGTCACCTGCGCCAAGGGCCTCTCCTCGGCCTACCTGCCCATCTCGGCGGTGATGATCTCGGAGCAGATCTACCAGGGCCTGGTGCAGCAGAGCCGCAAGCACGGCGTGTTCGCCCACGGCTTCACCTACACGGGGCATCCCGTGTGCTCGGCGGTGGCCCTGAAAACGCTGGAGATCATGCAGAAGCGCGACATCGTGGGCCACGTGCGCCAGGTGGCGCCGGCCCTGCAAGGCGCCGTGCAGGCCCTGGGCCAGCATCCCCTGGTGGGCCACGCGCGCGGCATCGGGCTCATCGCCGCCCTGGAGCTGATGGCCGACAAGGGCGCGCGCAAGGCGTTTCCGCCCGAGAACAAGGTGGGCGAATATTGCATGGACCGCGCCCAGGCCCACGGCCTGCTCATCCGCTCCATCGGCGACACCATCGCCATCTGCCCCCCGCTGATCATCACCGCGGAGCAGATCGGCACGATGATGGAGCGCCTATCGGCCGCCCTGGACGATACCCTGGCCTGGGTCAGGAAGGGGTAGACCAACCGACTCATCCAGCGCGGGGGCGCTGCCCCCGCATCCCCGGCAGGGGATGGGATTCCCTGCCCCCCCCCATACTGCATTTCTCGCGTGAACCGTGGGCTGCACCCGATCGTTCATACTTCCGGCACGTGTGTGCCGTACTCCCGCTTTGCCGCCTGCGGGGTGACGTAGCCTTCGGCGATGTCGCGGGCGATGGCGGCCGGGTCGCGTTGGGCCGGGTCGCCGTAGCCGCCCCCGCCGGAGAGCTGGATGCTCAGCACGTCGCCGCGGGTGAGGGTGCGCACGGCCTTAGAGGCCAGCGCCTCCTCACGGTCGGTGTCCGGGTTGAGCACGGTGCGCGCCAGGGCGCCGGGCCGCCCGCCGAACAGGCCCAAGGGCTGGTGGCGGTGCCGGTCGCCCGAGAGGGACACCGTGGCAGCGGCGGTGCGCAGCTCCACGTCCTTGCGCACGCCGCAGCCCCCGCGGAACTGCCCCGCCCCGCCCGTATCGGGCATGAGCTCCAGCCGCCGCACCAGCACCGGGCTGTGCGCCTCGTGCACCTCCACGGGAATGTTGGTGGCGTTGAACACCGGGCACAGGGCCTCGGGCCCGTCGCCGTGGGCGCGGGCGCCGTAGCCGCCGTAGATCAGGTCGTAGTAGATGAACGACCTGCCGCTGCGCTCGTCCACGCCGCCGCTCACCGGATTGCTCCAGTGGGAAAAGCCGGCCATGGCCCGCCGGGGCAGCACGCCGGCCAGGGCGCCGCTGATC
>JACQHH010000201.1 GCA_016199125.1 Candidatus Lambdaproteobacteria bacterium
CCAGGTGCGCGGCGCCGGCCAGGGACGGCTGTTGCGCGAGGGGCTGGCGGAGGCCATCGTCGGCAAGCCCAACGTGGGCAAGAGCAGCCTGCTCAATGCGAAGCAGCGCGAAAACCGCGCGATCGTGACGGAGATCCCCGGCACGACGCGCGACACGGTGGAGGAGGCGGCCGAGCTGGGCGGGTTGCTGCTGCGGCTGATCGACACGGCCGGCATCCGCGAATCGCAGGACCTGGTCGAACGCGAGGGCATCGCCCGCAGCCGCGCGGCCATGGCCCAGGCCGACCTGGTGCTGCTGGTGCTCGACGGTTCGGCGGCGCTGGAGCGCGAGGATCGCGAGTTGCTGGGCATCGCGGAGGCGGCGCGCACGCTGGCGGTGCTGAACAAGCAGGACCGCATGCGCGGCGCCGTCCCGGAATGGGTCGGCGAGGTGGCGCCCTTTCCGCACGTGACCCTGTCGGCTCTGACCGGCCAGGGCATGGATGCGCTGGAGCTGGCGCTGCGGCGTTGGGCCCTGGACGACGAACGGCCGCAGATCGAGCCGGCGCTGATCACCAACCTGCGCCAGCAGCAGGCCGCGCAGGCCGCCCTGGACGCCGTGCAGGGGGCCCTGGCGGGGTTGGCCCAGGGTCTGGGCGACGAGCTTTTGGCCGTGGACCTCGCCCGCGCCCTGGACGCGCTGGGCGACATCGTGGGCGAGACCACGGCGGACGATCTGCTGGAACGAATCTTTGCGGAGTTCTGCATTGGCAAGTAACGACGCGCCGGGCGGCACCACCCAGATGGGCGCCCTGCTGCAACGCAAGATCGACCTGGCCCGCGAAATGCTCGGGGTCACCGCCCGCGAGCTGCTGCTGGTCAGCCTGGACGGGCTGGAGGATCTGCTCATGCGCAAGGACGGCCTGATCGTCCAGATGCGCGCCATCGACGGGCAGCTCGGCGGCCGTCCGCCGCAGACGAAGGCGGAACAGGCGTTGCTGGATGAATACGCCACGCTCGTGCGCTCGATTCTGGAGAACGAGCACATGTTCGAGGAACGGCTCCAGGAGGAGCAGGAGCGGCTGCGCGGGGAAATGCGCGCCTTCGAGCAGCAGACGCGCTTGCGCAAGTATCTCGACGCCGACCGGCCCAAGGGCCGGTCGGTGGACGTGAAGAAATAGCTCCCGCCATGCCGGCAGCGGGTCGGGAGCCTGGCGCCGCGATGCGCGCCTCACCTCATCGAAAGGAATCCCATGAAGATCATCAATCGCCACATGGGGCTTGCCGCCCACATGATCGGCTCGGGCGCGAAAGTCCCCGACTTGAAAATGCGGCCCCTGGTGGACCCGAACCTGATGGTGGACTCCAACCGGATGGTGATGGATAACCTGGAGGCGTTCAAACAAGTGACGCCCGACAAGGTGCGGGCCGAATCGCTGGAAACGCTGGAGCGGGCCGTGGATTCCATCAACGTGTACCTGCGCGAGTCCCAGACGTATCAGAACGTCCGCTTTTCCCTGGACGAGGCTTCGGGCAGGACGATTGCCGTGATCTCCGACATGAACACCGGAGAACGGCTCAAGCAGATTCCCTCCGAGAGCCTGGTGACGCTGGCGGCGCGCCTGCGCTCGGCCTCCGGGCTGCTGGTCGACGTGCTCGGCTAACCCAAGGAGCGGCCCATGTCCATCTCCAGCTACCAGATCGGGCGGCTGCTGGCGCGCCTGCGCGTGTGGTACCAGGCGCCGCCGCGGCATCCCGTCCCCTCGGAGCACGTGGCGCTGAGCGTGTCGCCCGGGCCCTCCAACGGAGGTGCGTCCGCGCCGGAGGACTTCGCGCAGATGCTGCGCGCCGCGGCGGGCGTGCCCATTCCAGCGGACGTGGTGGATCAGCGGCCGCTGGCGCCCAGCGTGGACTATGAGCTGGAGCGCCGCGCGGGGAGCTTCCTGGATCCGCGCTACCCCGGCTACGGCCCACCGGCGGGCATTCCCCGCGCCAAGCCCACACCCGGCCGGGGCGATTGAGTCCGCGCGTGGGGCAGGGAGCGCCGGTGCGCCGGAAGGCGATGCGCTTTAGTGCGGGTGCTCCAGCAGGTTGAGCAGTTCCGCCAGCTTTTCGGCCTGGTCTTCGGCCTGGGCCAGCAGCACCTCGTAGTCGTCCTTGACGTGCACCATGCCCTCCCGCAGTTCATCCCGGTCAATCCCGCCGGGCATGTTGGCCAGCATGGACGCCATCTGACCGAACTCGTGAAACTGGTCCTCCAGGTGGGTCAGCAGGCTGATCTCGCGGATCTGGTTGATGAGGTGGACGGTGTTGTCCGGCTCGCGCTCCATGGCCTTGTCCGCCAGCTCGATGAAGTGCGCGGCATTGGCCAGGCTGCGGCGGAAATCGCGGATCACCCGGCGGTGAAACGCCAGGAACGTTTCCACCTTCTCCGAGAGCACATCGGGCCGGCGTCTCATCCCGCCGGCTCCAGCAGGGATTGCGCCTCGGCCAGCGGCAGGGGCGCATCGGCGAAGAGCGCCCGCGCCAGGCGGGTCTCCCAGGCCGGATCGTCCTCGGCCAGGGGGTCGACCGGCTCCAGCCGGGTCTTGCAGACCAGCGCCGCGGCCAGCATGCGCCGCGCATCGCCCCGGCGCTCGGCCAGCCGGTGACCCTCCCAGGCCAGCAGGGTGGCCGCCGTGGCGCTGTACAGGGCGCTGGCGGCTTGGCGCGTGTGCAGCTCGCGGGACTTGTCCGCCGCCAGCCGGCGCACAAAGGCCAGCGCCGCCTCCCGCGCGGCCGCGAGGCGGGCGCGCAGGGCCGGCGGCACGCCGCGCGCCTCGTCCAGCTTGGCGCGCAGGGCGCGCTCGAGGTGGGCGTCGGCGCCCTCGCGGCGCACCGCCCGCAGCATGTCCAGCGCCACGATGTTGCTGGTGCCCTCCCACACCGAGCCCAGCAGGGAGTCGCGGATGATGCGCGGATGCGCCCACTCCTCGATGTAGCCCGATCCGCCGCGCACCTCCATGGCATCGGCGGCCACCTTGCGCGCGTCGCGGGTGGCGCGAAACTTGATCAGCGGCGTGAGGATGCGCAGCAGCCCGCGGGCCTCCTGGTCGCCCTCGTCCGCGCGTTGCAGGGTGTCGCCGGTGAACAGGGCCATGCTCAGCGCCTGCTCGGTGGGTACCGCCAGCTTGAGCAACTGGCGCTGCATGAGGGGCAGCTCGATCAGCGGCTTGGCGAAGGCCACGCGGTTGCGCGCCACGTGCAGCGCCTCGGTCAGCGAGCGGCGCATGAGCCCCGCGGCGCGCACGCCGTTGGAGAGCCGCGAGGCGTTGATCATCTCGGTCATCTGCACGAAGCCCCGCCCCAGGTCGCCCACCAGGAAGGCCAGCGCGCCTTCCAGCAGGATTTCCCCGCTGGCCATGGAGCGCGAGCCCAGCTTGTCCTTGAGGCGCACGATGCGGTAGCGGTTGCGGCCGCCCGCGGGCAGGTCGCGCGGCAACAGGAACAGGCCCAGGTTGCGCGTGCCGGGGCCGGCGCCCTGGGGCCGGGCCAGCACCAGCGAGAGCGCCGCGTCCACGTTGGAGCAGAACCATTTCTCGCCGTAGAGCCGCCACTGGCCGTCATCCATGCGCGCCTCGGTTTCCAGCACGCCTACGTCCGAGCCGCCGTGCTGCTCGGTGATGAACATGGCGCCCTGGCTCAGCTCGTCCATGTCCGTGCTGGTCAGCGTATCCAGGACGCGCTGGGTCAGCGCCGGGTCGGCATAGCAGCGCACGGTGCGCGTGAGCGAGTCGGTCATGTTCACCGGACAGCACAGGCCGAACTCGGACTGCACGAACAGGTAGGTCAACGCGTACTTGGCATTGGCGGGCAACGGCTCGGGCCAGTCCAGCACGCCGCCGCGGTGCGACATGGCGGCCAGGCCGAATTCGCCGAAGGCCAGGCGCTCCAGCTCCCGGTAGGCCGGGTGCTTTTCCAACACCTGGAAGTCCTCGCCGCGCCGGTTGCGGTGCGACAGCGTCGGCGGATTCTGGTCCGCCAGGTGCGCCAGGTCGTCCAGCTCATTGCCCACCATGCCCCCCAGGCGCCGCAGGTGGGGTTGCAGGTGCGCCAGCAGCGCCGGCGGCAGGTACAGGCCCAGCAGGTCCTGCAAGGGGCGGTCGATGTCGTAGAAATTCAGGCCGCGCGTGTCGGGCGACCAGGAGTCCCTGGGGCTGATGGCTTGCAGGGCGACGGGGGTCTGCATGGAATGAAGCTCCTTCGCTCAGGGGGGCCGCGTGGCGCAACCCGTTGCGGCCATACGCGAAACGGGCGGGTCGGGGCGGATTGGCGCTGCAAACGAGGTCGGGACTGGCCAATGCCGCGCAACATTTATACCATGGTCCAGCCGCCGCAGACCATGCGGCCGGCCTGCCGTGGCGCCTGCCGCGCCGCATTCGCGGAATGCACTTTTCAGGACATGCGCCCATGACCGAGACGCACGCCTCGCCCGCCCCGACGTCCGCGCCGGGGCCCACCACAGGGCAGCGGGCGGCCGCGCCGGTGCTCTCGGTGCGCGACCTGCGCACCCAGTTCGACACGCGCGAGGGCGTGCTGCGCGCGGTGGATGGGCTCTCCTTCGACCTGTTCCCCGGGCAGACGCTGGGCGTGGTGGGAGAATCGGGCTGCGGCAAGAGCGTGGCGGCGCTGAGCGTGCTGCGCCTGATTGCCGATCCCCCCGGGCACATCGTGGGCGGCTCGGTGCTCTTCGGCGGGCGCGACCTGCTCACCGTCTCCGAGCGGGACATGCAGGATCTGCGCGGCGCGGAGATCGCCATGATCTTCCAGGAGCCCATGACGGCGCTCAATCCGGTGCTCACGGTCGGGCAGCAGATCGCCGAGATGGCCATGCGTCACGAGGGCCGCTCCCGCCGCGAGGCGCGCGCGCGGGCGCTGGAGATGCTCAAGCGCGTGCGCATTCCGGAGCCCGAGCGGCGCCTGGACGAATATCCCCATCAGCTTTCCGGCGGCATGCGCCAGCGGGTGATGATCGCCATGGCGCTGACCTGCAATCCGCAGGTGCTCATCGCCGACGAGCCCACCACGGCCCTCGACGTGACCATCCAGGCGCAGATTCTGGACCTCATGCGCGACCTGCAGGCCGACACGGGCACGGCGGTGCTGCTCATCACGCACGATCTGGGCGTGGTGGCGGGCATGGCCCAGCGCGTGGTGGTGATGTACGCGGGCAAGAAGGTGGAGGAGGCGGACGTGGCCGACCTGTTCGCCCGGCCGCGCCATCCCTACACGCGCGGCCTGCTGGCCTCCATGCCCCGGCTCAACCGCGACGAGCCCGGCGGCGACGAGGAGCGGCTGATGGAAATCCAGGGCATGGTGCCGCCCCTGCACGACCTGCCCCCCGGGTGCAGCTTCGCGCCCCGCTGCGCCTTCGCCGTGGAGCGCTGCCGGCGGGATGAGCCGCGCCTGCAGGAGCTGGGGCCGGGGCACTGGGCAGCGTGCTGGGAATCGGCCCGCGTGGTGGAGGCCGGCCGTGACTGAGCGCGCACAGCAGGCTGTGCCCCAGGTTGCCCCGGCCACCCCGGTGCTGGCGGTGCAGGGGCTGAAGAAGCACTTTCCCGTGCGCGACGGGCTGTTCTCGCGGCTGGTGGGCCATGTGCGCGCCGTGGACGGCATCGACCTGACCATCGCCCCCGGCGAGACCCTGGGGCTGGTGGGCGAGAGCGGCTGCGGCAAATCCACCGCGGGCAAGACCATCCTGCGCCTGATCGAGCCCAGCGCCGGCACGATCCGACTGGAGGGCCACGACATCACGCACCTGGGGCGCAGGGCCCTGCAGCCCTTCCGGCGCGAGATGCAGATCATCTTCCAGGATCCCTACGCCTCGCTCAATCCGCGCATGACGGCCGCGGCCATCGTGGGCGAGCCGCTGACCATCCACGGCATCGCCGCCGGCGCCGAGTGGAAGCGGCAGGTAGCGCGCCTGTTCGACCGCGTGGGGCTGAGCCGGGAGCAGCGGCACAAGTACCCCCACGAGTTCTCCGGAGGTCAGCGCCAGCGCATCGGCATCGCCCGTGCCCTGGCCGTGGAGCCCAACCTGATCGTGGCCGACGAACCGGTCTCGGCCTTGGA
>JACQHH010000208.1 GCA_016199125.1 Candidatus Lambdaproteobacteria bacterium
CGTGCGCGTGCTGGTGGCCGGCGACCTCATGCTTGATCACTTCGTCTGGGGGCGGGTCGACCGCATCTCCCCCGAGGCCCCCGTGCCGGTGGTCAAGCTGGAGCGCGAGGAGGATCGGTTGGGGGGCGCGGCCAACGTGGTCGGCAACCTGGCCGCCCTGGGCTGCGCCGTGTCCATCTGCGGCGTGGTGGGCGCCGACGAGAGCGGGCGCGTGCTGCGGCGCCTGCTGGAGGAGCGGCACATCGACACCGGCGGCATCGTCGTCGACGAGGCCCGCCCCACCACCGAAAAGCGCCGCGTGATGGCCCAGCACCAGCAGATGCTGCGTTGCGACCGCGAGCGCACCGATCCCATCGCCGGAGAGCCGGCCGCGCGCGTGCTGGCGCACCTGGAGCGCGCCCTGGGCGACTTCGACGGCCTCGTGCTGTCAGACTACGAGAAGGGGCTGCTGACCCCGGCGCTGCTCAGCCGGCTGATCGGCCTCTGCCGCGACGCAGGCAAGGCCGTCATCATCGACCCCAAGGGCCAGGACTACGCCAAGTACCGCGGCGCCACGGCCATCACCCCCAACCAGCACGAGGCCGCCACCGCGGCGCGCAGCGCGATCGTCTCCGAGGAGGATGCGCTGCGGGTGGCCGGCAGCCTGCTCAAGGCCCTGCGGCTCGACGGCATCTGCATCACCCTGGGCGCCCGCGGCGTGCTGGGCATGACCGCCGATGGCCAGCAGCGGCATTTCGCCGCCAGCGCCCGCGACGTGTTCGACGTCACCGGGGCCGGCGATACCTTCCTCAGCGCATTCGGGGCGCTGGTCATCGGCGGGCAGCCCTTCTTCACGGCCGTGGAGCTGGCCAACCTGGCCGCCGGGCTGGCCGTGGGCAAGCTGGGCACGTCCGTGGTCTCGGCTCCGGAACTGTTGCGCGCGGCCCAGGGCGCCGGCGCGGTCTACACCCGCGAGGAGCTGGCCGTGCTGGCCGCGCAACTGCGCGCGCAGGGCAAGCGCATCGTGTTCACCAACGGCTGCTTCGACCTGCTGCACGCCGGGCACATCCAATACCTGCAGGCGTCGCGAGCCCAGGGCGACGTGCTCATTGTGGGCATCAACTCCGATGCGTCCGTGCGGCGCCTGAAAGGCCCCTCGCGCCCGGTGATCGGCGAGCTGGACCGGGCGCATCTGCTGGCCGCGCTGAGCTGCGTGGATTACGTGGTGCCCTTCGACGAGGACACGCCCGAGGCGTTGATCCGGGCCATCCGCCCCGACGTGCTGACCAAGGGCGCCGACTACACGGTGGAAACCGTGGTGGGCCACGAACTGGTGGGCGCCTGGGGCGGGCGGGTGCACCTGGTGCCCCTGCGCGAGAACGCCTCCACCAGCGGACTGATCGAGAAGATCGTGGCCGGCCGCAAGGGATGAGCCTCCGGGTCCGCGAGCGGACCCGGGTCGTCGCGCCATCCCCGATCCGTCACTCTCCGGCGTCCCGCGCTTGCGCGGCCGGGCAAGCTACTCCGTCACGCTGCCGCCATAGCTCAGGCTGAGCCAGAAAATGGCCGGCGGGTAGTCGGCCGCTTCGCCCTTGCCCGTCGTGTACTTCCCTTCCGAGTCGTAAGGACCCACCGCGGCGGGCGTGGGGCGATAGGCCAGGTTGAAGGCGACGCTCATGCTTGCGCCGAGGCCCGCGCCCACGCTGGCGGTGACGTCCTGCACGCCCCTGGTGCCCAGGCCCAGGCTGGCAGCCCAGGTGAGGGCCTCGCCCCCGCCGATGCCGAAGCTGGTGTAGGCCGCGGAGGAGGCCAAGTCCGAGTAGTGCGACACGCTGGGCGAGAGGCCCTCCAGGAAGGTGGGCCCCCAGGTGACGAACACTTCGCTGGTGACCGCCGGCGCCAGCTTTTGCGGCACGGTGGCGTAGTGGGAGAGCCCCACCGTGAATGCCCCCAGGCGATTGGCCCAGTCCCAGGCCAACGTGTAGTCCACCTCATCCAGGTCCTTCAGCGAGCCTTCGTCCTCGCCCCGATTGGTGAGCGCAAAGCTGCCCCACAGCCCGAAGGACAGGCCGCCCGGGCCATAAAGCGTCAGCGCGGGCTGCACGGCCGGGGCCATGTTGAAGGCCACGTGTTCCGCGCCGTCCTGATCCTGGACGCCGGTGAAATAGTCTACCCCGCGCGACACGTAGGTGCTGACGAGGTCCAGATTGTAATCCAGCAGCGCCGATTGGGCGGAAACGCTGACAGACGAAGCCAGCAGCAGCACTGCCGCCAGGACGGGCGCGCTGCCGCGGCGAAACCAAGCAATGTTCATCGATGCTCTCAACAAAAGTTAGGTTCAGTTCAAGCATCCTGCGACGACGGCGTCCATTCTAAACCAATCCGCTGCAGAAGAGGTTCCCCGGCGCGAAAAAAATCAAAATTCCGGCGCAGGCCGCCGGGGAGAAAGACGTCAGCCGGATGGCAGGGGGAGCGACACGCTTGGTGCTGTGCCGCCGCTTGCGCACGCGGCCGCGGCATGGGCGCTGGAGAGGAGGCGACGGGGAGGGGATTGCAAGGCGCCGTCACGGGCGCCCCGCGGCCGCGGCATGGGCGCTGGAGAGGAGGCGACGGGGAGGGGATTGCAAGGCGCCGTCACGGGCGCCCCGCGGC
>JACQHH010000209.1 GCA_016199125.1 Candidatus Lambdaproteobacteria bacterium
CCCACAACTCGTCGGAAATCAGCGGCTTGGCCATCGCTCCGTCCTCCCTGACAGATGAATGGTGGCTTACCGCTGATCTTACTGGGCTACATGGCAAAGGTCCAGAGTTTTGTTAGAGGCTCTTAATTGTCCGTCATTTGAACGCACAAGGTTCAGAGGCATTGTCGATTTTACGAATACAATTTTTCATGGAGATATTTGTTTCAATTCCGCAAAATTCACCGGAGAGAGAAGTATTTTTGCGGCGACGACATTTTACGGTGAAGCAGATTTTGATTTTTCTGTTTTTGACGGCGCTGTTGAGATGGGAGACTGTAAATTCAATCGTAATGCAACGTTTCGACGCGCCCATTTCAGAGAGACGCCAAAGTTCACAAGCGCGACCGACATTACCCATGTAACCTTTGTAGACGCAATTTTTGACCGCGGTAGTGATTCATCTTTTAGAAGAATAAAGTCTGCGATGGACTCTCAAAAGAATACCTGGGAGGCGACTCGCTTTTTCGGGGAGGAATTGAAGGCGCAAAGAGAAGGTTTTTTCAACCTTAACGCACTATACTGGATATTCAATGACTATGGCCGATCTTGGACACGCCCGTTTGTATGGCTTATCGCAATTTGGTTTGCATTGGGACTTGGGTTTGCGAAATTCGGTGGGTTCGTCCCATCCAAGGAAGCGGCCGCGCGGCACGCTGAATCTGTTGGCCTAGCCGACGTTGTTCTGGACCTGCCAAGATGTCTTCAAGCATTTATATATTCATTCCAAAATATAAAACTCTCGTGGCTATTCGGAGCAAATATTTTTGAGCCGGCGGGTATTGTTTCCTGGCTGCTTTCACTTGCCCAGTCCATTTTCAGCGTTGTCATGATTGCCTTGATCATCTTGACGATTAGACGTCGCTTCAAAATCTAGCCTCGCATCCTTATTCAATCTCACCATCATCGGAGAACAGCCAGCCGGTCGCCTTTGCCGGAAGACCATGAGTCTCCGTCAAGTCTGTTTGCGGCGCGCCGCGGGGCCGCCATACAAGGATTGCCCGGCCGGGCGAATTCGCCCATAGTGAATGGTTTGCGAGACCCGCCCGCGCGCCGGTTCGCCCGCGGATGCGGCAGGTGAGCGCGCGCGGCCGGCGGGCCGGCAATGCTCCTTCTGCTGTCGCCATTTGCTGTCGTTATGGACGAATTCGCCGAGACCATCGTTGCCCTGATCGCGGCCCGGCTCCAGGCCCTGGGCGTGGCGCCCGTGCCGGAGATTCCGCCGGGCAAGATCGAGCGCCCGCCCGACGCGGCCCTGGGCGACTACGCCTTTCCCTGCTTCCTGCTGGCCAAGGCCCTGCGCAAGGCGCCGCCGCAGATCGCCGCGGAGCTGGCGGCCGGCCTGCGGGAAGGGCTGGCCGGGCAGGCGCTGTTCACCGACGTGCAGGCGGCCGGGCCCTACGTGAACTTCCGCGTGTCCACCGCGGCGCTGGCGGCGCGCGTGCTGCCGGCGGTGCTGGACGGCAGCTATTTCCAGGCCAACCTGGCGGGCAGCGGCCGCAAGGTGATGGTGGAATACTCCCAGCCCAACACGCACAAGGCGTTCCACGTGGGGCACATGCGCAACGTGGCCCTGGGCGACGCCCTAGCGCGCATCCTGGCCTACAACGGGGACCAGGTGGTGGCGGCCAACTACATCGGCGACAGCGGCACGCACATCGCCAAGTGCCTGTGGTACTACCAGCGCCACCGCGCGGGCGATCCGCCCCCGCCGGGCCGCGGGCCCTTCGCCGCCCAGGCCCGGGGGGAATGGCTGGGCGAGCTGTACACCGCCGCCACGCTGCTGCTGGAGGACGCCGCGCCGGAGCAGCGCGCCCAGTTCGACGCGGAGGTGCGCGCCGTGCTGCAGCAGCTCGAAGCACGCTCGGGCGAGGCCTATGCCCTGTGGCGGGAGACGCGCCAGTGGTCGCTGGACGCCTTCGAGGAGATCTACCGCTGGCTGGATGCCCGCTTCGACCACGTGTTCTACGAGTCGGACATGGAGCTGGGCCGCCAGATCGTGGACGAGGGCCTGCGCAAGGGGGTGTTCGTGCGCTCCCAGGGGGCCGTGGGCATCGACTTCGGGGAGGAACTGAGCTTCTTCCTGGTGCTCAAGGCCGACGGCACCACGCTGTATTCCACCAAGGACCTGGCGCTGGCGCAGATCAAGTTTGAGCGCTTCGGCATCGAAGAATCCATCTACGTGGTGGGGGCCGAGCAGACGCTGCACTTCAAGCAGGTCTTCGCCACCCTGGAGCGGCTGGGTTATCCCCAGGCCCACCGGTGCCGCCACGTGGCCTATGCCCTGGTGATGCTGCCCGAGGGCAAGATGAGCTCGCGGGCGGGCAACGTGATCCTTTTCTCCCGCCTGCGCGAGGCGCTGGACGCCTACATCTTCGGCAACTACCTGGACGCCCACCGGGGCGACTGGGACGAGGCGGAGCTGCGGGAGACCGCGCGGCGGCTGGCCGTGGCGGGCATCCGCTACGGCATGGTCAAGCAGGACCCCACGCGGCAGATCACCTTCAACCTCGGCGACTGGCTGGTCTCCGAGGGCAACACGGGCACCTACCTGTGCTATGCCTACACGCGCATCATGAGTGTGGGGCGCATGGTGCCCGAGGCGCCCGACCCGCGCGCCGATTTTGCCCTGCTCACCCAGGATACGGAAAAGGCGCTGCTGCGCGAGCTGTACGACTTCAACCGTCACGTGCGCGCCGCGGGCGCCGCGTTGCAGCCCAACCTGGTCGCGGGCGCGCTGTATGCGCTGGCCCAGGCGTTCTCCAGCGCCTACCACACCAGCCCGGTGAAGCAGGCGGACAACGCCCCGCTGCGCGCGGCGCGGCTGGCCCTGTTCCATGCCACCGCCCGCGTGATGCACCAGGGCCTGGCGCTGCTGGGCATCACCCCTCCGGAGCGCATGTAGCAACGGCCCGGCCAAGTTGTGCCGTGCGCCCCGTTGGCGTATCCTGAGCGTCGTAAACCGTGTTCAAATTGCCCTGCTTCCGCGTCGTTTTTGCCGCGATCCGGTCGTCCGCGTACGATCCGCTGCGACGCTATTCACCAGGAGCGCACCGTGTTTGAAAATCTGCCGGAAAAAGTCACCATTCGCGAGGTCGGCCCGCGCGACGGGTTGCAGAACGAGTCCCAGTTCATCGCGACGCCCGTGAAGAAGGAGTTCATTCGCCGGCTGGTGGCCGCGGGCCTGCCCCACATCGAGATCACCTCGTTCGTGAATCCCAAGTGGATTCCGGGCCTGGCCGACTGCGCGGAGATCGGCAAGGAGTTCGCCCAGGTGCCGGGCACGGTCACCTCGGCCCTGGTGCCCAATGCCAAGGGCCTGGAGGGGGCCAAGGCCGCCGGATTGAAGGAAGTCTCCGTATTCATGTCGGCCAGCGAATCGCACAACAAGGCCAACATCAACAAATCCATTGCCGAGACCCTGCGCATCTTCGAGGAGCTGATTCCGCAGATCCGCCAGGCGGGTCTTGCGGTAGAGGGCATGGTCAGCGTCGTCTGCGGCTGTCCCTACGAGGGCGCCGTGGAGCCGCGCAAAGTGGTGGAGATCGCCAAGACCCTGCTGCGCTACGGGGCCACGGCCATCGGCCTGGGCGACACGGTGGGGGTGGGCACGCCGCTGCAGGTCAAGCGGCTGCTGGACATGGTGATTCCCGAGGTGGGCAAGGATCGCATCCGCCTGCACCTGCACGACACCCAGGGCACGGCCGTGGCCAATGCGGTGGCGGCGCTGGAGCTGGGCGTGACCCATTTCGATTCCTCCGTGGGCGGCCTGGGCGGCTGCCCCTATGCCCCGGGGGCCTCGGGCAACGTGCCCACGGAAAACCTGGTCTATACCCTGCACGGCATGGGCGTGAAAACCGGCATCGACCTGCATGCGCTGCTGGAGACGGGCGCCTGGATCCAGGATCAGCTCGGCCATCCGTTGCCCAGCAACGGGCTCAAGGCCTACCTGGGGCGCAAGGTGCGCGCCGAGCAGAAGGCCACCGCCGCGGCGTCCTGAGCGGGTGCGCGGCTCGTCACGCTTCCGCGCACCGCGCGGCAATCGGCAGACCCCATGGCGGCTCAAGCGTCCCCGGCGCTGCACGCGCGTTGCGCCGCCGCCTTCGCGGCCCACGCGCTGGCGGGCCAGCCCCGCCCGCAGGGGGCGGCCGGCCCACCCTCCGCAAGTCCCCCGGACGATCGTTCCGGCGACGCCAAGATTTTTCGTGTGATCCATGACGGCGCCCCGCGGCGCCTGCACGAAATGCTGCTGGAGCGCTACCGCCACGGGCGCAGCGCGGCCTGGGCCGGGAGCTTCTATCCCGCGCGCGTGCGGCTGGACGGGGCACCCGTGGACGAGCACACCGCGGTGCGCGCCGGACAGCAGATCGCCTACTGCCATTTCCGCGAGGACGAGCCGCCCCCAGGCCCGCCGCCGGTGCTGCTGCACGAGGACGAGTGGCTGGTGGCCGTGCTCAAACCGGACCGCATGCCGGTGAATCCGGCGGGCGTGTTCTACTTCTCCGCCCTGGCCATCCGCATGCGCGAGGAGCTGGGCAATCCCGAGCTGACCCCCCTGCATCGTCTGGACCTGGAAACCTCGGGCGTGCTGCTCTTCTCCCGGCGCCGGGCGCACCTGGGGCGCTTCCACCGCCTGTTCACGGACAAGGCCCTGCGCAAGGTCTACCGCGCGCTGGTGCACGGCCATTTTCCGCGCGAGCGGATGGAGATCGCCGGGCGCATCGTGCCGGATACGGGCAGCGCGATTCACACGCGGCTGCGCCTGGAGCCGTCCGCCGCGGGCCCCGCGGATGCCGCCGCGCCCGGCGCGGTGCCGGCCGACGGGTCCGGCGGCTCGCTGACGCGCATCCTGGGCGTGGCCCATCACCGCAGTGCCGACGGCGCGCCGCTCAGCGAGCTGCTGCTGGAGCCGGTGACGGGCAAGACCAACCAGTTGCGCGTGCACCTGGCGGCCGTGGGGCACCCCATCGTGGGCGACAAGAAGTACCACCCGGACGAGGGCGTTTTTCTGGACTGGTACGCGCACCGGGACTTCGCGCGCCTGCGCCAGGCGTTGCTGCTGCCGCGGCAGGCGCTGCACTGCCAGGCGTTGTCCTTCCTGCACCCGTTCAGCGGGAATTGGCTGGAGCTGTCCGCGCCGGCGGACGTCTGGGCGGAAAAGGTGAGGGGCCTGATCGTCCCGGCGGACCTGCGGGTGCCGCAGGGCGGGACAACAGGGCGCGAGGAAATTCCGCGCCGCCCGGCTTAGAACGACACTTCGAAGGCGGCGGCGATTCCGCCCGGGCCCACCACCAGCCCGTAGCGCCGGCGCTGCTGCGTCAGGTAGGCGCTGCGCAACGCGTCGTTGTGCTTGTGCGCGCCGCCCACGGCACTGTAGATGCCTCCCCCGTAGAAGGCCAGCGCCAGCCCGCCGAAGACCGCGCCCAGCGCCGGCTGCCGCGCATCGAAGGACGCCACCGCCGTATAGGTCAGCAATCCGGTGAGGAAGAAGGCCAGCGCCCCCTCGGCGTAGCGCCCCACGTACACGCTGCCGGAGCCCGGCAGCACGGCCGACAGCCCGCCGGCCAGCCAGGGCGACTTGTCCGGCAGCGCCGGCGGCGCTTCCAGCGCGCCCACGAATCCCGCCACGTCGCCGTGGCGGGGCCAGTCGGGGGGAATCGCGCGCAGATCGGCCAGGGCGTCCTGGATGCGCGGCACGCGCAGCGCATAGGGGGCGTCGCGCTCCAGCTCCAGGCGCGCCAGCGCCCGCAGGAAGCGCACGTCGCCCGCGTGGAGCGGGCCCAGACCCTGCACGGCCGGGCGCGCCAAGTGCTCCAGCGCCAGATGCGGCTGGCCCGCGCGCAGATAAGCCTGGGCGATGCGCAACTGCGCCGCCGGCGACTGCGGCGCGGCGGGAAAGAAATGCAGCAGGCGCTGGTACTCCGAGACGGCGCGGAAGTATTCCCCGGCGAGCAGCAGCGACTCGGCATAGCGCCACTGCCGCTCCGCGCCCAGCGTCAGCTCGGCGCCGGCGGCCGACGCGACAGGCCCGGCGCACCACAGCACCGCCAGCAGCAGCACCGCCAGTCGCGACACGGGACGCCGCAACACCGGATGCCGCGGCGCCGGCAGCCGTCCGGCACCCCGCGGCGTTCCAGCGGAGGTCCCGGCGGGTTGCAGCCCAGGCGTGCCGCGGCTCACGTCCCCTGCCCGGCCGCGCGGTCCAGCACGTCGCGCACGATGCGGCCCAGGTCGTAGGGCGCGTTGGGCTTGTAGAAAAAGGCGTTCACGCCCAGCTCCGCCGCACGGCTGGAGTTGAGCGACTCGCTGTAGCCCGTGCACAGGATGATGGGCAACCCGGGCCGCTCGGCGCGCAGGCGCTCCACCACCCGGTCGCCGGAGAGCTCGGGCATGGTCTGGTCCACGATCACCAGGTCGTAGGCCCCGGGCCGCTCCTGGAAATGCGCCAGCGCCACCCGGGGATCGTTGATCTCCCGCACGGCATAGCCCAGGTTTTCCAGCACGCGCCGATAGAGCGAGGTGATGGACGTCTCGTCGTCCAGCAGCAGGATGCGCTCGTGCCCGCCGGCCAGGCGCAGCACCGATTCCAGCCGCTCGGCGGGCAGGGGATCCAGGGCCGGCAGGTACACCTCGAACGTGGCGCCTTCGCCGGGACGGCTGATGATGTTCAGGAAGCCCTCGTGCTGCTGCACGATGCCGTAGACCGTGGACAGGCCCAGCCCCGTGCCCTTGCCCACCTCCTTGGTGGTGAAGAACGGTTCCACGGCGTGGGCCATGGTGCCCTCGTCCATGCCCACCCCCGTGTCCTGTACCCGGAAGCGCACGAAACGGCCCGAGATGAGCTGCCGGGTATAGAGCGCGCGGTTCTCCACCGCCACGTTGTCCAGCGAGACGGTCATGCGGCCGCCGTCGGGCATGGCCTGCCCGGCGTTCACACACAGGTTCATGAACACCTGGTAGAGCTGCGTGCTGTCCGCCTGCACCGCCGCCAGTTCCGGGTCGATGCGGCGCTGGATTTCGATGTTCTTGGGCAGCGTGACGCGCAGCAGGTTCAACACCTCCTTGGCCACGGGCACCAGCGAAATGCGTTCGCGCGTGCTCTCGGTCTTGCGGCTGAACTGCAGGATCTGCGTCACCAGGTCGCGGGCCCGGTAGGCCGCCTTGCTGATTTCCCCCAGGTCCTTGTGGCGCTGCGAGCCCGGCGTCTCCTGCTCGATGGCCAGCTCCGCGAAGCCGATGATGGGCACCAGCAGATTGTTGAAGTCGTGGGCAATGCCGCCGGCCAGCGTGCCGATGGCTTCCATGCGCTGCGAGCGCCGCAACTGCTCCTCCAGCGAGACCTGCTGCGTGACGTCCTTCTGCACGGAGACATAGTAGAGGATCTCGCCGGCCGGATTGCGCACGGGGGAGACGGAGCATTCGACGTGGTAGACGGAGCCGTCCTTGCGCGTATTGCGCGAGCGGCCCTCCCAGGAGGTGCCGCTTTCGCGCACGCGCCGCCAGCCGTCGCGGCCGGTGACGGCCAGCCCGTAGGAGAGCCCCAGCTCGTGAAAGGGGCGGCCCAGGGACTCGGCGCGGGCATAGCCGGTCATGCGTTCGCAGGCGGGGTTGACATAGTCCACGCGGCCCTGGCCGTCGAGGATGAAGATGCCCTCCTGGGCCTGGTCCATGGCGCTGGCCAGGCGCGCCAGTGCCTCCTCTGAGCGCTTGCGCTCGGTGATGTCGATGTAGGAGAGCTGAATCCCCTGCTGCCCTTCCCAGGAGACCAGGTTGGCCATGCACTCCAGCCAGATGCGCGTGCCGTCCTGGCGCAATCCGCGGAACTCGTAACGGTCCGGGGCCGGTCGCCCGGCCAGCCGCTCCCGCCGGTAATGCATCAGCCGCTCGTGCTCCTCGGGCGCCACGACGATCATGAGCTGGTTGCTGCCCATGATCTCCTCGGGCGAGCGGAAGCCGAAAATGTTGCAGAATGCCTGGTTCACGTACAGATAGCGGTCGGCCAGGGTGATGGCGATCCCCGGCATGGAGTGCTCCAGCAGGTTGCGGTATTTCTCCTCGCTCTCGCTCAGCTTCTGCTCGGCCAGCACGCGCTGGGTGATGTCCACATAGGTGGCTTGGGTGGCTGGCACGCCCTGCCAGCGCACCATGCGCGCCATCGTTTCCAGCCAGATCACGCGGCCGTCGCGGCGCAGGGCCTGGAACTGGTAGTGCTCGGGCACCGGCCGCCCCGCGTATCGCGCGGCGTGCACCTCGGCAATGTAGGCCCTGCTTTCCGGCGCCACGAAGAGCTCCAGGGAGTTTTGGTTCAGCAGCTCTTCGGGCCGGTCATAGCCCAGGATTTCCACCAGGGCGCGGTTGGCGAAGCGCATGATGTGCTTCTCGATGATGGCCGTGCCCTGCAGGGAACCCTCCACCAGGTTGCGGTAATGCTCCTCGCTGTCCCGCAGGGCCTGCTCGGCGTGCTGGCGTTCGGTGATGTCGTGCACCGTGCCCAGGACGTGCTCGGGCACACCGTTGCGGTCGCGGAACACGACGGCCAGGGAATGCAGCGTGCGTTCCTCCCCGGAGGGCCGCACGATGCGGTGCGTCAAGTCCATGGGCTGGTAACGCTCCACCAGGTCGCGGATCGCGGCCTGCACCATCTCCAGGTCCGCCGGGCTCACCAATTCCAGCAGCGCCTCGGCCGAGCCCGGAAAGGCCGCGGGCTCCACGCCCAGGATGCGGTACAGCTCGTCCGACCAGCGCACGGCCCCGGAGCGGAAATGCAGGCTCCAGCTCCCGATGTGGGTCAGCTCCTGGGCCATGGACAGGGCGCGCTCGTTCTCGCGGAAAGCCTCCTCGGCCAGGCGCCGCTCCGTGACGTCCTGCATCACGCCCACGATGGAGCTGAGCCGGCCCTCGTCGTCGAAGTAGAGGTTCGCCTGCTGCTGCATGAAGCGCAGGGCGCCGTCGCGGCGAAGCAGACGGTGGTCGAAGTTGTAGGTGCCGGCGCCCTGGGCGGCACGCCGGAAGTGACTGACGAAGGCATCCTTGTCGTCGGGGTGCACGAAGCCGAGGACGGTGCGGAACGAGCGCTCCAGGCTGCCCGGCGCATGACCCAGCAGCCGGAACACCTCGTCGGACCAGTGCACCGTGTTGGCCTTGACGTCCCAGGTCCAACTGCCCAGGCTGGCCACGACCTGGGCATTGGCCAGGCTGCGCTCGCTTTCCTGCAGGGCCAGGGCCACCGTCTTCTGCGCGGTGATGTCCTGGATCACGCCCACCGCCCGCCGTGCACGGCCCGGCTCGTCGCGGACGGCAACGCCCTTGCTGCTGACGTGGCGGATCGCGCCGTCCGGGTGCACCACGCGATACTCCACGTCGAAGGGCACGTCGTCGCGCAGCATGGCCACCGTGTGCCGCATCACCTTGCCACGGTCCTGGGGATGCACGAGCTTGACGAACTCCTCGAAGCTGATCACGCCATCGTGGATGTCCTCCCGCCCGATGATGCGCAGCGCCTCGGCGGTCTGAGTGGCGGTGGCCGTCTCCAGGTCCCACTCCCAGGCGCCCACGTGCGAGATTTCCTGGGCATAGGCCAGGATGCGCTCGCTCTCTTCCAGGCGCTTCTGGGCCTTCACGCGCGCGGTCACGTCCACGACGGACATCTGGAAGGCCAGCCGGCCGCGCCAGGGTACGACGGACACCACGTTGTCGAACCACAGGCGCGTCCCGTCGCGGCGCACGGCTTCGGACTGATAGTAGCTGGGCGCCGGCCGGCCGCGCAGGCGGGCAATGCGGTAGCGGCGCAGGCGGGCGCGGTCGCCGGGCGCGATGCATTCGTTCATCACGCGCGGATCGTACAGCTCCGCGGGCGACGCGTAGCCCAGCAGGTCGGCCAGGGCCTGGTTGATGAAGACGGGGACGCCATCCTGTGTGATGACGATCCCCTGCTCGGCGCGCTCGATGACGGCCAGGAAGCGTTGTTGCAGTTCCTCCGGCATTGGCACGCCCGCCAGGGCACGGCAGGTGCGCGACAGGCCGAGCAGCAGCCGGCGCAACAGGCGCCCCGCCGCTCTCCACGCCTCCCCCACCGCCAGGGTCGGGAGCGCGGCGGACATCTGGTCATCACGGGGCTTCCGGGTTGTCACGAGGTGCCATCCCTGCCAGGAGGAATTTCGCGAAGTCCGCCATGCGCGGCGAGTTCGCGCGCCGCGCGGCCCCTGGGCGCCGCGCACACGATGGAAGCAAGTGGTGAGTTATAGCACAGCCCCTCCCGCGTGCACATGCGCGCGGCGACCCGCACGCCGGCGCCGGCTGGCGATTTCATTTGTCCTGCCGCATTTTTTCGCTATGATCACGGGATCACAAGTGCGGTGGATTACACTCCATTTCCAAGACGGGAGGTCACATGGGCGGCGTACTGGAGGGCATTCGCGTTCTCGACTTCGGACGTTATATTGCGGGCCCTTTTTGTGGCGCTCTGCTGGCGGACATGGGCGCGGAGGTGATCCGCATCGAGAAGATCGACGGCAGCGAGGATCGCTACGTGGGGCCGGTGGGCGAGGGAGAGCCCGGCGCGGCGTTCCTGCAGATGTGCCGCAACAAGAAGGGCCTCACGCTCAATCCCATGAAGCCCCAGGGACAGGAGATTCTCCAGCGCCTGGTGCCCACCGCGGACGTGGTGGTGGCCAATCTGCCCCATCCCACGCTCAAGGCCATGGGCATCGACTATGAGAGCCTGAAGGCCATCAAGCCGAACATCATCCTGACCATGGTCTCGGCCTTCGGCATCGACGGCCCCTACGCCGAGCGGGTGGGCTTCGACACGCTGGGCCAAGCCATGTCCGGGGCCATGTATCTCACCGGCGACCCCGGCCGGCCGACGCGCGCGCAGGTGCCTTACGTGGACTTCGGCACGGCGCTCTTCTCCGCCTTCGGCACCATGGCCGCCCTGATGGAGCGCAACAAGACCGGGCGCGGACAACTGGTGGAATCGTCCCTGTTTTCCACGGCCCTCACCTTTGCCAATCCCTTCCACATCGAGCAGGCGGTGCTGGAGATCAACCGCGAGCCCCAGGGCAACCGGGGCTACACGGCGGCGCCGGTGGATGCCTTCCGCACGCGGGACGGCTGGATTTACGTGCTGGCCATCGGCACGCCGATCTTCGAGCGCTGGGCCAGGCTGATGGGCGAGGAGGAATGGCTCAGCGACCCGCGCTTCGCCACCGACGACGACCGCGGGCGTCATGGCCACCTGATCAGCGAACGCATGCAGCGCTGGTGCGACGAGCGCACGACGGCCGAGGCCCTGGCGGAGCTGGAACAGGCGCGCGTGCCCGGGGGGCAGGTGAACACGGTGCAGGAAGCCCTGGACGATCCCCACGCCGCCGCGCGCAAGCTGTTCAAGATGCTCGAGTATCCGGGCGTGCGCTGTCCGGCGCCGGTGATGGACACGGCCGTGCGCCTGTCGGCCACGCCGGGCAATGTGCGCCACCGCGCGCCGCTGCTGGGCGAGCACACCGACGCCATCCTGGGCGAGCTGGGCTATTCGGCCCGGGAGATCGCCGGATTCCGCAAGCAGCGCATCGTCTGATCGGGCGGCGCCTGGGCGCTGCATTGCTGCGGGATTGCCGCGAGAATGTCTGTGGGGAGCACTGCCGCCCGGAGCACTGCGTCGTTCAACGTCAGTGGCCCCGGGCGTTTGCGGCCTTGCGCCAAGCCTAATCGGCCGAGATCACTTTGCCGAAGAGTTCGAATTTCTCACCGTTGAAGCGTGTCAACTGCAGCGATTCCACCGGATAGAAATCGGTGGGGCTGGTGTTGATCTTCACGCCGGGCAGCAGCATGTCCAGCTCCAGGTCCTTGATGTTGGCGGCCTGGCGCATCAGGTTTTCCCGGGAGAAGTCGTTCGTCTTGGCGGCCTGGCGCAGCACGAATTCCATGGTCTGACTCACGTTGTACGCGTAGACGTTGAACGAGTCGGCCAGGCTGCCTTCCTTGTTGTACTTCTTCATCCACTCCACCCAACGCTTGTAGCCCGCATCGTTCTGCCACTGCGGATCGGTGGGATCCTTGGCGTAGGTGGCCGTGATGATGCCTTTGGAGTTCGCCAACCCCGCCGGCGTCAGCACCGAGCCCACCGAGGCGGACACGTTGTTCAGCAGGTGCAGCGGCTTCCACCCCAGGTCAGCGGTCTTGCGGATGGCCTGGGCCGCGAACTTGGGCGTGGTGATGTTGAAAAAGATGTCCGCACCCGCGTTCTTCAGGCTCACGATCTGCGAGTCGATGGTCGGGTCGGTGACCTCGTAGCTGAGCTTGGAGACGATGAACCTGTCCGCGTCCTTGCCCAGGCCTTCCAGAAAGCCGTTGAGGTAATCTTTGCCATAGTCGTCGTTCTGGAAGAGGATGCCCACCTTGCCGTTGGGGAAGTTCTCCTTGACGTACTTGGCGTAGATCTTGGCTTCCGTGGGATAGGTGGGCTGCCAGCCCATGGTCCACGGATAGTTCTTCGGGTCGCCCCACTTGCTGGCGCCGGTGGCCACGAACATGTGCGGCACCTTCTTGGCGTTGACGTACTTGTGGATGGCCGAGTTGGGGGGCGTGCCCAGGTTCTGGAACAGCGCATCCACCTGGTCCTGCTCGACGAGCCGCCGCACCTGCTCCACGGTTTTGGGCGGGCTGTAGCCGTCGTCGTAGGTGATGAACTCGATCATGTTGCCGTTGATGCCGCCCTGGTCGTTGATCATCTTGAAGTAGGCGCCCAGCCCGCGGCCGATCACGCCATAGGCGGAGGCCGGGCC
>JACQHH010000211.1 GCA_016199125.1 Candidatus Lambdaproteobacteria bacterium
GGGTGTCGGTGCGCGGCGAAAACTTGAACGCATAGAGGTGGTCGAACCGCACCCGCCTCACCACCTCCAGCGTCGCCTGAAAGTCCTCCTCGGTTTCTCCGGGAAAGCCCACGATGATGTCCGTGGAGAGGGCGATCCGCGGCACGCATTCGCGCACCAGGGCAATCTTGTCCAGGTAGGCGGCGATCTCGTGATTGCGGCGCATGGCCTTGAGGATGCGGTCGGAGCCCGACTGGAACGGCAGGTGCAGGTGCTCGCAGAGCTTGGGCAGCTCGGCATGGGCCTGGGCCAGCCGTGCGTTGAAATCCTTGGGGTGCGGCGAGGTGTAGCGGATGCGCGCCAGCCCGGGGAGGTCGTTGAGCCGCTGCAACAGGTCGACGAAGTCCGTGCCGTGGGCCCGGTAGGAGTTGACGTTCTGCCCCAGCAGCGTGATCTCCAGCACCCCCCGCTGCACCAGGGCGCGGGCCTCGTCCAGGATGTTCTGCGGCTCCCGGCTCACCTCGCGTCCGCGGGTATGGGGCACCACGCAGAAGGTGCAGAAGTTGTTGCAGCCCTTGGCGATGGCCAAGTGCGCCTTCACCGGGCTCGCGGAGGCCGCCTCGGGGCCAAAGTCCGGGGCCATGGCCGGAATGAAATTCTCCACGCGCGTCTTGCGCCCGCGCCAGGCGGTCTGGGCCACGCGGCGCCCCGCGGCGACCTCGCGCAGCAGCTCGGGCAGCTCGAACAGGTTGTCGGTGCCGAAGACCAGGTCCACCTGGGGCGCCCGGCGCAGAATTTCCTCCCCGCGCTGCTGGGCCACGCAGCCCCCCACGCCCAGCACCACGTGCGGGCGGGCCCGCTTCAGCCCGTCCAGCTCTCCCAACCGGCTGTAGACCTTGTGCTCGGATTTTTCGCGGATGGCGCAGGTGTTGATGAGGATCAGATCCGCCTGGCGCGGGTCATCGGTGGGCACATAATCCTGGCCCCGCAGATGTTCCAGCATTTTCTCGGAATCGTACTCGTTCATCTGACACCCAAAGGTCTGGATGTAGACTTTGCGAGAACGGTTCACTGGCGTCGGGGCCGTGCTCATGGGAATGGCGCAGGGTGGAGGTATGGGCCTCCCGGCCGGGAAGTCTGTTTCAAGTTGAACGGAATACGGGACGAATTGCAAGACGCGTGGGCGCGGGCCCGTGCCGGCCGGGCGCGGCTAGGCAGGGCGCGCCGATCGTGGGAACATGGACTCCGCCGCCCCGCCCCGTGCCGTGCGCCAACCCATTTGCCAGGCCGCATGCAGCTCACGCCCCCCATCCTTGCCGACGGCTCCGTGCACACGGAACTGCGCGCCCTGCTGTCCGCGGCGTGCCCGCACCCGGTGTGCTGCAACGAGCGCGAGCCGGAACTGGTGCGGCGCATCCACAACGAGTACGCGCGGGCCGGGGCGCGGGCGCTGCGCACCAATACCCGCGGGGCCAACCGCATCGAGATGGGCGCCCTGGGGCTGGCCGGGCGCTGCGAAGCCTTCAACAACGCCGGCTCCGCCCTGGCCTTCGACGTGGCCGGCCGCGAGGGCATCCGCATGGGCACCATCGGCGCCATCGGCACGGACGGCACGGGGGCGGATGCGCGGCCCGACGAGCGCGACCTGGCCTATGGCGAGCAGGCGATCTACCTGTCGGACACGGGGGTCACGTTCTTCCTGCTGGAGCACTTCGACGAAGTGGACGAGGTGTTGCGGCTGCTGCGCGTGGTACGGCGCAACAGCGACGCCCCCGTGCTGGCCCAGTTGCGCTTCGATGCGGCCGGGCGCACGAGCGACGGCCTCACGGCCGCCCAGGCCGCCGAGCGCCTGGCCGGAGCAGGCGCCGACGCGCTGGGGGTGAGCTGCGGGCCGGGCTTCGCTCATCTGCCGCCCATCGTCGATGCCCTGCTGGGGGCGGGTCTGCCCGTGAGCCTGATGCCCGGGCTGGCCCAGGCCCCCGCCGAGCCGCCCTTTCCGGGCGCAGGCGCGGCGACGCCGGAGGAATTCGCCGCGGCCATGCTGCCCTTCATCCGCCAAGGCGTGGCCATCGCCGGGGGCTGCTGCGGGGTGAGCCCGGCGCACATCGCCGCCCTGGCGCGAGCCGTCGCCGGGACCGGGGCGCCGCCGGCTTCGTGAGGGGCTGCAACGATGCTCCGGCCGGCCGGTTGCTCCCGCGGCGGTCTGTGGAGACGGAAGCGGTGCGCTCGGCCGTTCAGCGGCGCGCCTCGCACCCCGGGCACATGACCCGCAGGATTTCCTCGGCCCGGGGGCCTGCGGCCACCAGATGATGCTCGTTGACCAGCAGGGGCAGATAGGGCAACTGCGCTTGCAGGGCCTGCTCCCAGCGCTGAAAACCGCCCGCGGCGGCCCCGTCCTTGTGCGGCCCCGCGGCCACACCCGCCGCCTCCAGGCTTTGCCGCCACAAGCCCTGCAGGGAGCCGTCCTCCAGATCCACCACGTCCAGCAACAGCTCGTAGCCGCCCTCCTGCAGCGCCACGGCAAAGTTGTCCAGGGAGAGCACGCGCAGGGAGACCTGCAGGTTGAGGGTGCGCCGCCACTGGCTGGCCAGGCGGCTCGCCAGGCCGTTGAGCCGGGGATGTTCCAGCACCGTCACGCTGAGACGCTCGGGCAGCCCGGGGGTGCCCAGCCACTGCCGGCGCGCGTCGAGGGTATTCCAGCCCAGCGGCCCCTGCTCCGGCGGCGCGGCCACTCCGAGGTTGTGCAGGAAGCCGGCGGCAGGCACCAGGTCGTGCAGGCCGCCCAGCGAGGCCAGCCCGGCCCGGTCCACGGCGCGGGAAAGTGCGCCGCGCCCGGCGTGTCCCAGCAATTCCGCCGTGGCGGGGGAGAGGCGCAGCACGACCTGCTGCGTGCCGGGCTGGGCGCCCCAGCGCCACGTGCCGGCCGCCGCTTGCATATCCGCCGGCGCGCCGTCGCCGGCCTCCAGCAGCAGCGCCTCCACCCGTCCGCGGCGCAGATCGTTCCACATGGCCCGGCGCTCGACATAGGCCCGCAGCACGTAGGGCGGCCGCCCGCGCAGGCTCGCCGCGCGCACCTCGTAGCCGAGCGTCTCCTGGCGCACGTCGGCCGTGGAGGGCCACTGCACGCACCGATCCGCCACGACGGCGGCCCGCAGATCGAAGCGCGGCAGCAGCGCCCGCGCACGCAGCAGGCTGAGGGCAAAGGGAACGGCCCCGTCGTCTTCCAGGCGCAACACCGTCCCGCTCCCACGTTCGTCCGGCCGCAGGCCCGGCAGGGCGCGCGTCAGCGACTGCCGCCACGGCGCCAGGGCGTCCGCCGCCGGGGGCTGCCCGCCGTCCCCCCGCAGCGCAGCGGGCGGAAAGCCCCACAGCGCGTCCGTGTCCAGGGCCAAGATCCACGCTTCCCCGCCCGCGTCCGCAACGCGCCTGTAGAACCAGGGCGCCTCCAGACGCTGCCCAGGCGCCTCGTCCAGGGCGAATACGAAGCGGATCACCCGCAGGTCGCGCTGGCTGAATTCCGTGGCGCAGAAGCGCGGCAGGGGATGGTAGATGCCCAGGCGCACGGGACGCGCCGCATTCTGGCCCTGCGCCAGCGCCGGGTGCGGGCTGGCCAAGCCGGAGGCCAGGGTCAGCGCCGGCAACAACACGCCGGCACAGAGGCGGCACAACGCGGCTCGGAGCGTCGGGCGCGCCGTGGGGCGCAGGGCCGCAAAGGGCACGGCAAGTCCGGGGGTGTGCGGCATTGCGGGAATGGGGCTGCGCCGGTCGTGGAGGGTGGGCTGGATTGCGCGGGCTGTGGTGTGCGCCACGGCGGGCGGCCAAGCCGGGTCCCCGCCTGCGCCAAGCTAGCCCACTGTGACCGATTTGGCCAGATTGCGCGGCTTGTCGATGCTGCGCCCCAACTGCAGCGCGGAGAAATACGAGAACAGTTGCGCCACCACCAGCTCCATGAACGGCGCCACCAGGGCGTCGACCTGGGGCAGCACGATGCGGTGATCCAGCAGGTGCTCGGCCTTGGCGTCGCCCTCGAAGATGATCCCGGCCACTGGCCCGCCGCGGGCCTTGACCTCTTCGATGGCGGTCAGGGTCAGCGCGTGCAGCTCGCCGATGGAGGTGGGCGGCACGAAAAACATGGAGAGCATGTGCTCGTCCACCAGGGCCAGCGTGCCGTGCTTGAGAAAGCCCGCCGGGATGCCTTCCACGTGCAGGTAGGTGACCTCCTTCATCTTCAGGGCCGCTTCCAGCGCAATGGGGTAGTACACGCTGCGGCCCAGGAAGAGCCAGTTCTGGAAGTGGATGGTGCGCGTGGCCAGGTTGCGCACGAAGCCGGACTGCTCGTTGAGCGCCTGCTGCACCACGGCCGGCAGCGCGCCCAGGGACTTGAGATGCGCGTTGTAGACGCCCGGCTCCAGGCGCTTTTCGATGCGGGCCAGCTCCAGCGCCGTGCGCAGCAGGATGATCATCTGGGCCAGCGCGGCCTTGGTGCTGACCACGCAGATTTCCGGGCCGGAGCCCTGCATGATCACCTGGTCCACCATGGTGGTCAGCGACGAGCCCATGACGTTGACGATGCTCGCCGTGCGCGCGCCCTGCTCCTGGGCGAACTTCACGCCGCGGCGGGTGTCGAAGGTTTCCCCGGACTGGGAAATGGAGATCAGCAGGTCGTCCGCGCCGATCACCGCCAGATCGTTGAACTCATCCGAGCTCACGGCCGGCAGGAAGCGCCCGGCGAGCTGGGAGAAGTAGTATTGCGCCACCTGCGCCACGTAGTGCGTGGTGCCCACGCCCATGAGGTACGTGGTGTGGGCCCGGCGGATGGATTCGGCCAGCGCCACGATTTCCGGCAGGGGCGTGGCCAGCGCATTGCGGATGGTCTGGGGCTGGTCGAAGATCTCCTTGAGCATGTAGTGGGGATAGCCGCCCTTGCGGGAAGTTTCCGGATCCCACTCGATGCGAAAGGGCTTGCGCGCCACGGGGGCCTGGGAATCGATCTTGTAGATGGCCCAGCGGTCGGGCTGCACCACGGCGAATTCCCCGTCCTCCAGGATGGCCGCCTCGTGGGTGAAGGGCAGGAAGGCGTTGACATCGGAGGCCACGAAATTGCGACCCGCAGCCAGGCCCAGCACCAGCGGCGAGCCGTGCTTGACCGCGTAGATCGTGTCGGGCTCCAGGGGCGTGACCATGAGCAGGGCGTAGCTGCCCTCCAGCCGCTTGAGGGCGGCCAGCAGGGCACTGCGCACGTCGCCGAACTCGCTGTAGGCCAGACCGATCAGGTGGGCGGCGACCTCCGTGTCCGTCTCGGAAAGAAACGTCACGCCCTGTTCCATGAGCTCGCTTTTCAGGTCCTGGTAATTGTTGATGATGCCGTTGTGCACGATGGAAAAGCGGCCATCGCCCGACTGGTGCGGGTGGGCGTTGATCTTGTCCACCTTGCCGTGGGTGGCCCAGCGGGTATGGGCGATCCCGGTGCAGCCCAGCATCGACGTCAGGTGCTCCTTGCCGTTCACCTCATCCACGCCACCCGTGTTCTTGCGCACCTCCACCGTGCCGTCCTGCACGATGCCGAAGCCGCAGGAGTCGTAGCCGCGGTATTCCAGGTTCTTGATGGACTCGAACAGGGTGTGCACGATGTCTTCCCGGCCCGTGACCGCGCTGATGCCGCACATGGGAGCTCTTACTGGATGGAATTGAGGGTGATGAGGTCCGGAACGACGGCCTTGGCCTTGATGCGGGTGCCCGGCCCCAGCGCGTTGCGCGCCCCGATCACCACATCGTCCCCGATGAAGGCCCCCAGCTTGTCCATGCCGGTGAGGATGCGCCCGTCCGGGGTGTCCATCTCGATGGGATGGCGGTCGTGGTGGATGTTCACCGTGGTCACGCCGGTGCCCAGATCGACGCGTTCCCCGATCACGCTGTCGCCGATGAACGACAGGCGCCCCAGCGTGGAGCGCCCGAAGAGCACGCAGTTCTTCAACTCGGTGCCGTAGCCCACCACCGAGCGCGGGCCCAGGGCGGTGAACTCGCGGATCAGCACGTTGTTGCCGATGTAGCTGTCGCTCCCGATGTAGCACGGCCCCTTGAGCAGCGTGCCCGAGCCGATGACCACGTTCTCCTCGATGTGCACGGCCCCTTCGATCTGCACATTGCCTTCCAGCTTGACGGACTGGTGGATGCGGGCTTCCCGCCAGTCTTGCATGAGCATGCGGTTGGCCTCCAGGATGTGCCAGGGGCGGCTGATGTCGATCCAGCCCCCGTCCCACAGGGTGCCGGAAAGCGCGCGCGCCTCGATCAGCGTCTGATAGGTCTTCTCGATGTCGTTGCCGGTCTTGTCCAGCGTCTCGAACACGTTGGGCGAAAGCAGAAAGATTCCCGCGAACACATAGTTGGACAGATGGGGGTCCGCGGGCTTTTCCACGAACTTCGTGATCAGCATGTTCTCGTTGAGGTACACGTTGCCGAACTCGCGCGAATTGGCCGGCAGGGACAGCGCCGCGACGGCCCCGCCGGATTCCGTGTAGCGGCTGAGCACCTGCGAAAACGGATCGCCCGAGGTGAGGATGTCCCCGTAGACCAGGAAGAAGGGCCCGGCGCGCAGATGCCGCTCGCAGCGCCGCAGGGCTCCGCCGATGCCGTCCAGGGGCTCCTGGTAGATGTAGTCGATGGACAGCCCGAAACGGTGGCCATGCTCGAAGTGGTTCTTGAGGATCTCCTGGGCGTGGTTGACCACGATGAGGATTTCCGTGATGCCGGCGGCGGCCAGGGCATTGGCCATGTTTTCCAGCATGGGTTTGCCCGCCACGTGAATCATGGGTTTCGAGCGCGTCTCGGTGAACGGGTGCAGGCGCTCGCTGGGCCCGGCGGCAAGAATGACAGCTTTCATAGCCTCAACGTGGTGAATTCGACACAGGCGTGGG
This sequence comes from Candidatus Lambdaproteobacteria bacterium, assembly GCA_016199125.1. Taxonomy (GTDB): domain Bacteria; phylum SAR324; class SAR324; order SAR324; family JACQKK01; genus JACQHH01. The sequence continues at coordinate 6,894 of JACQHH010000211.1, forward strand.
CGCGCAACCTGCCGCGTCCTGCCGGCCTGCTCAGCCGGTGACCTGTGCCAGAATGGTGTCCAGGACCTGTTCCAGTGTCAGGTGGGTCGTGTCGACGATCATGGCATCGGCGGCGGGTTTCAGCGGGGCCACGTCGCGCCCGGCGTCGCGCGCGTCGCGCTGCGCCAGACCCTGCGCCACATCGTCGCGCCGCAGCCCAGGCGTCTTGTCCGCCAGCTCCCGGAAGCGCCGTTCGGCCCGCACCGCCGGATCGCCGTCCAGGAAAATCTTGTGCCGGGCCTGGGGAAAAACCACGCTGCCCATGTCCCGGCCTTCAAGAATCACGCCAGGAATCCGGCCCTCCTCGGCGATGCCCTGCACCGTCGCCTTGAGCAGGCGGTTGGCCAGCTCGCGCACCGCGGGATCGGTGCTGATCTGCGAGGTGGCGTCCGACACCGGATCGGACTTCAGGGCCTCGTCCAGGCGCTCGCCCTGGTGATAGACGCCGCCGTCCGGGCCGATGCGCAGGCGCAGGGCGTTCAGCCGCGCCAGGTCCGCGGGCCGGCCGGGCTGCCAGCCCCCCTGCAACAGATACCAGGCCATGGCGCGATAGATCAGGCCCGAGGACAGCAGGCGATAGCCCAGGCGCTCGGCCAGCCCGCGGGAAACCGAGGTCTTGCCGACGCCGCCCGGCCCGTCGATGGTGATGATGTCGGTCATGCGCGCCGTACTGCGTGTGGAATGCCGTGCCGCACGTGCCGTTGCGCGGTGCGCGGCGCGCCGTCACGGCGCGGAAAATCCCGGTCCCGGTCGGCACGGCCCGGGCGCCAATGTTTCACGTGAAACATCGCCCGACCAGGCAGCATGCGCACCGGCGGGCCCTGCTCTTGGCGCTCAGCCCTATCCATCTGGCGTCCATCCCCCCTTCCTCACCCGGTCCGCTTCATTCGGCAGGCCCGACCATGCCGCTGCGCGGCGCCACGGGCGGGCACGGTTGACAAGCCCGCGCGGAATCCCTATCCATGAAACCATGCGGGTGTAGCTCAGTTGGTAGAGCATCAGCTTCCCAAGCTGAGGGCCGCGGGTTCAAGTCCCGTCGCCCGCTTCTGCGGTCCCCGGCGGTCGCTGGCCGTCCGCCGGCGATCCCACCGCGCTCATGCCCCAGCCCATGGCCGCAGTCCCTGTCGCCCGCGCCGCCTCATGATCAATCTGGCCATCCTATCGGCAAAAGGCGGAACAGGCAAAACCACGCTGGCCATCGCCCTGGCCCACCAATACGCCCTGGCCAATCCCAAGCGCGAGATTCTGCTGGTGGACGCCGACAACCAGGGCAACGTGGCCATTTCGCTGAACCTGCACAGCGAGAACACCCTGGGCGCCTTCCTGTACCGCGCCACGGACACCATCGACACGGTGCGCTACCGGCCGGAGATTCCCTTCTACGTGCTCGAATCGGGGCGGCTGCACCTCTACGAGGCGGAAAAGCGCATCTACGAGTATCCCCAGCCGACCCACTACTTCCGCGACCACCTGTTGCAGGAATTCGATCCGGCGTCGCTGGTGATCTGGGACCTGCCGCCGACGCTGTCCATCATCAACGACAATGTGCTGGCCATCGCCGACTATATCGTGATTCCCACGCACACGGATTACCTGTCGCTCACCGGCATCACCAACCTGCTGGCCTACCTGGAGCATTTCCGGGCCCGGCATCAGGTGCGCTGCCGGCTGCTGGGCATCGCCATCACCCTGCACCGGGAGCACGTGAACCAGAACCGGCAGAACCGCGAATCCTTGCAGCAGGCCTTCGACGGGCTGCTCTTCGAGCATGCGATTCCGCTCTCCACCGCCATCGCCACCACGGCCCAGAATCACCTCACGCCGCTGGAAGCGGCCGATCCGCGCGCACGGGAAGCCTACCAGGGGCTCGTCCGTGAGATTCACCAGCGCATGATGAACTGTCAGGAGTGACATGGCCAGACGAATCCTCTCCGCAAACGACCTCTTGATGCCCTCACCCCAGGCCTCGCTGAAGGATTCCGTGCGCACGGAAACCCGCGAGGCGGCCCTGGTGGAGATCAACCGGCGCTGGGCGGCGCCCAGCAGCGGCCCGGACGGCCTGCTGGACTGGCACGATCAGGGGGCGCTGATGCAGGAGATCGCTTTCGTCAACAAGGCCCAGGCCCTGCTGGACGAAGCGGCGGTGAAGATCGCGCCCTCGGTGCTGCGCATCGTGCTCACGGTGAAGGCCAACGTCGCCGAGCCGCCGGCCCAGCGCGCCTTCCTGGCCGAGCATCTGGAGCTGGATTTCCGGCGCATCTCGGAGCTGTGCATCGTGGCTGAATCCTACGGCCTGATCGACCCCCGGCGGCGGGAGCAGGGCCTGGCGGAAATCGAGCGCTATGGCTGGAGCAAGGCGCTCAAGCTGGCCCACGTCCCCGACCCGGCCGACCGCGAGCAGGTGTGGGCCGTGGCCTGCGGCGAAGGGCCGCAGGCCAGCTACCGCGCGGTGCTGGAGGCCATCGGGCGCTTCCGCGAGCGCAAGCAACTCTTCGCCCCGGTACAGGCCGGGCCCCTGGAGGCGCGCCTGCAAACGGCCCGCGAGCGCTTCACGGCCTTCTCGGCCAGCGCCCAGCATCTCAGCACCCGCGAGGACTACGCCGAGGCCCTGGGCGAGCTGGCCCAGGTGCAGCGCGAGCTGACCCGCCTCAAGCGCTCGCTGCGCGAGCGCATGGAGCTGGCCCAGTGGGAAGACCTGGCCGCGGCCACCTGATGGGCCGGGTCAGGGGATTCTCCCCTGACAACCCCACCAAGGGCCGAGGGCCCTTGGAACCCATTGCTGCGGCTGCGGTTGGCAAGCCAACCGCAGCCGCCAAATCAGCGGGTTCGGGGGAACCACCGTTCCCCCGAGTCGATGCCGTGCCTGGGGACCCGCCTGCTATGTTCCGGCGGGCGCCGGGGGGGCCGAGAGGCGCTCGTAGGCTTCCAGCAGTTGCTGGAAGCGCGCCGCATCGCCGCCGGCATCGGGATGGGCGGTCTTGGCCAGCCTGTAGAACGCCTTGCGGATTTCCGTGGGGTTGGAATCGGGGCTGACGCCCAGCAGCTTGAAGTCGTCCTGGGCGCTGCGCACTTCGGGCGCCTTGATCTCGTGCACCTTGCTGCCCACGCGGTGGTAGCGCTTCCAGGCCTCCCATTCGGCGCGGAGGCGGCCTGCATCGCCCGCGGCGCCGGACGCATCCTCGGCGAAGAGCGCCTTGCGGAAGGCCCCGCGCTCCAGGGCCGCGTCGTATTCGCCCTTGTCCGGATCCTGCCCGGAGCCCTCGGCCAGCTTTTTCAGGTGCTCCTGCAGCTTGCGCCGATTCTGCTCGGCAATGGCGGCCGCTTGGTCGTCCTTGGTCATCGCGCTTGCTCCGGCTGCGGGTTGGAAGGGTGGCGGATCGCGCCGCATGCGCTTCAGCCTACGACGCACGGCACGAGAGTGCAAACCTGCCGGCACGCCGGCGCGGCCCCTGCGATCGGAGCTTAACGCGGCCTGGATTCCGTGCTAGAGTCGGAAAGAACCGGATTCCGGCCGACCCCGCTACAGTTTTTTGCACACGCCAGCCAAGGAACTTCTACGCCGATGCAGATGCAGGATTTGCGCGAAAAAATCGAAGCCATCAAAGCCCGCCAGGAATCCCTCTCGGGCTATCTTTGACCTCCCCAAGAAATCGCAGGAGCTGGAAAGCCTGCAGGCGCGTACCGTCGCGGAGAGCTTCTGGGCGCTGCCGCCGCAGGAGCGCGCCGCGCTGCTGAAGCAGCAGCAGCAGTTGAGCAACCTCGTCGAGGAATGGCAGCGCATCGGCTCCGACCTGGAAGAGCTGGAGACGGGCATCGCTCTGTGCGAAGAGGAGCACGATGCCGAGCTGGCCGGCGAAGTGGAGGCGCTCAGCGCCAAGCTGGAGCAGCGCCTGGGCGCGCTGGAGCTGCGCAACATGCTGGGCGGCGAGCACGACGCCAGGGACGCCATCGCCATGATCCATTCCGGCGCCGGCGGCACCGAATCGGCGGACTGGGCCGGCATGCTGTTCCGCATGTACCAGCGCTGGGCCGAGAGCCGGGGCCACCGCCTGACCGTGCTGGACCTGCAGCCGGGCGACGAGGGCGGTCTCAAATCGGTCACGTTCTCCGTGGTGGGGGACTACGCCTATGGCCATCTCAAGGCCGAGATGGGCGTGCACCGCCTGGTGCGCATTTCGCCCTACGACGCCAACAAGCGCCGCCACACCTCGTTCGCCTCGGTGTTCGTCTACCCGGACGTGGAGGACGAGATCGAGGTGCAGATCAACGACGCCGATCTGCGCATCGACATCTTTCGTTCCTCGGGTCCCGGCGGGCAGAGCGTGAACACCACCGACTCCGCCGTGCGCATCACGCACCTGCCCACGGGCATCGTTGTGCAGTGTCAGAACGAGCGCTCGCAATTCAAGAACAAGCACGCCGCCATGAAGGTGCTCAAGGCGCGGCTCTACGAGCGCGAACGCCAGGAACGCGAGGCCGAGCGCGACAAGTTGAACGAGAACAAACGCGAGATCGCCTGGGGCAGCCAGATCCGCAGCTATGTGCTGCATCCCTATCAGCTCGTCAAGGATCACCGCACCGATTACGAGACGGGCAACGCCCAGCGCGTGCTGGACGGGGACATCGAGGATTTCATCGAGCAGGCTTTGATCAAGAAGGTGGTCTGACGTGAGACGCTCCAACGCCCGCCGCCCTGACGGCGCTCTCGGCGCGCAGCCCGCGACCGGGGTGGTCACGCCGCCGCCGGCCGCTCCCGCCGCCGAGGCGCGGGGCACCATGCCGACCGCGGAGATGCCGCGGCGCCTGGTGTACCTGGAGACCCTGGGCTGCGCCAAGAACCGGGTGGATTCGGAGATCATGCTGGCCGCGCTCCATCGCGGGGGCTACGGCTACACGGCCGAGCCGGCCGAGGCCCAGGTGATCGTGGTCAACACCTGCGCCTTCCTCACCGCCGCCAGCGAGGAATCCATCGAGCGCCTGCTGACGCTCAGCGACTTCAAATCCGCCGGGCGCTGCGAAAAGCTGATCTGCGCGGGATGCATGAGCGAGCGTTACCGCGAGTCGCTGCTGGAGGAGATTCCGGAGCTGGACGGCCTGCTGGGCTCCAGCAATTTCCAGGAAATGCCCGCGCTGCTGGACGACCTGTACGCCGGCGTGCCCAATGCCCGCGTGCGGTTGCAACCCAAGCCGCACTATGCCCACTTGGAGCACCAGGAGCGCCTGCAGACGACCCCGGCGCCCTACGTGTACCTGAAGATCGCCGAGGGCTGCTCCAACATGTGCAGCTTCTGCAACATCCCCTTCCTGCGGGGTTACTTCAGCAGCCGCGGCATCGCGGACATCGTGGAGGAGCAGCGGCGCTACGTGGACGCCGGCATCCGCGAGATCAACCTCATTTCCCAGGACACCTCGTCCTACGGGGTGGATCGCAAGGACGGCGCCCACCTGGCCGCGCTGCTGCGGGCCATGGATGCGGTGCCGGGGGACTATTGGCTGCGGCTGTTCTACGCCTATCCCAATACCTTCGGCCAAGCCGAGCTGGACGCGCTGGCGGACGCCGCGCACATCGTGCCCTACCTGGACATGCCCTTCCAGCACATCGCCGATCACGTGCTGAAGGACATGAACCGGCGCATCGGCGAGGCCCAGATCCGCTCCAAGCTGGAGTGGCTGCGCGCGCGGCTGCCCGGGCTGGCCCTGCGCACCACGTTCATCACGGGCTTCCCCGGCGAGACGGCCGACGACCACCGCCGCCTGCTGGGCTTCATCGCGGAGGGCTGGTTCGAGCACGTGGGCGTGTTCACCTACTCCCACGAGGACAACATCCATTCCGCGCGCCTGGGCGACCCGGTCTCCGCGGCCACCAAGCGCGCCCGCAAGGCCGAGCTGCTGGCCGCGCAGCAGGCGGTGTCCGCGCGGCGCAACGCCGGGCGCGTGGGCCGGCGCCTGCGCGTGCTGGTGCAGGGCCACGCCGAGGAGACCGAGCTGCTGCTGCAAGGACGCGCGGCGTTCCAGGGGCCGGAGGTGGACGGCGTGGTCTATATCAACGAAGGGCAGGCCGCCGCGGGGGCCTTTCACGAAGTGGAGATCGTGGAGGCCCATCCCTACGACCTGATCGGACGGATCGTCCAGTAGCAGCATCCCGCGCGGCAGCGCAGCGAAGGAGATTCCATGTCGGGCCACAGCAAGTGGAGCACGATCAAGCACAAGAAGGCCGGCAAGGACGCCCGCCGCGGCAAGCTGTTCACCAAGCTCATCCGTGAAATCACCGTGGCGGCCAAGACCGGTGGCGGCGACGTGAACGCCAATTCGCGCCTGCGCCTGGCCGTGAACAATGCCCGCGGCAACAACATGCCCACGGACACCATCAAGCGCGCCATCAACAAGGGGATCGGCGGCGACGACGGACAGGACTACGAAACGGTGATTTACGAGGGCTACGGGCCCAACCGCATTGCCGTCGTGGTGGAGGCGCTGACCGACAACCGCAACCGCACCATCGCCTCGCTGCGCACGGCCTTCAACAAGTTCGACGGCACCCTGGGCGGCCCCAACACCGTGCTCTACATGTTCGACCGCAAGGGCGTGCTGCGCATTCCCACCAGCGCCATCGACGAGGACAGACTCACCGAGACGATCCTGGAAGCCGGCGCCGAGGACCTGGACACGGACCAGGCCGACTACGTGGTGACCTGCCCCCTGGAAGCCCTGGAGGAGGTCAAGGCGGCCCTGGAGCAGCACGGGATCGAAATCCGCACCGCGGAACTGGCGCAGATTCCCCAGACCCGGGTAATGATCGACGACAAGGAGCAGGCCGAGCAGGTGCTGGGCTTCCTGGAGCTGCTGGAAGAGGACGACGACGTGCAGAACGTCTTCTCCAATTTCGACCTGTCCGACGCGGTCGTGGCCGCCCTGGGCGAATGAAGATCCTGGGCATCGACCCCGGCAGCCGCTTCACGGGCTGGGGCGTGGTGGAGCTGCGGCACAAGCAGACCGCGTACGTGGCCAGCGGCACCCTGCGGCTCGATGCCCAGGCCGAGCTGGCCCAGCGGCTGGTGGCTCTATCCCACGGCGTGCAGGAGCTTCTGCGCACCCACCGGCCCGACCAGGCCGCGCTGGAGCGCATCTTCGCGGCGCGCAACGCCCGCTCGGCGCTGGTGCTGGGCCATGCGCGGGGCGTGATCCTGTGCGACCTGGCGCGGGCCGGGCTGCCGCTGTTCGAATACACCGCCACCCAGGTCAAGCAGGCGGTCGTGGGCGGCGGGCGCGCCGGCAAGGATCAGGTGCTGGCCATGGTGGCCATGCTGCTGCGGCACCGGGCGCCCCTGCAAGAGGACGAGGCCGACGCGCTGGCGGTGGCCCTGACTCATGCCCATGCACTGCCCTTCGCGGAGGCGGGGAAATGATCGGCTTCATCGAGGGCGCCCTGGGCGCCATCCGCGGCAACCGCGCGATCGTGCACACGCCGGGCGGCGTGGGCTATGAGCTGGCCCTGCCCTTGTCCGTGCTGGCCGAGATCAGCGGGCGCAAGACGGTGGCCCTGCACGTCGTGACCGTGGTCAAGGACGATGCCATCGACCTCTACGGCTTCGATACGGCGGAGGCCAAGGCGCTCTTCGAGCGGCTCATCGGCGTCAGCGGCATCGGCCCCAAGGCCGCCCTGGCCATGCTTTCCACCTTCTCGCCGGAGCGCCTGGAGGGCGCCATCGTGGCCCAGGACGTGGCGCTGATTTCCACCGTGCCGGGCATCGGCAAGAAGACCGCGACCCGCCTGTGCGTGGAACTGAGCGACCGCTTGGCGCGCCACGCGGTGCAGCAGGGCACCGTCTCCGGCGGCCGCGGCGACCTGATCTCCGCCTTGACAAACCTGGGCTTTCCGGAGA
>JACQHH010000206.1 GCA_016199125.1 Candidatus Lambdaproteobacteria bacterium
GCCCTGCGCTGTCCCCGCTGCGGCGCCCCGTTCGAGGCGCCCGCGGCCTGCGGCGCCACCTGTGGCGGCGGCTGCGCCCTGCTGCGCTGCGCGGCGTGCGGCCACAGCTTCCCCCATCCCCGGCGTTCTCCGCTGGCCGCGTGGCTCAGCCGCTGGCTGAATGCGGACGCCAACCCGCCTCCTGGAGCACACAAGCCATGATGCCCATGACCAACGGCCTGCACGACCTGCGCGAGGAGATCCTGGAAGCCGTGTGGATGCAGGACGAGGGCGGGCCCGAGGCCCAGACGGCCCTCTGCGACCGCTTCGAGGCGGCCCAGGTGCGCACCGAGTTCGCGCGGCTCACGGCCGAGGGACTGCTGCGCGGCGAGGACCGCGCCCATGCCCTCACGGCCGGCGGACGCCAGCGCGCGCGGCACGTGGTGCGCGCCAACCGGCTGGCGGCGCGGCTGCTGGCCGACGTGCTTGAGCTGCCGCCCGCGCTGATCGCGGGTCAGGCCTGCCGCCTGGAGCATGCCATCGGCCCGCTGCTGGCCGACACCATCTGTACGCTGCTGGGGCATCCGCCCGCGGCCCCGGACGGGCGGCCCATCCCCCCCGGCGACTGCTGCGGCGCCGCGCACCGGGTGCTGGCCCCGGCGGTGGTGCCGCTGCTGGAGCTCAAGCTGGGCGCCACGGGGCGCGTGACCTTCATCCGCCCGCGGGTCAAGGAAAGCCTGGAGCAGCTTGCGGACCTGGGGCTGCTGCCGGGGGCCCAGGTGCGCCTGCGCCAGCAGCGCCCCTCGGTGGTGCTGGATATCGGCGAGACCACGCTGGCGCTGGACAAGGACGTGGCGCGCGACATCTACGTCAAGCCCGCCTAAGCTGCGCCCCGCGGGGCGACCGGCGCGTCAGCGGCCGCTCCGCGCGCCCAGCAGCCACCACAGCGCCGCCGCGATGGCGAACCAGATCGCGGCGCGGAAAGGCAGCGCCCACAGCGTGCGCACCTCATAGGCGCCGCCGCCCTGCACGTGCGCCAGGAACGCCCCGAACACCAGCGTGGTCAGCAGCGCAATGGCCAGTGCCAGACCCAGGCTCCAGCGGTCGCCGCGCCACATGCCCACGCCTGCCACGACATAGGCGCAGCCGGCCAGGACATTGAACCACAGCACAAACCCCACATAAGCCCCGGCCATCTGACGCGCCGCGGCATCCCCCAGCAGAATCCGCCCGCCCACGAACACCGTCACCACGCCGAAGGCCACCGCCAGTACGGCAAGAGCCCGCACCAGCCGTTGCCGCCCCGTAGAGAGTTCCGTCATGCCGCAAGCTCCAGCAGAGTGATCCCCCCGGATTGAGCCGTTGCCACCACATCGCGGCACCGACCTCGACGCCCCTGGCGTGGCGGCAACCCTGAGGGCGCCCTCCGGCGTGCGGACAGCGGACGCCGGCCCTGCTCCATCGTACCACTTCCGGCACGGCCCAGGGGCGGCCACGCGGCAAGGCGACCGGTTGATTCCTCGTGTCAGCAGGGGCGAATGCTGGTAGGGGATGCACATCGAGGCGCACCGGGCGCATCGGGCGCATTGCCGCGCCGGCAGCCGCCATGGCGGCACACGCCCGCCCGGCCTGGGCTCGAAGGGCGCTGCCGCATCTCCGGCGGTGCGGCACGGGGCCGGCCCGCACCAATGGACCTAGACACTCCAACCAGCGGAGCAATTTGCAATGACCACAATGACATCGAAGACGGTGTTGTCGCTGTACAAGGACAGCGCATGGACCAAGAAGCCCCAGCGCCCGTTCCTGGAATATCGCGACCTGGGCTCGGCGGAGGCGACGGGCGGGCGGGTGAGCGCCACGGTGGCGCGGGCCGTGATGGCCTATGCGCCCGGCGGCGGCACGCCCCGCCACGTGCACGAGCTGGACTACCACCTGATCTACATCCTCAAGGGCTGGCTGCGCACGGAATTCGAGGGCTTGGGAGAGATTGTCATGCGGGCCGGCGACTGCATCACCGTGCCCGGCAACCTGCCCCAGACGCACATTGAATACTCCGCGGATTACGAGGTGCTGCAAGTCACCATTCCCGCGGAGGTGAAGACGGTCAACGTGTAGCCTCGGCCGGACCCCGGACCGCCAGTGCGCGCGCCGCGGTGCCACGGGCGGCAAGTCCCCGCGTGGGGCCGATGTGCGGCGGCACGTCGACTGATTCGGGTGGAGCGCAGGTCCATGGTGTGGTAAGGCAGCACATGGAAATGTGGGTTGTCTGCACGTGGCACGTCCGGTTGGAGTGAAGACCCTGGCAAGTTGACCTGTCGATTCGCGTTCAAAGTCTCACTCCAACGCGCCGCGGCCGCGGCGCGACGCCGGCGGTCCGCTCCCGAGCCTGCCGGGCTATCAGCAGCCACCGTGCATCCCGCAAGACATGCGCAATTGATCTTGCGTGATCGATTGCCATTGAGTAAATGCTTAATTTCTGAGAGAAGCGCTCATGGGGACCGCCGAAACCAAGGCCGAAATCATCCGCACGGCCACGATGCTGTTCAACGAACATGGAACACGGGCCGTCTCGACCAATCACATTGCTGAAAAGATGGGTGTCAGCCCGGGCCGCATCTACTATCACTTCCGCAACAAGGAAGACATCATTCGGGAAATCTACAGGCAGATCATTTACTTTTTCAATCCGGTGCGGAAACTTCCGCGCGACCGCACCGTGAACATCAACGACCTGCGGCGCCTGTGTGGCGTCCTGTTCACCTACATGTGGGAGTATCGGTTTTTCCTGCGCGAGGCGGTGCCGCTGATGCAGCGCGATCCGCAACTGCGCAAACGCCTGCACGACGTGCGCCGGCGGCGTCTGGTGCAGATCCGCTACTTCCTGCAAGGGCTGATCAAGTCCGGAGTCATGCAGGAGCCGGAGGAGGAGGGGACACTTGATGAGCTGGCCACGATCTCCTGGCTGATCACCAACGCCTGGCCCAACTTCCTCATGGTCGATGAAAAGTCGCTGTGCCGGGAGAACGTGCAGAAGGGGGTGGAACTGGTGCTGCGGGTGCTCAAGCCCTACCTGACCGAGCAGGCGTGGGTGGAACTGTCCACGCCGTATGACTATCCGGACCCGGTGCGCAAAGTGTCGTAGACGCCGGCACGCGCCCGGGCGCTCTGCCACGTTCGGCGTGGCGGCCAGTCTTTCCATATGCCTGTCCGGATATGGCGCACCGCGGCCACGCGGCATCGGCGGGCGGGGGCGGCGCGGGAGCCGCCGTGACGGGGTGGCGCATTGACGGGCGTCGACTCTCGGGCGTAGTCGGAGCAATGTCCAGTTTCCTTCAATCCATTGCAGGGGTGTCCGATGAAGACAGTCGTAGCAGTTGCGCTAGCGGTCGCGGCGGCATGCGTGATGGGGCTGACGGAGCGTGCCTGGGCTCAGCCCATCAACTGGCAGGTGCACACCATCAACCCGCAGCAGTACTGGGCCTCCGGCGATACCATCAAGTACGCCGAGGAAGTGGGCCAGCTCACCAACGGCCGGCTCAAGCTCACCGTGTATCCCAGCGGGGCGCTGGGCTTCACGGGTCCGGACATGCTGGACACCATCTCCAAGAACCTGGTGCAGATGGGCGAGGTGTGGGGCTCTCACGTGGCCGGCCAGGAGCAGATCATGGAGTTGTTCGAGCTGCCCCTGTTCGTCCCCTGGGATTTCAACCTGATGACCAGGCTGTGGGATGAGCTGCACGACGACTACGCGAAGCTGCTCAAGGCGCGCTACAACGTGCGGCTGCTGACGATCATCCAGAACGAGCCGCGCATGCTGCACACCAAGCGCAAGGTGACCACGCTGGCGGACCTGAAAGGGCTGAAGATTCGCGCCGTGGGCCCGGTGGAGTCGACCTTCACCAAGAACATCGGGGCGGTGCCGGTGCCGGTGAACTGGGGGGAACTGTACACGGCGCTGAGCACGGGCGTCGTGGACGGCAACTGGGCCGCGGACCTGGCCGAGTTCTCGATGAAATTCTACGAGAGCGTGAAGTACACCTTCGACACGCACACGGCGGGCATTGGGTTTTTCATCATCGCCAGCGAGGACGCCATCGCCGGGCTGCCGCCGGACGTGCGCCAGACCTTCCTGGAGTCGGTGTCGCGCCACCGCGACCGGCTGCGCGCCAGCATGCTCAACGGCACCAACCTGGGCCGCAAACTGATGGTGGAAAAGGGCCAGATGCAGGTCGTGCCGGTGCCCGATGCCGACCGCGCCACCATGAAGCGCGCGGCCGAGCCCATCATCTCGGCCTGGGTGACCCGGCTGGACCCCGAATCCCGCCGCATTTACGAGAAGGCCAAGGCCATCATCGAACGCAATTAACGCCGGGCCACCGGCGCAAAACGCGGGCGCAGACCCGGCGCCGGCCCGTTCCGTGCGGCGCCGGCGTCGAGGCCGTGCCGTGGGAAGGGTCGCAGTGGGCACGATCGAACGGATGACCGGGTGGATCGGGCGCGTGGCCGACTGGCTGGCGGAGATCAGCGTCGTGAGCCTGCTGGTGCTCACGGCCATCGTCACCATCGGTGTGACCATGCGCTACGTGTTCAACAATGCGCTGACCTGGGCCGACGAGGTGGCGTCCTACAGCCTGCTGGCCATGGTGTTCTTCGGCCTGGCGCACACGCTCCACGCCGACGCGCACATCAGGATCGATTTCTTCCTCAACCGCTTTCCGCGGCCGGCGCGCGACCTGACCACGCTGGTGGCCTATGCCATCGGCATCCTCTTCGCGGCGTTCCTGATCCTGGCCTGCTGGGCGCGGTTCGAGAATTTCTGGGTGCGTCACACCACCAGCTTTACCGATCTGCGCACCCCGCTCTATCTGCCGGCGATTCCGCTGCTGATCGGCTCGGCGATGTTCTTCCTGATGATGCTGGCCAAGGCGCTGCAGCATCTGGCCGGCATGGTGCTGCGCGCAAGATCCCGGGCGGCGTAGGCTTGGCGGACAAGAGGGGTTGAGGTCGGCATGGTCGGATTTTCCGCGGCAGTCGTGTTCATGCTGGCGATGATGCTCGGCGGCGTGTGGGTCGTCGTGTCCATCGGCGCCGCGGGCATAGTGGGCTTGTTCAACATCCTCGGTTTCGAGCGCGTCGTGGTGGCCCTGGGCTCAATCACCTGGGAGACCAACACCAATTTCGTGCTGGTGGCGCTGCCGTTATTTGTGTTCATGGGCGAGCTGCTGTTCCAGACGGGCATCATGAACCGCATCTACGTCTCGGCCAGCAAGATCGTCAGCGGGCTGCCGGGGGGCCTGCTGCAGACCAACATCGCGGCCTGCACCCTGTTCGCGGCCTGCTCGGGCTCCAGCCTGGCGTCGGCGGCCACCATCGGCTCGGTGGGCTATCCCCAGATCGTGCCGCGGGGCTACGACCGCCCGCTGGCCCTGGGTTCCATCGCCGCCGGGGGCACGCTGGGCATCCTCATCCCACCCAGCATCATCTTCATCATCTACGGCAGCATGGCCGAGGTCTCCATCGGCCGTCTGTTCATGGCGGGCGTGCTGCCCGGGCTGCTGCTGGCCACCCTGTACGTGCTGTACATCGCCGCGCGGGCGCTGCTGAATCCGGCCCTGGCCCCGCGCGAGCCCAACGTGGGCTGGCGCGACATGCTCAAGGCCGTGGGCGAGCTGTGGCAGGTGATCCTGCTGGCGGCCGTGGTGCTGGGCGGCATCTACGGCGGCGTGGCCAGTCCCACGGAGGTGGCCGCGCTGGGGGCCGTGCTGGCGCTGGTGTTCGCGGCCGTGGCGCGCACGCTCACCTGGCGCGCGGTGCGCGCGTCGGCGCTGAACACGGTGCGCCAGACGTGCATGATCCTGTTCATCATCATGGCGGCCAAGCTGTTCGCCATGACCCTGATCTACTACCAGATTCCCAACCGCATGGTGGGCTGGATCGAGATGCTGGGCCTGTCGGCCATGTTGCTGGTGGTGGCCGTGTGCCTGCTGTACCTGGCCATGGGCACGTTCTTCGACGGCGTGTCGATGATGGTCATCACGATCCCCTTCGTGGTGCCCATGATGCTGGCGCTGCAAGTGGACCTGATCTGGCTGGGCGTGCTGGTCTGCATCATGATCGAGATCGGCCTGCTCACGCCCCCGGTCGGGCTGAACATCTACGTGTTGCAGGGCGCCACGGGCGAATCCATGCGCGACATCGTGGTGGGCTCCATGCCGTTCGTGCTGTGCCAGGTGCTCACGGCGCTGCTGGTGCTGTTCTATCCGCAGCTTGCGCTATTTCTGCCGTCCCTGCTGTTCTGACGGGCCGGGCGCGGCGCCGATCCATGCGACACTCCCGACGGAAGGCCAGAAACCTCAACGCAAGAGGATGCGATGCTTGAATCGTTCAAGGATATTCCCACCCCGGACGGCCGGATGAACACCTTCATCACACACCCGGAGCAGGGGGGCCCCTTCCCGGCCGTGGTGATCTACATGGACATCTGGGGGATGCGCGAGGAGCTCTACGACATCGCCCGGCGCGTGGCCAGCGTGGGCTACTATTGCATGGTGCCCAATCTGTACCATCGCCAGGGCGACATTTCATTCAACTATCGCGACACGCAGGGCAGGGCCATGTCCCTGCGCCGCCTGGCGGAAGCGGAGCAGAAGAAAGTGCTGGCTCCGCTGGAGAAGCTGACCAACAGCATGGCCATCGAGGACACCGGGGCCATGCTCAAGTTTCTGCGGGACCAGCCGGCCGCCAAGCCTGGGCCCAAGGGCTGCGTGGGCTACTGCATGGGCGGGCGCTTCGTGCTCTGCGCGGCGGGAGTCTATCCGGACGATTTCCGCGCCGCGGCCTCGCTGCACGGCACGGCGCTGATCTCGAAAATGCCCGACTCGCCCCACGAGATGGTGCACAAGTTCAAGGGCGAGGTGTACGGGGGCTTTGCCGAGCGCGATCCCTACGCCCCTCCGGAGATGATCGCCGAGCTGGACGCGCTGCTCGCCAAGCACAAGGTGCCGCACCACTTCGAAATTCATCGGGATACCGACCACGGCTACGCCCTGCCGCACCGGGACATCTATGCCCGCGCCGCCGCCGAGCGCGATTGGGAGCTGATCTTCGCCATGTTCCGCCGCCAGATTCCCGCCTATGCCTGACGGCACGGCGCGTCCCGCCGCCGGGCGGGACGTGGCGCCGCGCGCCTACTCCGGCAGGCGCAGGCGGCGGGCGATGTTGTTCTTCTGGATGTTGGACGAGCCGCCGACGATGGGCATGCCCACGATGTCGCGCACGTGGCGCTCCATGTCGTAGCCCTCGGAGAGACCGTAGGCCCCCAGCACCCGCTGGCAGGCCAGCACGATCTCCACCGCCGTATCGGCGATGAACAGCTTGGCCATGGAGGTTTCCACGCTGCAGGGCTGGCGCGTGTGGGCCAGCCAGGCCGCGTGGTAGAGCATGTGCCGGCAGGCCGCCAGCTTGGTGCGCGCGTCGACCAGGGCGTGGCGCACGGCCTGGTGCGCGCAGATGGGCTTGCCGAACTGCTTGCGCTCCTGGCTGTACTGCCAGGCCTCGTCCATGGCCGCCGCGGCGATGCCGTAGGTGGCCGCGGTGATCTCCAGCTTCTCCACGTCCAGCGCCTCGCCGGCCAGCATGCGCCAGCCCTGGTTCCAGCCGGCCTCCCCGCCCACGATGTTCTCCGCGGGCACCTGCACCTCGTCGAAGGTCACGTCGCAGGAGAGCGTGTAGCGGATGTTCATGTGGTCGATGGGCTGCAGGGTGATGCCCGGCGTGCCGGTGGGGATGAGCACGAAGCTGAGGTTCTTGTAGCGCGCCCCTTCCGGATCGCTGTTGACCAGGCAATAGATGTAGTCGGCGAAGTCGGCGCCGGTGCACCAGCGCTTGGTGCCGTTGACGATCACCTTGCGTCCGTCGGCGGAGCGGCGGGCGCGCACACGCACGCTGGCCAGGTCGCCGCCCACGTCCGGCTCGGAGAGACCGTAGGCGAAGATCAGCTCGCCCTTGGCCAGGCGCGGCAGCAGCTCGGCCTTCTGGGCTTCCGAGCCGTTCTCGGAAATATTCAGCCCGCCGTAGAACGCGCACTGGATATAGGGCCCGGAGAGCACCATGCCGCGCCGGGAGAGCTCGTCGATCACGGTCACGGCGGCCACGATGTCGCGCCCCTGGCCCCCGTAGGCTTCGTCCACGGTCAGCCCGCACACCCCCAGCGCCGCCAGCTTGCGGAACGCCGCCGGGGGAAAGCGGTGCTCGCGCTCCCATTGCTGCACCTGTTCCCGCGGCAGCTCAGCGGCGACAAAGCGGCGCAGGGTGTCGCGCAGCAGGGCGATGTGCTCGGGTTCCTGGGTGAAATACATGCTCGGCTCCGGGGGAGGGTTGCAGGTGCGGCGGGCACCAGGCGGGGCCTGCCGCGGGGCGCCTGCCGCCATGATCGACATTGGGCGCATAATCCTACAAACTCGGCTCGATTTCCAGGCCGGCTGCGCGCACGTCGCACGGCCTCGGCCTGGGCCGATGCGTCGCGCACCAGCCGCGGCAAAGGGTCACCACCTCTCCGCGCGCGGACGCGCGGCGGCGGGCAGAGCAGGGCGGAACATGAAATTGGGATTACTGGGTAGTGGGCTGATGAGCCGGCAGATTGCCGTGCTCTTCGCCGAATTCGGCTGCGAGATCGTCGTGTGGAACCGGGTGCTGCGCCCCGGGGCTCCGGCGGCCATGCGCGCCGAGGCCGAGCAGTGGCGCAAGGATCCCGCGCTGCTGCTGCCGCGCATCGCCTACAGCGATGCCCTGGCCGATCTGGCCGGCTGCGAGCTGATCGTGGAATCCATCGTGGAGGACCCGGCGGTCAAGAAGACGGTGCTGGGCGAATTGTCGCGGGTCGTGCCCGGCGCCATCATCGCCTGCAACACCTCCTCCCTGAACATCGAAGACCTGTCGACGGCGGTGCAGGGTGCCGAGCGCTTCCTGGGGCTGCATTTCCTCAGCCCGCTGCAACGGGTGCGCTTCCTGGAAATCTGCCCCTGCAGCCGCACGTCGCCGCAGACGCTGGCCACGCTGCGGGCGCTGCTGCAGCGCTACGGCTTTCCCTTCCGCGAGGTGCCCGATGTGCCGGGCTACCTGGTGAACCACCTGCTGATGGCCATGCTCAGCGCGGCCATGCACCTGGTGCAGGATCGCGGGGTGTCCCCGCAATTGATCGACGACGCGCTCAAGCTGGCCAAGGTCACGGTCAGCGGGCCGTTGCAGGTGGCCGACTACCTGGGCCTGGACACCTGCCTGCGCGTGATGGAGAGCATCCAGCGCCAGACCGGCGATGCACGCTTCGCGCCCACGGACATGCTGCGCCGCATGGTGGCCGAGGGGCGCCTGGGGGTGTCCAGCGGCCAGGGCTTCTACAATCACGCCGTCCCCGACGCCAAGGCCGCCCGGCCCGGCAACAAGCCCGCCGACGGCACCTAGGCGCGCGCCCGGGAACCGTCGGGCGCTGGGCGCCGCCACGTGGCCACGCGGCCCTCATGCCGGCCGGGACGGCCGGGGCCGGTTGACCAGGTACAGCCCGCCGGTGACCATGGCGAAGCCCAGCACCAGCAGCACGCTCAGCCCCTCGCCCAGGAACAGGATGCCGCTGGCCACGCCCCAGAACGGCGAGAGCAGCGTGAAGGAGATCACCGCGCTGGCCGGGTAGTGCCGCAGCAGGCCGATGAACACCAGGTAGGTCACGTTGACCAGGAAGATGGCCTGGAACGCCAGCAAGCCCACGCTGTCCCAGCCGAAGGCGAAGAACGGGTCGGGCTCCAGCAGCAGCGAGAACAGGTAGAACACCGCCGTGGAGATCACGATCTGCGGGTAGAGCGCCTGGAACCCGGAATGGTCCACGGAGAGGAAGCGCTTGATATACAGCGTCAGCGCGGCCCAGGAGATGGCCCCCCCGATCACCAGCAGATCCCCGCGCCACAGGCCGGCCCGCTGCACGAACAGATCCTCGGAAAACAGCACCACCACGCCGCAGAAGGCCAGCAGCAGTCCCAGCACCTTCCACAGGTGCAGCCGGTCGCCGCGCAGCAGGTAGTGCGCCCCCAGGGCCGTGAAGAACGGCGCGGTGTTGATGAAGATGGCGATGCGCCCGGCGGTGGTGAAGCGCGCCCCCACGTACATCAGGATGAACTCGGCGGCGAAGAACAGGCTGCTGATGAACAGGTGCAGGGCCGGCCAGCCGCGGAAGCGCACCCGCTCGCGGCGCCACCAGCCGTAAAGCGTGAGCGGCACCAGCCCCATCAGTCCGCGCAGGGTCAGCCCCATGATGGGCGACATGCCCTGCACCAGCAGGCGGATGGTCGTGGCGTTGAACCCGATCAGCGCCGTGATGCACAGCATGGAGATCACCAGCCGTGCATCCACCTCCTGGCGCGACAGGGGGGCTTGGCGCGGCGCTCCACCGGCGGTGGGCGCCGCGGGGGCGGGACCGTTGGGGGTTGCGGGCTCGTTGCTCAAGGTCGATGTCGCGTTTGGCTTGGGGGTTGCCGCTGCGGCCCGTGGGGGCTGGCTGAGGTGTTCCGCTGGCATTCTGCTAATTGGATGATGCGATTGCCGCCTTCACAATGCGAATTATCTTCTGCTTCATTTTCCCTTCTTTCATGCGACCACCGCGCGTGACTTCGGGGGCGAAAAGCGCCTTGCCGTGCTGCTCTCGTGCGTCAAGCCCCCAGAAGCGCTTTGCACGCAAGCAGACAACGACCCGTTCACCCGTAATTGCCTGTGGAAACAGAACCTGTTGAGCCCAATCCAGGGTAACACGACTCGACGGCAGGGCCGCAAGAAGTTGGGTTCCAGGGGACTTCGTGGAGTGGTACCCGCTGATGTTCAATTTGGCGATCTTGTTCCGAAGATTTCGCCATTCTCCATAATCCTTCGTGTGGCTAGTCCAGAATTTAAATCCGATGCCGTCTGGTCCAGATAGCGGTTGGGAGCCCCGCCTTTTCTCCTGGTAATAGTCACGCCCCTCGTCTGTCGTGGCCCATGTGATGTCACGTTCACTCAGCCCTGGGTTAAGAAAGAGCAGAACGATACGTGCTGTTTTCAGAGGTCCTGAAAAGCAGGCGGGTAGGCAATCCAGGTTCAACTTTCCTACGTGATCTACTCGCGACATCACCTGGATATCTCTTGGATGAACTGAATCGCCCCGACCAATTTCTGACCAAAACTCGAAAATATCCTCTGTCATGCCGGTTCCCCGAATAGAGGGTCCAATTTGAGAATGCACAGGAGATGTTACAAAGCCTGGGTGTTGTGTAAAGAGATTACCAGCAAATCTTGACTGCATCCTCGGAAGAGCCTGGTAAGTCCAGCAGAGTCCGAGATATATCCGACTCCGTGCAATCTCCCTCGGCATGTGCCCGCGCGATCTGCTATGAATACGCCCATGCGTGTCGGCGGGTCCGGCGGGCGGGTGCCCGCGGGCGCGCCCAGGGGAGCGCCAACCGCCCCGTCCC
>JACQHH010000210.1 GCA_016199125.1 Candidatus Lambdaproteobacteria bacterium
AGCTCGCACCTGCCGCTGAAGATCAACTCGGCCGGGGTGATTCCACCTATTTTCGCCTCGTCGATCCTGGCCTTTCCGGCGACCATCACCGGCTTCATCCAGATTCCCTGGGTGCAGACGGTCGGACGTCAGCTCGTCCCCACAGCCTTTTTATATAACTTCTTCTTTGTGATCATGATTTTCTTCTTCTGCTATTTCTACACCGCGATCCAGTTCAATCCGGTGAAGATAGCGGACGAAATGAAGCGCTTCGGCGGGTACATTCCGGGCATCCGGCCCGGGCGCAAGACCGCCGAATACATCAATCAGGTGTTGACGCGCATCACCTTCGGGGGTGCGACCTACCTGTCCGCGGTGTGTGTGCTCCCTGTGATCCTGTTCAACCTGATGAATGTGCCGTTCCTGTTCGGCGGCACCTCGCTGCTGATCGTGGTCGGGGTAGGGCTGGACACCGTGCGGCAGATCGAGGCCTTCATGCTCAACCGCAACTACGACGGGTTCATGAAGAAGAGCAAACGGCGCACCAGCGCCCGGCAGTTGAGAATTTGAGTAGCCATGAGAGTGATTTTCTTGGGGGCGCCCGGCTCCGGCAAGGGCACCCAGGCCAAACGCCTGCAGGAACGGGCGGCCATCCCCCAGTTGTCTACGGGGGATCTGCTGCGCGCGGCGGTGCGGGCCGCATCGCCCCTGGGCAAGGAGGCGCAGACGTACATGGATAACGGGCGCCTGGTGCCCGACGGGCTGGTGATCTCGCTGATCGTGGAGCGCCTGCAGCAGCCCGATTGCAGCAAAGGCTTCATCCTGGACGGCTTTCCGCGCACGGGCGCGCAGGCCGTGGCCCTGGAGGCGGCCCTGGCCGAACGCGGCACGCCCATCGACGTGGTGATCAACTTCGAGATCGACCAGAAGAAGCTGGTCGAGCGGCTTGTGGGCCGGCGCATTTGCCCCCACGGCCACGGCGAATGGCACATCGCGTTCAATCGCCCCAAGAAGAACGAGCAGTGCGACGTGTGCGGCGAACCGCTGGTACACCGCGAGGACGACCAGGAAGAGAAGATCGTGACCCGGCTGGCCGCCTACAACAACGACACCGCGCCGTTGCGCAAGTTCTACCGCGAGCGCGGAGTATTGAAGAACGTACCGGCGGAGGGCGACCTGGACGAGATCGGCCGCGTGATTCGCAGCCTGGTCGGAGCCGCCTGATGCCGGCGGCCCTGGGCCCCCGGCAACGAATGTGAAGGAGCCAGCTTGCCAAAGGAAGACAATATCGAAATGGAAGGATCCGTTCTGGAATCCTTGCCCAATGCGATGTTCCGGGTGCAACTGGAGAATGGACACAAGGTGCTGGCCCATATCTCCGGCAAGATGCGCATGCACTACATCCGGATTCTTCCCGGCGACAAGGTCACCGTCGAGCTCTCGCCCTACGACCTGGAGCGCGGCCGCATTACGTACCGGTCGAAATAGGCGTTCATCCAAGAGGTTGCCATGAAAGTGCGGTCATCGGTGAAGAAGATTTGCGACAAGTGCAAGATCATCCGGCGCAAAGGTGTGTTGCGCGTGATCTGCTCGATTCCCAAGCACAAGCAGCGGCAGGGCTGATCCGCCGCTGGACGAGAACACCGTCAACTGAAGGAGTGAACCGTGGCGCGTATCGCCGGGGTGGACCTGCCCAACAAACGCCTCGTGGTCGCATTGACGTACATTTACGGCATCGGCCGCAAGACCTCGGAGAGCATTCTCGCCAAGGCCCAGATCGACGAGAGCCTGCGCGCCAATAACCTGACGGATGCGCAGATCAGCCAGTTGAGGGAAATCATCGAGAGCAGCCACAAGATCGAGGGCGAGCTGCGCAGCGAGGTGCAGCTCAACATCAAGCGCCTGATGGACCTGGGCAACTATCGCGGGCTGCGGCATCGCCGCGGCCTGCCCGTGCGCGGTCAGCGCACCAAGACCAACGCCCGCACGCGCAAGGGACCGCGACGCGCCCCGGGCAAACGCTAGCGCCGCGCGGAGCGGGATAGCGCCCGCTCCCGGCGGCCAATCGACCATTTCTGAGCAGCCCACCGCGCAACCACAGGATTCGGCATGGCAAAAGGCAGACGCAGCGCCGGAAAGAAGAAGGAAAAGAAGAACATTCCCGTCGGGGTGTGCCACATTCTGGCCACCTTCAACAACACCATGGTCAGCTTTTCCGACCCGCAGGGGAATGTGGTGGCCTGGTCCAGTACCGGCACGGTGGGCTTCAAGGGGTCGCGCAAGAGCACGCCCTTTGCCGCCAAGACCGCCACCGAAGACGCCGTGCGCAAGGCCCGCGAGCATGGCATGCGCCAAGTGGAGGTGGAGTTAAAGGGCCCGGGCACCGGGCGCGAGGCGGCCCTGCGCGCCATCGCCGCCGAGGGCATCAAGATCACGACCATCCGGGATGTGACGCCGATCCCGCACAATGGCTGCAAGCCGCCCAAAATGCGGCGCATCTAGCAGCGGCGCACCGGAGACGGCGCAGCAGGCGCATTGGCACGCGCCGCGCCATCCGGCATGGCACGAAATCAACACAGAGGGAGTCACCCATTGGCCCGATATCTTGGACCGGTTTGCCGGCTGTGCCGGCGCGAGGGCATGAAGCTGTTTCTCAAAGGCGACCGCTGCTACACGGACAAGTGCGCCATTGAGAAACGCTCCTATCCGCCCGGCGTGCACGGCTCCGGGTTTCGCCAGAAACAGTCGGAGTTCGGCAACCAGTTGCGCGAAAAGCAGAAGGTCAAGCGCATCTACGGCATGCTGGAGAAGCAGTTCCGGCGCATCTTCACCGAAGCGGCGCGTCGGCGCGGCATGACGGGGGAGAAGTTGCTGCAACTGCTGGAGAGCCGACTGGACAACGTGGTCTACCGCATGGGCTTTGCTTCCTCCCGCAACGAGGCGCGCCAGCTCGTGCGCCACGGTCATTTCCAGGTCAATGGCCACAAGGCCAACGTTCCTTCCATGCAGCTCAAGGTGAACGACGAAATTGCGGTGCGCGAGCGCAGCCGCAAGATCCAGCAGATCAAGAACGCGATCGAAGCGGCGCGGCGCAAGGGAACGTCCGGCTGGATCGAGATCGATCCCGACAATTTCAAGGGCAAGATTGTCGCGGAACCCAAGCGGGATGAGATTACCCTGCCGATCCAGGAGCAGCAGATCGTCGAGTTGTACTCTCGCTAATCGCAAAGATCGGAGAGATTGCCAATGTACACCAGAAATTGGGAAGCCCTGCAGCGGCCCAAGCGGATCGAGGTTGACGAGGATTCGTATTCCAGCGACTACGGCAAGTTCGTCATCGAGCCGCTGGAAAAGGGATTTGGGATCACCATCGGTCACGCCCTGCGCCGCGTGTTGCTTTCCTCGCTGCATGGCTGCGCCGTGATTGCGGTGAAAATCGAGGGCGTGGCCCACGAGTTCGAGACGATCAACGGCATCCAGGAGGATGTGGTGCAGATCATCCTCAACCTCAAGTCGCTGCAGCTCAAGCAGCTTGAGGAAGGCCTGCACGAGTTGGAGCTGGTCGGGGCCGGGCCCGCGGTGCTGCGCGGCGGTGACATCGTCACGGGCGGCAAGGTGGAGGTGCTCAATCCGGACCTGGTCATCGCCAACCTGGACGAAGGCGCGGTGCTGGAGATGCGCATGTACGTGGCCATGAGCAAGGGCTACGTGACCGCGGAGGAGAACCACACCGACGCGCTGCCCATGGACGTAATCTACCTGGACTCGGTGCACACGCCCGTCAAGCGCATCAACTACGACGTGCAGCATGCCCGGGTCGGCCAGACCACGGACTATGACAAACTGAACTTCGAAATCTGGACCAACGGAGCGCTCGATCCGGCCGACGCGCTGGCCTATGCGGCCAAGATCATCAAGGAATACATGACCATCTTCATCAACTTCGATGAGGATGAGCTGGACGAAAGCACCACGCCCAAGGTCAGCAGCAGCCAGTACAACGAAAACCTCTACCGCCCCGTCAGCGAGCTGGAGCTTTCCGTGCGTTCGATCAACTGCCTGCAGAATGCCAAGATCGAGACCATTGGCGAGCTGGTGCAGAAATCCGAGTCCGAAATGCTCAAGACCAAGAACTTCGGGCGCAAATCGCTGAACGAAATCAAGCACATCCTCTCCTCCATGGGGCTGTCCCTGGGCATGAAGCTGGAAAACTTCGACCCCAAGGCCAAGCCGCAGGAGTTGGCACAACCGGCCGAATTCGCTTAGGACGACACCGCCATGCGACACCTGAAATCCGGACGGGCGCTGGGCGTCAAGCCGGCCCACCGCCGCGCCATGCTGCGCAACCTGGTCACCTCGGTGCTGGAGCACCAGAAGATCACGACCACGCTCGCGCGGGCCAAGGAACTGCGCGGGCCCCTGGACAAGATGATTACCCTGGGCAAGCAGGGCGATCTGGCGGCGCGGCGCCGTGCCCTGCGCTACGTGAAGTCCAAGGACGCCATGAAGAACCTCTTCGGCGACTTCGCGGAGCGCTATGCCGACCGCCACGGCGGCTATTCGCGCATCATCGCATTGGGCGAACGCCGCGGCGACGGGGCTCTGATGGCCCTGGTGGTGCTGGTGGACGGTCCGGTCGATCCTTTTGGCGGCGAGGCCAAGCCGACGCGCAAGAAACGCGGCGGCGGCAAGCAGGCCAAGCCGGTGCTGGAGCAGGTGGCGGCCGAAGTGGCCAAGCCCGCGGTGGAGGAAAAGCCCGCCGAGGGCGAAGCCCATGCCGATGCGCCGGTCGGGGAACCCAAGGCATAGCCGACGGCGCAGCACGACAGCTCATGATGTACGCCGTGCGACAGCGCTTGCAGCGCCGCGCGGCGCTCCCTTCGCCGTACCCCTGATCCGTTTCACGAAGTCACGGGCTTCAGCATCCCAGAGCGGCTTCACGGCCTCTGCCCGTTCTCGACCCGATCCGGTAGGACAGCCATCCACAGATCGTTTCCGGCGGCAAGAGCCGGCCTCCGCGCCACGTCAGCGCTTGCGCACGATATCCCATCGACGGTGCGGGAGAATATTCGCGCACCGGCGGCGGTGCCCAGGCCGGGTGCTGCGGTCAGCGGCCCGCGGGGGACTCGCCTGCCGTGGCGGTCCGCTCCGACCCCAGGCCCAGCACTCTGGCCACGACCTCACGCCCGCGCTTGAGTTGCTCGTGCTCGCAGTAGAGCGCGTCGATCTCGAAGGTGCGGTTGTAGCGCTCCAGCAGGTCGGAGACCTCTTCCAGGCGCTGCAGACGGGCGCGGCCCAGCAGGGTCTCGGTGACAAAGATGGGGGCGTCGCCGCTGCTTTCCGGGCGCCCCAGGTTGGAGACGGTGCGCCGCTCGCGAATGTGGAAATACTCGACGCCCGCCTCGCGCAGGGCCTGCGGCACCGCCGCGCGCAGCGCCGCATCGGGAAGAGTGTGCAGCAGGATCAGGCGGCTGGGCGGACGGCGTGCCACGATGCGCCCGCTCCAGCGCTTGTGCCGCGCCGCATACAATTGAGCCTGGATCGTGTCCTCGCGGGCGTCCAGGAAATTCTCCAGCGTGCCGTCCAGGGCAAAGGCGATTTCCCCCTCCTGCACCGCCCGGTGCAGGAAATGCTCGAAGGGCAGCAGGGTCTTGTGCAGGTAGACCTGCATGGCCATGTGGAAGCGGGCCATGATGAAGTGCTCATAGGTAAAGATCGCCGCGCCATCCAGGGCCATCACCCAGCCTTCCGGCGTGGCCACGCAGGACAGCGACTGGATCAGGCGGTCCAGGTCGAACACGCCGTAGGAGACCCCGGCAAAGTGCGCATCCCGGCGCAGATAGTCCATGCGGTCGGCGTCGATCTCGCCGCTGATGATCTGCTTGAGCAGGGGATGGATGGGCGGGGCCCCGGCGCGCCCCAGCGCCCGCAGCCGCTCCGACGGGCGCACCTTGCGGTCGATCAGCGAGGCGATGTCCTGGGCATCCTCCGGCGCCAGCAGACCCGCGTCGCCCTGGCTCAGCGCATGGATCAACGCAATGGAATAGTCCTCGTGGCTGGCCTTGGCCGCGGGCAGGGGCGCCGCATACCAATCCACGGGCATGGGCAGCCGGGCGCGCGGGGGCAGCAGCGGCTCGAAGGCGTGGGAAAAGGGGCCGTGCCCCAGGTCGTGCAGCAGCCCGGCCAGCCGCACCAGCCGGCGGCACGTGGCCAGCTCGTGCGCGTCGTACTGGGCGTCCAGCGCCGCGGGGGCCGTATCCACGATGCGGTCGAAGATGCGCCCGGCCAGGTGCATCACCCCCAAGGCATGGTTGAAGCGCGTGTGCGTGGCCCCGGGGTAGACCAGGTCCGCAAAGCCGAGCTGGCGGATGTGCCGCAGCCGCTGCACATACGCATGGTCGATGACCTGCCGCTCGCCCTCGTCGAAGGGAATGGAGCCGTGCAGCGGGCAGCGGATGTCGTAGGGAGGCGTCAGAGGAGGCATGTTTCGCTGCGCGGTCGCGTGGGCGCGTCCCGCGGCATGCGCCGCGTGGCGCCGGGGAATCCCGTTCCCGGTGGCGCCCGCCCGCGCCCGCGGCGGCGTGCGTTGACATTTGCACCATCTGACCACAACATGAATTCGTTGAACACCTCTATCGCCGTCCAGGCACCGACACCGCAGGAGGAGCCGACGTGAAGGTCGAGATTGAATATTGCGCGATGTGAAACTACCTGCCCCAAGCGACCAGTCTGGCCGCGGAGCTGAAAAAAGAATTTGCCGCTGACGTGAACCTGGTGCAGGGTGCCAATGGCGCCTTCGAAGTCACCGTGGACGGCAAGCTGGTCTACTCGAAAAACAGGACTCACCGCTTTCCGGAAACCGGCGAAATTCCCAAGCTGCTGGGCCACGCCTGAGCGTTGTGCCCGGCGTCGGCGGAGGGGAGCGAGCCGTGCGGCATGCGCCAAGGCGGCGCCCAGCGGGGTTTCGCCTCCTGCGCGCCCATTGCACGTCCGGCCAATTGGAGATACAACCTGAGCTACGCTGCGGCGCCGGTGCGCCCGTCCATTCGAGCCGTTACTGCCGGAGAGAGATCGCCATGATCATGCATGATGTACAACACGACAAGCGGGGCGCAGGCCGCTGGGATGTCCATACCACGCGCTACATTCCCCAGCAGGGCGGCTCCCGCTCGCGGCTGCCCATCAAGGACAGCGACACCGTTCCCCGCTACGTCGGCTTTGTGGGCTTGGACGAGCGCATGAGCGGCGACATGAGTTCGGTGCAGGCGCTCTACGAATACCTGGGCGGCAAGCCGGCCATTCCCAGCGGACCGGCCGGGCCTTACGTGCGCATGCTGATCGAGTTGTCGATGAAGTGGATGAAGCTGGATGAGCCGGGCGCCGCGGCTCCGGCAGCAGCCGAAGAAGCCGAGCTGGACCAGGCCGCCTAGCCGCGGCGCGCCCCTCACAGCCCGGCGGTCTGCGCGGCCTGCCGGGCAATGTTCAACCCCTGGTCATCGTCGGCGCCCGCGAGGTGCAGCAGCAGTTCCAGCAGCGAGATCTGCTCGTTGTCCTTGCTGGGCAGGCGGCCGCTGAGTTTCCAGCGCCGCACGGTGCGCTCTGAAATTCCCAGCAATCTCCCCACCTCCTTGTTGTTCAAGTGCCGCAACAGCCCCGTCAGCACGTCGAGGGCGGCATCGCCCTCGTCCAGCTCCAGGCGCAGCGCTCCCAGGTGTACGACATTCATGCGTGACATCCTGATGTGGGCTGGTGGACGGGAGTCGTGCTTCGGCACAGCCGGCGGACGTGCCGCCGGTGCTGGGGAAACCACCACTGCCGCGGCCCCCAGCAGGCATGGACCGGGCACGGCCGAACTCGCTGCATCTCCACGCTGTCCGGGGATGGATGTAATATAGAGAAACAAATGTACACCTAAAATCTGGCGCTGTCAATGGAGCGGAGAGATCCGCGCGCCCAGCCGCACGGCGGCGCAGCGGGCGCGGAATGGCTCCGGCAGCGCCATTGGACATGGCGGATGGATCGCGGTAAGGGATGACGCACCGCGAATCCATGGCCCGGGTGGGCGGGACGGTGCCGTCAACCCATGCCGATTGCATTCCAAGGAGATCGACGAATGGCCGTCACCATGACGCAGGCTGAAATCGACGAGATGCTGCTGGGCTCCCCCAACATCATTCTCTGCATCAATCGCAAGAACCTGCCGCCGCTGCCCGTGCCCATGTGGTTCGGCTGGAAGGACAATACGGTGTACATGCACACTCTGGCGGCCAGCAAAAAGGTGAATCATCTCAAGGAAAACCCCATGGTGTCCCTGCTGGTGGAAAGCGGGGCGGACTATTTCGCGCTGAAATCCGTGATGATCATGGGCACGGCCGAGGTGAGTGAGGATCAGGCGGTGGTCAAGCAGTACCAGGCCATCATCGATGAGGTGAAGCCTCAGTACCGGGAACAGTGGCGGCCCAAGAAATACCCGCCGGCACTGGAAAAGTTCTATCAACGCCCGCGCGCGGCCATCAAGATCACGCCCACCAGCATCACCACCTGGGATTTCTCCAAGATTCCCCGCTGACGCCATGCCTGCAGGCGACGGCGCGGCGCCCCGCGAGATGCGCGGTCACGCCGGCCGCGGCTGTTCAGCCCAACCGCGCGATGCAGACCGGCGACTCGTTGCGCGGATTGTTCACCGTCATGCTTACCGGATAGTACTCGAAGGCTTCGGGCGGCACCGTGCGCAGCAGGGTGCTCACCTGGGCCGGATCCTGCAGCCTGAGGTCCAGCCAGGCCGTGTAGGTCTCCACGGGCAAAATCACCGGCATGCGGTCGTGCACGTCGCGCAACGTCGCATTGGCGTCCCGGGTCAGCAGGGCGCAGGTTTGCACCTCGCCCCCGTCCGGCGCCATCCACGTTTCCCAGAGGGCGGCGATGGCAAAGGGTCCGCCGCCGGCCAGGTGGATGTACATGGGCTGCCTGCCCTCCGGACGCTGCTGCCACTCGTAATAGCCGCTGGCCGGTACCAGGCAGCGCCGGCGCCGAAACGCATGCTTGAACGACGGCTTCTCGGCCACCGTCTCGGAGCGGGCGTTGATCATGCGGTTGCCAATGGCCGGATCCTTGGCCCAGGATGGGATCAGCCCCCACTGAAAATACGTCAGCTCGCGCTGGCCGTCGCGCTGGCGCAGACGCACCGCGGCGACCGGCTGGCTGGGCGCCACGTTGTAGCGCGGCGCCATGCGCGGCACCTCCGGCAGGAGGAAGAGCTGCGCCAGCTCCTCGCCGGTGTAGGTGGCGGTGAATCGTCCGCACATGGCCGCCTCTTGGACGTGTGGAGCGGGGAGCCGGTGCGCGAGGCCGTGTGCTCCCGCATGCCCGTGCAAGGCCGATCCCCGCTGCAGGCTGACCCGGGGGGCCGACGATGCTCCGCGTGTCGCTGCGCGGGGCCGGCGAACCCACCGCGGAACCCATGATCGCCTCTCGCAGCCGCGCGCGCAACGGCGCACCGCTTGCGCGTTGGGGTGGCACGGCGCTACGGAGGCTCAGCGGCCTGCACGCGGGTTTGCAGCAGTCCGGCGAAGAACGTATACTTTGCGCTTGATTGCACACGGCCACCAGGTTGTCGACCCATGGCGGCGCATGGCCAACCGCCGCGCCGCCGGGCCACCGGGGAAGGGACAACCGCGCACGTCCGCAACTTGTCCGGGATTTTCCGTGCCCACCTCGCCTTATGTCGCCCCGCTCTCTCCGCGCCTGCTGGAACGCCGCCGCCGCATCGGCAACGTGCTGGCCTGGCTGCTGGCCGCCTCCACCGTGCTGCTGCTGGCCGCGGGCGCGCTGG
>JACQHH010000203.1 GCA_016199125.1 Candidatus Lambdaproteobacteria bacterium
GAAGAACATGTGCTCGGTGCGGCACAGCCCGATGCCGCCCGCGCCCAGCTCCACGGCCCGGCGGGCGTCGCCGGCGGTGTCCGCGTTGGCGTACACACCCAGCTTGCGGTTGTCATCGGCCCACTCCAGCACCGTCTTCAGGTCGCCCTCCACGGAGGGCTGAATCTGCGGCAGCTCGCCCAGGTACACCTCGCCCGTGTTGCCGTCGAGGGAAATCCAGTCCCCGCGCTTGACGGTCTGCCCGTTCAACGTCATCTCGTTGATGTGGTAGTTGATGTGCACCTTGCTGGCGCCCACCACGCAGCATTTGCCCATGCCCCGCGCCACCACGGCCGCGTGGGAGGTGAGCCCGCCGGTGCCGGTGAGGATGCCCTGGGCCACGTTGAGGCCGCCGATGTCCTCCGGCGTGGTCTCGTGGCGTACCAGGATGATCTTCTTGCCCTGGCCGGCCAGCTCTTCGGCATGCTCGGCGAAGAACACCACCTGCCCCACGGCGGAACCGGGCGAAGCCGGCAAGCCCTTGGTCACCGCCTGGGGATTGCCGCTCTTGTCCAGGATGGGGTGCATCAACTGTTCGATGGCCACCGGGTCGATCGAGCGCAGCGCCTGGCGCGTGCTGGCCAGCCCCTCGGACACCAGGTCCAGCGCCATGCGCATGCCGGCGCGGGGCGTGCGGTTGGCCGGCGCGCAGGTGAGAACGCGCAGCGCCCCCTGGTCCACCACGAACGTGAATTGCACGGCGTTGTGGAAATGCCGCTCCAGGCGCTGCGCCAGGGTCTCGATCTGCGCGAACGCGTCGGGCTGCCCCGACTTGAGCGTGGCGATGTCGTCCGGGATGCGCGTGCCGGCGGTGAGATCGAACTCGTCCGCGTCGGGCAGGTATTTGCCGTAGAGCTGCCGGGTCCCCAGGGCGGGGTCGCGGCTGGCCACGGTGCCCGCGACGCCTTGCTCGCCGCGGGTGCCATAGGCCATCACCTGCACCACGCTGGCCACGCCGCTCACGTCGTCCAGCACCTGGGTGCGGCGATACTGGCGCACGCGCGGCTGCCCCCACAGCGCAAAGGTGTTGCGCACGGCCCCGCTCAGTTGCGCGAAGGGATCCTGCGGCAGCGGCGCGCCGGCCTGCGCACACCGCTCGTGCACGGCCCGCGCCAGCTTTTCCACCGCGGCGGCGCTCAGCTCCTGCTCTTCCAGGGCCCCCGCCTCGTCCAGGGCCGCGGAGCTCAGGGCATCGAAGCTGTCGCGGGGCAGGCGCAGCACGTTGAGCGCATAGGACACGGCGAAGCGCCGGTAGGCATCCCAGGCCCAGCGGGCGTTGCCGCTGGCCTCGGCCAGCTCCGGCATGCGCTCCAGGCTCAGCCCCAGGTTCACCGCGGGCCCCTGGCTCACCGGCAGCTCCAGCGGCGCGCTCAGGCGCACCGCGAGCAGCAGCGGATTGCGCGCGTCGCCGAAGCGGCGCGCCTCCCACGTCTCAAGCTGCTTGAGCCCGTCCTTGAGCGCCTTGGCGGTGGCGGCCGGCAGCCCGTCCGGGGAGGCCAGCACCGGCGCGCAATGCCCCGTGCTGAGCACGAATCCCGGGGGCAGCGGGGCATCGAGCTGCGCCAGCTCCATCAACGCCGTCCCCAGGCGGCCGGCCCGGCGCGCCTTGGCCGGCGGCTGGGCTTCGGCGGAATTTTGAATGAAGAATACGGCAGGGCTGTCGGCAGGGGTCGGCTTGGATTCCATGGTCACCGCTTGGATGGACGGGCCCGGCGGGCGGGCCGCCGTGACCATTTAACGTTGGCAGATCGGCTCCTCCCCCTGCGGCGGTCTGCCTGGATCATCGCGCGGCGCGGGCCGGCGAGACAGGACGCTCGATCTTATTGCGCTTGGTCCAGCGGCCGGGACACGGGAAACGCGTTGCGCAGGTTGCGCATGGCCTGCCGCAGGCGCTTCTCGTTTTCCACCAGCGCCATGCGGATGTATCCCTCGCCCTCGGGGCCGAAGCCGATCCCCGGGGAGACCACCAGATTGGCTTCCTCCACCATGCGCATGGCAAACGCGAAGCTGCCCTCCCGGGCGTACTCGTCCGGAATCCTGGCCCAGACGAACATGCCGCCTTGCGGCGGGGTCACGTTCCATCCTGCCTGCTCCAGACCCTGCATGACCAGGCTGCAGCGCTTGCGGTAGAGGTCCACCTGCTGCGCAATGATGTCGTGGCGGTTGCGGATGGCCATGATGGCCGCGATCTGCACCGCCTGGAAGTTGCCGTAGTCGTAGTAGCCCTTGATGCGGTTGAGGCCCTTGATGATGTCCGGGTTGCCCACCGCGTACCCCACACGCCACCCGGCCATGTTGAACACCTTGGACATCGTGCCGAACTCCACGCCCAGCTCCTTGGCCCCCTTGGCCTGCAGGAAGCTGGGCGCCGTCACGTCGTCGTAGGTGATGTGGCTGTAGGCAAAGTCGTGCACCACGATGAGCTGATAGCGCCGGGCGATGCGCACCACCTCTTCGAAGAAGGCCAGGCTCACGCAGCGGCCGGTGGGGTTGTGCGGATAATTCATGAACAGCACTTTGGGCCGCGGAGCGAGCGTCTCGCAGTGCTGCACCAGTTGCCGCAGGAACGCCTCGTCGTCCTCCACGCGCATGCGGATGGCCTCGCCGCCCGCCAGCACCACGCTGTAGGAGTGGATGGGATACGAGGGCGCCGGCACCAGCGCGCGGTCGCCATGGCCCATCAGCGCCAGGCACAGGTGCGAAAAGCCCTCCTTCGAGCCGATGGTGGCGATCACCTCTTTCTCGGGGTTGAGCGGCACGTCGAACTCGGCGGCGTAGTACCTGGCCAGCTCGTTGCGCAGGTTGTAGATCCCGGCGGCCACGGAGTAGCGGTGATTGCGCGGGTCCTGCACCACCTCGGTGAGCTTGTCCACGATGAACTGCGGCGTGGGATCGCGCGGGTTGCCCATGGACATGTCGATCAGGTCCAGGCCCGCTTTGCGCTTCTCCTGGCGCATGACGTTGATCTTCTCCGCCAGGTATTCCGGCAGGAGCGCCATGCGATCGGCGAGTCGGATGGGAAATGCGGATTGGCTCATGCTGCTCTTCGCCGCCGAGGCGTGTGCCCCTGGGCGGCGCTCTCTGCGCCGTCAAAGCCGGGGCGTGAAGAGCCACGGGAATTCGGGCGATTCACGGCGGTACGGCGCGTGGGTAGAACTGCAACCTAGACGGAAAGAACCCTTCGCTGCAAGTGATAATTCGCTGGTTCATTCTCTTGAATCTCACGGCCCCTGTCAAGGCAAGCGATTGAATTTCACATTGAATTCCAATAGCTTGCTGTGCTACGAGCGGAGTGCTGGAGCGGGATCGGCCGGGCACGGGCGGCGGCGGCAGGGTGATCGGGGACTGGATGAAGCTGCGCGGACAGGCAATCCGGGCGCGTCCGCACGGAGGAGGTTCCGTCCACCGGGCGCCGGAAGGCTCCGGCGGCCCTCGCGCGGGGACGTCGCCGTGGAGCCGCGCCGCCGGATCGCGGCCGGGGCCGCTTTCCACGGGGGAGCGCGCGGCTTTGTCGCTGCCGGAAAATGGGCTATGCTACTGAGGTTGTGCGCCGGGCGCCATGCGCAGGCCCGTGCGCCCGCTGCCCCGTTCGCAGCGGGCGGAACCCCTGTGGCCCGCACGCCGCCGCATTTGCCCCCGCACGACCGGTTTGCAGGGCGGAACGGTGCCGGCCGCACGCAGCGCTGCACTCCGCCGGAACCCGATGGCCCCCATGACCCAGGACGACAAGCACACGCAGCAGGAGGGCGAGAGCGGCGGCAACGGCGGCCGCGGCAACCTCACTGAGCTCTACGAGCGCATGAGCAAGCTGGTGCGCGAGCGCATGGAACGTGCCGGCGCGATCACCGAGGAAACCCTGGAACGAGCCTTGAAGGAATCCCAGGAGCTGGCGGCCAAGTTCAAGCTGAACTATGGCGACGACGTGGCCAAGGTGGCCGACTTCGTCAAGCGCGACTGGTACGAGGCCATTCGCCTGACCCGCGACCAGTCGCGGCGCAGCTTCGATCTGGACCGCTTGCAGGTGGGTATCCTGGGCCTGCTCTCGCGCTTCGCCGAGACGGCGGGCAACCAGCTTGAATCCTTCGCCAGGCGGGTCAACGAGCGGCTCACGTACAAGACGGGGGAAATCGCCGGGGCCGGCACCCTGGAATGCCAGCAGTGCCACCAGCACCTGAATTTCGACAAGGCCACGCGCATCCCGCCCTGTCCCAAATGCCGCGGCACGATTTATCGCCGAAGTTTTTGATGTGCTTGTGTTTTCCCGCAAACTGAGGCAAAAAGGGCGACGTGCCGATGCATCGGGGCGGGGGCCGGCGTGGCGCGAACGGATATTCCCCGGACCTACAAATTTGATTGACAGAGCGGCCAAATGTTTTCATATTTGGCTGAAATTCTTGAAGAATCCTAATGAATCGGACGTAACGCACAGGACGTACGGGAATGGTCAAGGCGGATATCATCAGATCGATTGAACTCAAGTTGGGTCTGTCCCACGAGGAAGCCAGCGCGCAGGTCGAGCATATCCTGAACCTGATCAAGGCCAATCTCGCCGCCGGAGAGCCGGTGCTCATCAGCGGATTCGGACAGTGGAAGGTGCGGCGCAAGAAGGCCCGCATCGGCCGCAACCCCAAGACCAAGGAAGAATACGAGATTTCCCCGCGCGAAGTGGTGACGTTCTACCCGTCCAATGTCTGGCGCGCGGAAATTGCCAAAGACTCCGCAAAATCCTGAGTCAAGCGCGCCGCCGGCCTGGGGCGGAAGCGGCGGGTGCGGCACGCTCCCGCACCGCCTGCCCGCGGCCAACACGCGCAGCCCATCGCCACAACCATAGGGACACCCGAAGCAGAGCCATGGCCGATTTTGAAGCGACCGGCGGCGGAACAGCCTTGCATGTCGTTGGGGAGCGCCTCCGCAAGTGCGCCGCAAGCACGCTGAAGGCGACGCGGATGCCATGCCGCACGGCGTCACGCACCCAGGCGCCCGGCGCCGCACACCAGCCAGATCGCCAGCGATGATCGACGTCAGCGGACTCACCAAATACTATGGCGCCCGCCGTGCCTTGCACGGGCTCACCTTCCACGTGGCACAGGGGGAGATCGTGGGCCTGGTGGGCAAGAACGGCGCCGGCAAGTCGTCGGTGCTGAACATCCTCTGCGCCCAGCTCCTGCCCTCGGCGGGGGACGCGCGCGTGAACGGCTTTTCCGTCACGGCGGACACGTTCAAGGTGCGCCAGCAGATCGGGTTTCTGCCGGAAATCGCGCCCATCTACGAGGACACGACCGTCGCCGGATTCCTCACCTATCTGGCGCGCCTGCGCGGCAAGCCCGCCCAGGCCGTCGCGCAGCGCGTGACGGAAGTGATGGGCCGCACGGGGCTGTCCGGCTACGGCCGGCGGCGCATGGGCACCCTCTCCCGCGGTTACCGCCAGCGGGTGGGCATCGCCCAGGCCATCGTGCACGATCCGCCCGTGGTGCTGCTGGACGAGCCCATGGCGGGGCTGGATCCCTACCAGATCATCCAGATGCGCGACCTCATCGGCTCGCTCAAGACCAGCCACACGGTGCTCTTTTCCACGCACATCCTCTCCGAGGTCACGCGCGTCTGCGACCGCGTGATCCTCATCGACAGCGGCCGCGTGCGGGCCGAGGGCGCCGAGGAGGCGCTGCGCGCATCGTTGGGCCGCGGCCAGCGGCTGCGCCTGCTGGTGCGCGGGGCCCAGCAGGCCGTGGCCCAGGCCGTGGGCGGCGTGGCGGGCGTCAGCGACCTGCGCTGCGTTGCCGAGGAGTCGGGCCTGGTGCGCGTGGAGCTCAATGCCGAGCCCGAGACCCGCGAGGCGCTCAGCCGGGCCATCGCCCAGGGCGGCCTGGGGCTGCTGGAGCTGCGGGCCGAAGGCCATGGGCTGGAAGAGCTGTTTGTGCAACTCAGCGAGCCCAAGGAGGCGCAGGCATCGTGAAGGCGGCGTGGCTGATCGCGCAACGTGAATTCGTGCGCTATTTCTACGGCTGGTCGGGCTATGTGATCCTGGCCGCGCACCTGCTGCTCAGCGGGCTGCTGTTCAACGGCTATGCCCTGGGCAACCAGCCCAAGTTTTCCCAGCAGGTGCTGGAGGACTATCTCTACTTCGCCAGCGGCATGGCGATGATCACCGGCGTGCTGCTGGCCATGCGGCTCATCGCCGAGGAGCGCCAGGGCAACACGCTGGTGCTGCTGCGCTCGGCGCCCGTCTCCGAGCGCGCGGTGATCTGGGGCAAGTTCCTCTCGGCGGTGGGCTTTCTGGCGCTCACGCTGCTCGTCTCGCTGTACCTGCCGGCCATGATCTTCGTGAACGGCAAGGTCTCGCTGCTGCACATATTCGCGGGCCATGTGGGGCTGCTGCTGCTGGGCGCCACGGCGGCGGCGGTGGGGCTGCTGGCCTCGGTGTGGAGCCGCACGCAACTCATGGCCGGCGTGCTGGGCGGGGCCATGGTCACGCTGCTGCTGATCGCCTGGATGCTGGCCCAGATCAGCGAGGCGCCGCTGCGCACCCTGCTCAACCAGCTCGCCCTGCACAACCTGCACTTCCGCAGCTTCCGCGGGGGCGTGCTGCACCTGCGGGACCTGGCCTACTACCTGGGCGCGATCGTGCTGTTCCTGGAAGCGGCCACCCAGTCGCTGGCCGCGTGGAGGTGGCGCGAATGAGGCCCCTGTTGCGCATGCGGCCGCTGCTCGCGCCGCTGGGCGGCGTGCTGATGGTGCTGGGCGCCGGCCTGTGGGCCGCCTCGCCCGTGCGGCCTTACCTGCTGCTGGCCGGGGTGATCCTGCTGGCCCTGGCCCTGGTGTGGTGCCTGGTCAATTTCCAGCGCGCGGATGTGGCCGCCGCCGGCTCGCCGTGGCTGGTGGCCGCGTCGCCCCAGGTGCTGCTGCTGGCCGCCGCGCTGCTGCATGTCGCCGCGGGGGCCCTGCCGCCAACCGGAGGCAAGGGCATCGACTGGCCGGCGCTCTTTGCCGGGGGCTGGGCCGTGCTGGCCACCCTGGGTGCCGTGCTGCTCGTGCCCGTGGAGCTGGCCTTGTGGACCCCGGTGCCCCCCGCCATCCAGGCCCAGCGCGTGCGGCGCGCCGCCGAGGCCGGCACCACGCTGGGGCTGCTGCTGGTGCTCGTGGCCACGCTGGTGTTCCTCTTCGACCGCCTGGGATGGCAGTGGGATCTCTCGTATTTCAGGACCACGCAGCCCGGCAGCGCCACGCTGGAGGTGGTGGAGGGTCTCACCGAGCCCGTCGACGTGGCCCTGTTCTTCGCGGACGGCGATGCGGTGGGCCGCCGCGTGCTGGGCTATGCCCGCGCCCTGGCCGCCCGCGCCGGGGCCTCGGCCATGCTCAACGTGCAGGCCTACGATGCGGATCTGGAGCCCGCGCGCGCCGATGAGTTCAAGGCGCGCGGCAACGGCCGCGTGGTGCTGCGCCGGGGCGCCGTGCTGCGCACCCTCGCCATCGGCACGGATCTCCGCGAGGCACGCGGCATCCTGCGCAAGCTGGACGGCGAGTTCCTCAAGGAACTGCTGCATGTCGCCCGCCAGCAGCAGGTGGTCTATCTGACCGTGGGTCACGGCGAGCGCAACGAACAGCAGGACGAGGGGGTGGACAAGGAGCAGGGCACGCAGCGCTTTGCGGAGCTGCTGCGCGCGGCCAACTTCGAGGTGCGGCCCCTGGGCTATACCGAGGGCCTGGGCACGAACATTCCGGACGATGCCGCGCTGGTGGGCAGCGTCGGGGCCCAGACGCCGTTCCGCCCCGCCGAGGTGGAGGCGCTGCGGCGCTACCTGCAGCGCGGCGGCCGCGTGCTGCTGTTCCTGGAGCCGCGCCGGCAGGGCCGGCAGAGCGGGCCGGTGCTGCCGCTGCTCAAGGAATGGGGCCTGTCCTACGACGAGACGGTGCTGGCCAATGCGCAGTTCTACGCGCGGCGCACCTTCACGCCCCAGGATCAGACCTTGCTGGTGACCAACCGCTACATGAATCACGTGCTGGTGCGCGAGCTGCGCGCGAACGCCGCGCAGAACCCCCTGGTGCTGTTCGGCGCCGGTACGCTGGTGCGCGAAAAGCCGGTGCAGGGCATCGCCATCGCGGACCTGTTCTTCGGCATGCCCGGGTCCTGGGGCGATCGCAACGGCAACTTCAAGCAGGACGCCGGGCTGGAGCCCGCCAGCCAGCCCCTGCTGGGGGCGGTGGTGACGGGCCTGGCCGCGCCGGACGCCGCAGCCTCCGCGCCCAAGGCCAAGTCGCCGGCCGGCACGCCGTCAGCCGACCCCAGGTCGCCGCCCGCCGCGGACAAGGCTCCGCCGCGCAATCCCGGCACGGCCATCGTGTTCGCCGATGCCGACCTGGCCTCGGACCTGCTGATGCGCACTCGGGCCAACAACAGCCTGCTGCTGTCCGCGGTCACCTGGCTGGCCGGCGAGGAACAGCCCCTGAGCGCGCCGGCCAGCGAGGAGGACGTGCAGTTGCTGCATGCCAAGCGCAGCGAGCTGGCCTGGTTCTATCTGCCGGTGTTCGTGGTGCCCCTGCTGGTGCTGGGCATCGGCGCGGTGCTGGCCGTGCGCCGGGGGCGCCGGCAGGAGGAGGAACGCCCATGAACCGCGGCAAGAGCATCCTGGCGCTCCTGGTGGCCGCGGCGCTGGCCTGGGCCTACGTGGCCACCCATCGCCCCGGCCCGACCGGCGGCGGGCCCGACGCCCAGGTGAGCGTGTGGCAGGTGCAGCCCGACGCCATCGGCAGCGTGGTGTATCGCGATGGCGGGCGCCAGATCACCCTCGTGCCGGACTGGAGCCAGGACCAGGACGAGCCGTTCATCTGGGTCGATGCCGCGACGCCCGACGCCGCGCCGGGCGCCCCGCCGAAGCCCGGCGAGCGCAAAACGCCGCCGGCGCTGGGAGCGTTCAAGGGCAATGCGGTCGCGCAGAGCACGCTGCTGCTGCTGGCCGATCTGCGCGCCAAGCGTCTGCTGGGCCACGCGGAGGCACTGGAACTGGCCCGCTATGACCTGGCCGAAAGCCGCCGGTACGTGGAGCTGGTCTTTGCCGATGGCCGTCCGCCCTGGCGCCTGGACTTTGGCCGGGCCACGCCGGGCAACGCGCTGCGCTACGTGCGCACCCACACCAACGACAGCGTGTACCTGGTGCGCGAAAACCTCGTCAACGGCCTGCTCGGCGACGGACGGCGGCTGTTCGACAACCAGCTCTTTCCGTTCAGTCCCGCCACGGCCGGCCGCATCGAGATCGACCATGCAGGCCGCACGCAGCACTTGTATCAGGTGACCGGGCCGGATCGCCGCAGAAAGGGCTGGGCCGCGCGGGCCGACGCGCAGGAGGGCGACCCGCTGCTCGGCGAGATCGCGTCGCGCATCGCGCGCCTGCTCGCCGACCGCTACGCCCCGCGAGACGAGAAGCTGCCGCAGGCCGCGAACCTGGAGGTGCGCCTGTACAAGGACAAGGAGGAAGGCGGCCGCTCCGAGAGCGCCTGGCTCAAGGTGTTCTCGGGCGGGGATGAGACCGAGCTGGCCCTCTCCTCCCACACGCGCCATCCCGTCCACGTGAAGGTGGAGTCGGTCAACGAGGTGCTCGGCGCGTTGCGCAAGCTCTTGAAGGCGCACTAAGGTGCGCCGGGAATTTCGCAAAATCGCCCACGATGCGTTATGCTCCGGAATGGCCCTGGGCGCGACTGTGGCGGTTGCGCCGCCCGTGGGCGGTTGAGCGGGGCCGATGGCCGCGGTCGGACTCGACGCTGCAACCGAATCCGCATGCAACTCGGAAAAGAAAAAAGGAAATGAAGCCTAGATTGGTTTTGCTTGGCTTGGCCCTGTTGCTGTGGAGTGCCGGGCATCTGACCGACGCGGAGACCGCCGCGGCGCAGGAGCAGGCCGCCCTGCGCAGCGGCGCGGGAGCGGCATTGCTCGCCCCGGCGACGGACGCCCTGTCCGCGAGCGAGGACGCCACGGCAGGACAAGCCGCGGGCGAGGACGCCGCGGCCACCCAGGCACCGGCCGCGGCCGGCGCCACGCCGCCTTCCCGGCCGGTACAGGACGTGGCGCCGGAGGCCGCCGGCACGGCGCCCGCGGCGTCTCTGCCCGCCGCCGCGGACGCGGAAGAGCAGGATAACGCCGACAGCGAGATGGCGGATGCGGAGGACGATTCGGACGACCGTACGCTGCCCATGACCGATGAGGCCGTGCAGGCCGCGCGCAACGGCAAGGAGCCCATCCCGGTCAGCGCCGCCCTGGAAGCGGCCCTGGCCGAGGCCCCGCCCACGGAGGAGGGGGACCAGGAGGTCCATTTCCCCACCTCCGCGGTGATCGAAGCGCAGAAGGCGGTGTGGATCCGCATCTTCGCCGAGTTCTCCTCGGAGCAGGGCGTGATCCACGACGGCGCGCTGACCGCGCCGATCTACGAGGAGCTGGACCTCACCGGGCTCTCGCGCCGCAGCCAGGCGCGCGTGGTGCGTGCACGCAAGGCCGCCGTGACCCACAATCTGCGCAGCCTGGCGCAGACCCTGGAGCGCGGCGAGACACCCACCGGCGAAGAGGCACGCCTGCTGGCGCTGTTTCCCGCCGACGTCACGCCGGACGACCTGCGCGATTCCGCGCGGGAAGTGCGCTTCCAGCGGGGCCTGGCCGACCGCTTCAAGCAGGGGCTGATCGAATCGGGCAGCTACCTGCAGTACATCCGCGCCATCCTGGCCCGGCACGGCGTGCCCAGCGATCTGGGCTTCCTGCCCCACGTGGAGTCCTCCTACAATTACAAGGCCTATTCCAAGTTCGGCGCGGCCGGCATCTGGCAATTCACGCGTGGCACGGGCAAGCAGTTCATGCAGGTGCAGTATGACGTGGACGAGCGGCTGGACCCCCTCATCGCCACGCGCGCGGCAGCCAAGTTCCTGCGCCAGAATCATGACCGGCTCAGGACGTGGCCGCTGGCCATCACGGCGTACAACCATGGCCCCAACTCCCTGGAAAGCATCGTGGCGCGCACGGGCACGCGCGACCTGGGCGTGCTGATCCGCACCTATCACGGGCGCCTGTTCAAGTTCGCCAGCAAGAATTTCTACTCCGAATTCCTGGCGGCGCGGGAAGTGGCCACGCACTATGAGCGCTACTTTGGCGAGCTGGCGCTCAAGCCGCCGCTGCGCTTCACGCCCGTGGCGCTGCCCTTTTACCTGTCGCTGGAAAGCGCGGCCCAGACGCTGGGGCTGGATCAGGCACACCTGGAGCAGCTCAACCCCAGCCTGCGGCGCCCGGTGCTGCTGGGCGACAAGCTGATCCCCAGCGGATTCGTGCTGCGCGTGCCGCATCACGTGCAGCCGGAGGAGTTCATCGCCGCCGTGCCGTCCGCGGAGCGCAAATCGCGCCAGACGCGCCTGAACCAGGTGCGCGTGGAGCGGGGCGACACGCTGTACTCCATCGGCCGTCGCCTGAAGATCTCCTGGCGGCGCATCGCCGAGGCCAACAACATCTCGCGCTACAACCGCATCCGCCCGGGCCAGCGGCTGATCATTCCCGGCATGGGTGAAGCGCCGCCGGGCGCGGTGGCCGTCGCCGACGCCAATGACATCGTCGCCGACACGATTGACCGTGCGCCGGGCGCGGCGCCCGGCGCGCCAACGGGGCAAGCCGCCGTGGTGGCCGTGGCCGCGGTGGAAAGTGCGCCGGCGGCTCAAGGCGAGGGCGTGGCGCTGACCGCGGCCTACCATCCCCAGGGCTATCGCGGGAACGCCGACGACGCCCTGGCCCTGCAGCCGGCCGAGGGCGCCCCGGTGTTTCCGGACCTGGACGTGGAAGCCTATGACGCCAAGCGGCGGGTGGGCATCATCCGCTCGGCCTATGGGGAAACCCTGGGCCACTATGCCGACTGGGCCCGGGTGGCCACCAACGAGATTCGCGCCCTCAATCGCCTGCGCAACGGCGACCAGTTGGCCCCGGGCCAGCGCATGCGCATTCCCCTGGAGCAGGTGGAACTGGATGCGTTCAACCAGACACGCGCCGAGTATCACAACAGCCGCGAGGAGGATTTCTACTCCTATTTCGGCGTGGCGAGCCTGGAGCGCGTGAAGGTGCGCCGTGGCGACACCATGTGGTCCATCGCCCAGGCCGCCAGCGTGCCCATGTGGCTCATGTACCGGGAAAACCCCAGCTTCATCGACGGACGCCTGCGGGCGGGCATGCAGGTCAACGTGCCCATCGTGGAAGAGCTGTCCGTGCTCAAGAACGCCGGGCGCAGCGCGTCGAATGTCGAGACTCCGGCCGCGTCGCAGACGGCGGGCAACCTGGACGCGCCCCGCAACGCCCCCTGAGACAAATTCTCTTTCAGATCGTCGCGAATTCCGCGGCCCGGAGGAGCCCGCAATGCGGGCGTATCGCAGGGCGCGGGGCCGCCTTGCACTTCCGCCACGCTCATCGCATCGGCGCACCCTCGCCATCCGCGCGCGCTCCTGGCCCGCTGAATGATCCTGCCTATCCCGCCGGTTTGCGGGCCACGTGGATCACGGACGCCCCCAGGAGGAACTCGATCAGCTCGGTGCGCACGAAGCCCTGCACGCGCAGCAGCTCCTTGAGCCGGTCCTGGTGGGGATAGGCGCGGGAGGATTCGGGCAGATAGGTGAACATCTCCTGGCCGGGCTGCAAGCGACGGCCGATCCACGGCACGACGTAAAAGAAGTAGACATGGTTCAGCGCCGCCACGATGCGTGAGCGCACCTTGCCCACGTCCAGCGAGGCCAGCACGCCGCCCGGCTTGAGCACGCGGCGCAACTCGGCCAGGCAACCTTCCAGGTGCGTTACGTTGCGCAGGCCGTAGCCGATGGCGATGGCATCGAAGCTGGCATCCGGAAAGGGCAGGTGCATGGCATCGCCGCAGAGCAGCGCCAGCGGCGGCCCCCCCTGGCCCGCCGGGCGCACGGGCAGCCGCGTGCGGGCCACGTGCAGCATCTGCTCGCTGAAGTCGGCGGCCACCACCCTGCCCCGCGGCCCCAGCCGCCGTGCGCAACGCAGCGCGATGTCCCCCGTGCCGCAGCAGAGGTCCAGCACGCGCTCGCCGCCCTGCAATTCCAGGCGCCCCACCAGCACGTTCTTCCAGTAGCGGTGCTGGCCCTGGGTGATCAGGTCGTTGAACAGGTCGTAGCGCCGGGCGATTTCCCCGAACTTGCGGCGCACGTAGCGCGCCTTGTGCTCGGGCTGCGGAATCTCGTAGGGCATGGTCGCCGGTGGCGCGGGAGATGCGGAGGGTTGCGGGAGAAGGCGGCGCCGCGGCGGGCCGGCCTGAGCGCAATGCTGCACCCGCGGCCTGGGCGCGCGCGTGATGCCTGGCAGGCGTTGGATTCGTGCCCGCGCGCGGAGCCTGACTCCTTCCGAGGATCGCCCGCCGGCCTGACCCGCACGGGCCTGGAGCCGCCACGACACGGAGGCCGGCCCACCGTCCGCGGCACGCCCGGCGCATCAGAACAGGTTGAGCACCTTGAACGCTTCCTTCTGGATGAAGCGC
>JACQHH010000204.1 GCA_016199125.1 Candidatus Lambdaproteobacteria bacterium
CTGGACGAGCTGTTCGAGACGATGACCCTGATCCAGACGCGCAAGATCAAGCCTTTCCCCGTGGTGCTGTTCGGCACGGACTTCTGGCGCGGGCTGCTGGACTGGATCAGCGCGCAGCAGTTGAGCCGGGGCATGCTCACCGAGGCCGACTTCAAGCTGCTGCGCATCACCGACGACATCGACGAGGCCGTGGCGCTCACGGAGGAACATCGCAGCCAGGGCGAGGACATCTCGCCGCCCTGACGGCGCCCGGCAGGCAGCCGTGCGCGCGGCTTTTCCGCCGCCCCCTGGCTCCCGTTTCGGGGCCGCCTGTGCTAAAGATGAAGTAGGGCGGCAGACGCCCGAGCCCCCGCAGCCGCAACCACAAGGACGCGCTTCATGGCGGCAAAGCACTGGTTTTACGAACGAAATGAACATGACAACGGCACGCATGCGCTGACCCTGGCGTCGGTGATGACGAAGCCGGTGCGCACGCTGACGCCGGAGGCCCTGGTCATGGATGCCATGCAGCTCATCCGCGAGCATGGGGTGCGGCACATCCCCATCGTGGACGAAAACAGCGGCAAGCTGGTGGGGCTGGTGACGGAAACCGACCTGCTGAAGAATGTGCTGCACGGCAAGTCCATGACCCCCGACGAACAGTACCACGCCACGTTGGACATGCTGCTGCCCCTGCGCGAGGTGATGGTCACCCATGTGCAGGCCCTGCGCCCGGAGGCCAACGTCGAGAAGGCCATCGCGCTGTTTCTGAAGAAGAAGTACCGCTGCGTGCCTGTCGCCGACAGCAAGGGCAGGCTGCTGGGCATCGTGACGCACACCGATCTGTTGCGCCTGCTGGAACACGTGGTCGAACAATGAACGCAGCCGCTCCGCCGGCGGGCCGCCGCTGCGACGGCCCGCGGGGCGGGGGCGGCG
This sequence comes from Candidatus Lambdaproteobacteria bacterium, assembly GCA_016199125.1. Lineage (GTDB taxonomy): Bacteria > SAR324 > SAR324 > SAR324 > JACQKK01 > JACQHH01. Next base: position 916 of record JACQHH010000204.1, read on the forward strand.
CACCGTCTGCATTTCCATGCGCCAGCCGTAGACCCTCGCCGCGGGGACACCCGCGGTGCGCACTCGTACCTTGCCGGCGCCGGCGATTCCCATGAGCCTGCTGGAGCAGACGATGGCCGCGGCCGCCGCCACGCCCGGCGGTGAGGTGATGATTCTCATGGATCACGTCATCAAGCGTTTCGGCGCGCGCACGGTGCTGGACGACCTGGAGTTGCGCGTGACGCGGGGCAAGGTCACCGTGGTCATGGGTGGCTCGGGGCACGGCAAGTCCACCATCCTCAAGCTGATCATGGGGTTCATGCCGCCGGACGCCGGGCGCATCTTCATTGACGGCACGGACCTGGGCACCCTGTCCGCCGACGCGCGCCGGGCGGTGCGGAAGACCATCGGCATGTCGTTCCAGTATTCGGCGCTGTTCGATTCGATGACGGTGTACGACAATGTGGCCTTTCCCCTGCGCGAGCACACACGGCTGCACGAGCAGGAGATCCGTGAGCGTGTGCTGGCCATGCTCAAACGCCTGGATTTGCCGGGGATCGAGGACAAGATGCCCAGCGACCTGTCCGGCGGCATGAAGAAGCGCGTGGGCGTAGCACGGGCAATCATGCTGCAGCCCAAGATCATGCTGTTCGACGAGCCGGAATCGGGCCTGGACCCGGTGACCGCCACCTCCATGGCCGAGCTGATCATGGAGCTGCGCGACGCGTTTCACATCACCTGCCTGGTCATCTCCCACAATCTGGCCACATCCATGCAGATCGCCGATAATGTGTGCATGCTCTACAAGGGACGCATCATTGCCGAGGGCTCTCCGGCGGCGATCCAGACCGACACCAATCCGGTGTGGCAGCAGTTCCTGCACGGCCGCTCCCACGGCCCATTCTGATCCGCAGGCCGCACGGCCTCGCGCGGCGCGCCGCACACCGTCTCGAAGGAGGGGTGACATGGATGGCATGGAGATCAAGCGGATTTTCCCCGCCTTCAGCCGCAAGCTGTGCGACGAGCTGGCGCGCGGCGCCAGCCTGCGCGAGGCGCCGCGGGGCACCGTGCTCTACGAACAGGGGCTGCCTTGCGAGATGGTGCCGCTGATCCTGCAGGGGCAGGTGCGAGTGTACAAGATCGGGGAGACCGGGCGCGAGATCACGCTCTACCGCGTGCAGCCGGGGGAAACCTGCGTGCTCTCGTCTTCCTGCGGCCTGTCCGGCACGGACTATCCGGCCATCGCCGAAGCCGAGGAAAACGTGCGGTTGATCATGGTGCCCGTGCAGGAGTTCGGTCGGCTGAGCCTCATCCACCCGGAGTTGCAGGGCTTCATGACCCAGATGCTCTCCCAGCGCCTCTCGGAGCTGATGCTGGTGGTGGAGGAGGTGGCCTTCCGGCGCGTGGACCTGCGGCTGGCGGAGCTGATGCTGCATGCCACCGCGAGCCCGGCGGAAAGCTCCATCGAGCGCACGCACGCGCAGCTTGCCGTGGAGCTGGGTTCCGCGCGGGAGGTGGTGAGCCGCATCCTGAAGGACTTCGAGCACCACGGCTTCCTGGAGTTGGGCCGCGGGCATATCCGCATCGTGGACCGCAACGCCTTGCAGACGTACAAGGACGCCATTCAGGCCGGCTGAACGACGCTGTCAGCAGCCCGAGTTGGAGCGGCTGGCGCGCGCACTCCCCTGCCGCGCCCGCAGGCTCCGGTCGCGATTGACGCCATCCCAATCCCGGCGGCGCGTCCGGCGTCGTTCCGCACCCCCCAGATCAGGGCGCCGCGTCTGAAGCCGTTCAGGGCTCCGGCAACAGCGCCCGCTAGTGCTGCTCCAGCGACTTGAGCATGGCCTCGGCGATCTGCCGGAAGGCCCTGGCGGCCGGAGCGTTCTCGTCTCCGGCGGCGACCGGGGCCCCCAGGTCGCCTCCCTCCCGGATGCCCAGCTCGATGGGTACGCGGCCCAGGAACGGAATGTTGTGCTGGCCGGCCGCCTTGTGCGCATTGCCCTTGTCGAAGATGGCGGTCTCGTGGCCGCAGTTGGGGCAGATGAAGGCGCTCATGTTCTCGACCAGTCCCAGCACCGGCACGTCCACCTTCTCGAACATGGCGATACCCTTGAGCGCGTCCAGCAGGGCCACGTCCTGCGGCGTGGAGACGATCACGGCCCCGGCCAGCTCGGTGAGCTGGGAGATCGTGAGCTGGGCGTCGCCGGTGCCCGGCGGCATGTCGATGATCATGAAATCGCCCCCCGGCCAGCGCGTGTCGCGCAGCAGTTGCTCGATCACCTGATGCACGATGGGCCCGCGCCAGATGGTGGCCGCGGCTTCTTCCACCAGGTTGCCGATGGACATCAGGCTCAGCCCGTATTTCTCCATGGGCACGATGTTGTTCCCCTCCAGCTTGGGCTTGGTGTTGCGCAGCCCCAGCATGATGGGCAGGCTGGGGCCGTAGATGTCCGCGTCGAAGAGCGACACCTTGTGCCCCATGCGTTGCAGGGACACGGCCAGGTTCACGGCGACGGTGGATTTGCCCACGCCGCCCTTGCCGCTGGCGATGGCGATCACCGCATCGTAGTTGTCCAGGTAGAGCTGGCGGTTGGGGCGTTGCGGGGCGCGGGGCGTTCCGGGCGCCGGGGCCTGGGGCGCGGCATGGGCATGGCCTGCGTGGGCGTGGCCTGCATGGCTCCCGTGGCCATGGCCTGCGGGCGCGGCATGGGCCTCGTCGGCCAGGCGGACGCTGACGGACTTGATGCCCTGGATCTTTTCCAGGCGCGCCTTGACCTGCGAGGGCAGCGTGCTGCGCTGCTTGGTGCCGGGTGGCAGATCCAGCGTCAGCGCGACGCTGTCGCCGTGCACCACGCACTCGGTCACGATCTCCGCGTCGAGGATGTTACGCCCGCTTTCGTCGAAGCGGATTTCCGTAAGGGCCTGCTCGAACTGCTCTTCCAGTGTTGCCATGGGGTAGCCGTTCCGGCGACGGGGTCGATGGAGAACTGCGCGGACGGGCCCTGCCCGGCCGCTGATGGGGATGGTGTGTCATCACGGGCGCGCCGCCGCGGCCGCTGACAATCCGTCCGGCGCCCGCGCGCAAAATCCTGCGTCGATGCACGCCGACCGTCGGGCCGGCGGTCACTCGGGCCAATGCAAAACGGGGTCGTGACGTGCGGGCGCAGCGCGCGGGCAGGGCCCGGCCCGTCCGCGGACGGTCGGGCCACAAGGGTCATGCCGGTTACTGGGCGACGATCTTCTTGAATTCCACCGGGTTCCTGGCCGCGATGACCGACAGTTCCTTGGAGACGTTGTTCGTGTCGTTCAGGCGGTAATAGGCCAGGGCCTTGCCATGGTGGATGTCGGTGGCGTCCTTGCCTTCCATGAACTCAGCCGAATTGAACATGTCCAGCGCGTTGCGCCCCCCTTCCTCGTTGCGCTTGCTGAGGAATTCGATCCCGGACTGATAGTACACGCCGGCCAGCACATCGGCGACCTTCACGCCGTTCTTCAGCTTGAAGTTCGAATCGACGACGCCCGCCCCTTCCAGCGAAGCCATGGCGCCCGGGGCATTGCCCAGGTCCAGCGCGAAGATGCCCATGGCATATTGCACCGCGGCGTTCTCGTTGCGGTTGGCCCCGCCTTCGGCGCCGTATTCGGCGAACAGCGGTGCCAGCAGGTCCAGCGCGGCCTGGGACTTGCCCATGGCGTGTGCGATCACGGCGTGATTGTAGCCGAAGCGGATGGCGGCATGGGTGGCGCGGGCGTGGTCGACCCCTTTACCTTCCAGCGCCATCACGCGCAGCACTTCCTGGCCCTTCTTGTAGTTGTCACCCGCGGGACTGCGCAGCAGGGTCACTCCCAGCAGGTAGCGCGCATCCATGTTGTTCGGGTCGCCCGCCACCAACTCGCTCAACTCGTCGACGGCCGCATCGTCCAGGCCCAGTTGAATGTGCGTGTAGGCCATGCTGTACGTCACTTCCTGGGCATAGGGATGGTTCTTGGGCACCGATCCGTTGCTCGTGGCCACTACGTCCATCGCGTCCATGTAGGCGCCGATGGCGTCGTTGTACTTCTTGGCTTTCAGGGCCTCGATGCCCGACTCATTGTACAGTGCGATCAGCCTGAGCCGCGTCGGCACGCTGGAAGGATTGCGCGCGAGCTCGTCCTTGGCTTGCTTGATTTCCATCGACTGGCCCCAGGCCAGGGTGGACACCAGCGCCAGCACCATTGCGCTCACCGCCAGGGTCGATGCAAATTTGGTCAACAGATTCATGTGCTTGTCCTTTTCCCGTGGGGTCGTGAAGCGGAAGATGTATCCCCCCACGCTTATCATTCCAGGGGGGGGATTGCAACGCCGCGCGGGGCCGCTGGCGGGCCCGCGGCGGCCTCTGCATCGAGCGCCGGCACGTGCGGATCGGGATTGGGAATGATGTCCACATAGGCCGCGCCCGTGCCGTTGCGCCCGGCCAGGGGATTGCGCGTGCAGTGCCGCGCATGGTCGTAGTCCACGAAGCGGTACGGCAGGTGCTCGTCCCGCCCGGCCGGAATCCCCAGCCGCGTGGTGCGGATGGTGGCCCGCGGGCGATAGCCCGTGTCCATGAGCGTCAGGCGTTGCCCGTCAAAGGGCCGCGCATCCCATTCGCCGACCTTCAAGCCCAGCGCGCGGCAGAGCAGCGTCTGCCCCCCACACAGCCGCGCGTCGGGCCGGGGGCGGTCGCCGGGCAGGGGATTGCGCGCGCGCATGGCCCGCAACATGGGCTCCGCCTGCGCCCGCAGCGGTGGCCCGCTGCCCGCCTGCGCCCCGGCCGGATGCAGGGGCAGCGGCAGGGCCGCCTTGACCAGCACCGCATTCCCCTCCCCGCGGCAACTCACGTTGAAGGAGTCGCCGCCGCGCGCGTAGTACATGTAGATCGTGCCCGGCGCCATGAACAGGGCGCGGCGCTTCTCCGTGTACCCCAGGGAGGCATGGCTCGCGCGCTCTTCCAGCAGGTAGGCCTCCGCCTCGATGACGACCGCGCACAGCCAGAGATCCTGCACGCAATGGCAAAGCAGCTTGCCCAGCAGGTCCGCGGCCACCACGCGCGCGTCGCGGTTGAAAAAGCGGGCGGTGTCGATGGGCGCGGCGGGCACGGCGCGGGCTCCTTTGTGGCGGCGCGGTGCAACCCGGCAATGGGATCAGGCGCCTCGACGGTCGCGCGGCGCCAACTTCGCGCCGAAGCGGAGGCGGGCTCCGCGCCGCGACAGGCAATATCACAGAGGGAGTATGACACGCCCCGCCGCGGGGCGGTCAACTGTCGGCCCGGCGGCCGGCGCGGCCGTGGCACCGGGCATGCGTCCGGGCGGGGTTTACGGCGGGTCGTCCGCGGTGTCCTGCAAGCGCGGGCGTGGAGGCTGATCCGGCACGCGGCAGCCTTGGGGGCTCATTCACGTGGGCACTCCCATGCGGGGCAGGATCCACAACTGCAGCGCAAGGTAGAGCACCAGCACGCCGACGCCGATCACGGTTTCCATGGGGTGGGCTCCGTGGGGTGAATGCTCCGGCCGGCCGCGAAGCGGCCAACCGGGCCAGGGGTGCGCGGCGCCCTAGGAGGCGGAGCCATCCAGCGCGGCGTCGAGCATCTGCTCGTAGGCGTGACGGGGCAGGGCCCCCACGCGCACGTCCACCACCTCCTCGCCGTTGAACACGGCCACGGTGGGAATGGAGCGGATGCCCAGGGCACCGGCGATCTGCTGCTCGCTGTCCACGTTCACCTTGGCCACCATGGCGCGTCCCTCGTAGCTCTTGGCCAGCGCTTCCATGGTGGGGGCCACGGCCCGGCACGGCGCGCACCAGGGCGCCCAGAAATCCACCAGCACCGGCCGGCCCGCGCTCTTGAGGAACGACTCGAAGGACTGGTCGGTCAATTCGACGATGTTGTTGTGCATGGCAACCCTCTC